>JACPAO010000112.1 GCA_016180755.1 Methanobacteriota archaeon
CAGGAGGAGGGTCGCACCGTGTACTTCGTGAAGGACAACGGCGTTGGGTTCACGATGGCCGAGAAGGACCGGCTGTTCCATCTCTTCGAGCGCCTCCACCCTGCCACCGACTTCGAAGGGACCGGGATCGGCCTCGTCGCGGTCCAGCGGGCGATCGAGCGGCACCGTGGCCGCGTCTGGGCCACGGGCGAGCCGGGAAAGGGCGCCACGTTCTTCTTCACGCTGGGCGGGACGGCTTCGGACGCTGCGCGCGCCCAGGCCGCGGAGGCGACCGCGTCATGACCAGGATCGTGCTTGCGGACGACGAACCCGACGTGGTCGACAGCACGTCCATGGTCTTGGAGGCCAACGGGTTCGAGGTGGTCACGGTGTCGGACGCGGCGAAGATCATGGAGGTCGCGCTGCGCGTCCGGCCCGACATCCTGCTCCAGGACGTGTACATGCCCAAACTCGATTTGGGCCGCCTGATTGCGTCGCTGAGGGCCCGGCCGGAGCTGCGGCAGATGCGGATCTTGGTGTTCACCGCGTCGACGGAGGCCGAGGACATCACGCGGCGCACGGGCGCCGACGGGTTCGTGCGCAAGCCCTTCGAAGCCGACCGGATCAAGGAGATCCTCGGCAAGTTCCTGTCGCCCGCTCCCTCCAGGGGTCGGTAGCCATGGCGTTGGCGCGAAGCCAATCCCCCGCGGCCGGACGCACCATGCCCGCGGCGGGCCAAGCCGGCACGTCCCGGTCGGCGACGGGTGCAAACGGGAGCGCCGTCGACTGGTCCTCCACGATCGAGCTCATTGGCGGCGTCCTGGCCCGCCTGGGGGACGTGATGGGCTCGGGCGCCTTGTACTCGCTTGTCCGCTACGGATCCTTGGACGAGGGCGCCCGGCTGGGCACGAAGATCAACGGCCCTGACCCGGAGGCCGCGTTGAAGGCGGCGGGGCGCCTCCTTCACCTGGACGTTTCCGTCGGGCAAGAGGGTGGCGGGGCTTTCCGGCTCCGCATACGGCCGCCCCCGTATCTACGAGTGGCAAAGGGCGGGACCGTCGGACTCATCGTCGGCCTGTTCGAGGGAACCCTCTCCTCGATCCTGCGAACGAAGTACCAGCTGAGCGGCGAGCCGAGACTGGATGCAGGCGGCGAGCTAACGATTCTTCTCAAGGAGTGAAGCCATGCCAGGACCATCCAAGAAGCCCGACCTCAAGAAGCTCCTCGAGCTTTGGGTCGACTCCAGCCTGAAGGTCCAGGTCGTCGTGTTCTTCCACGACAACCCCGGGATCATCGAGACGCTGGAAGGCCTCGCGAAGCGCCTGGGGACCAACGTCGACCACCTTCGTAAGGAGATCGCGGGCCACATCTCCTTGGGGATCCTCCGGCAGCAGAAGACGGACGGCATGACCCTCCTCGTCTACGACCGCCGAAAGGAGGCCGACGTCCAACGATTCATCGAGCACGAGATGAGCAAGCGCACGGCCGAGGCGAGCGCCCGATGACGTCGACCCCCGCGGGCCGCCTCTCCACGGGCGTCCCGGGCCTGGACGGGATGATGGGCGGCGGCCTCCTTCCCGGAGATTCCACGTTGGTCGCGGGAAGCCCCGGGACGGGGAAGACGACGCTCGGCCTCCACTACTTGGCGGCGGGGGTCCAGGCGGGTCAGCCGGGCGTGTTCGTCACCTTCGAGTACTTGCCCCAGCAGATCTACCGAGACGCCGAGAAGAAGGGTTGGGACCTCAAGCAGTGGGAGGCCGAGGACAAGGCTCGGCTCGTGTGCACGACCCCCAAGATCCTCCTCGCGGATAGCGCCAAGAAAGGCACCGTCCTCGACCAGGTGGTGGGCGACATCGGGGCCCAGCGCCTGTTCATCGACTCGATGAGCCATTTCGAGTTCACCGGCATGCCGAGCGGCGACCTGCGCGAGCGGATCTCCGGATTGATGAACCACCTCCGGCTGCTCAAGGTCACCACCGTGATGACGCACGAGATCGCCCAGATCGTGGGTCCCGCCGTCACCATCAGCAACTACGGGATCGAGTTCCTCGTCGACAACATCGTCGTCCTGCGCTACGTCGAACTGGAAGGCGAGCTCCGCAAGGCCCTCAACGTGCTGAAGTTCCGCGGCGGCGGGCATGACAAGAAGTACCGTGTCCTCGAGCTCACCGACGAAGGGATGGTCGTGAAGAGCGACTTCGCGGGCGTCGAGAACATCAGTCTCGGTTCGGCGCGGCGCACGGTCAAGGAGCGGGCCCAGAGGTTGGTGTGATGGCGGACTACTACCTTCCGGCGAGCATCGGGCTGGCGATTGCCTCCACGATCGTGTACGCCGCCGTGGGGTACCAGGTGGGCCGTCGCCCCGCTTCGGCCGAGGACCAGCTTGCGAAACGGATGTTCCAGGCGTGGTGGTACGGGCTCGCGGGCCTGTCCGTGTTCACCCCGTTGGTCGCCATCCTGCGCAGCTTAAACCTCGACACGTTCGACACCATGCTGATCCTGGTGCAGTTCTTGCTTATCGTCGTTTTCGCCGCCATCGCCGGCCTGGTCTACTACCTGCTCTACATCTACACCGGCCGCAGCTGGGTCATCGGCCCGGTCATCGCGTACTTCGTCGTCATGATCGTATGGTTGGAGTACATCCTCGTCGCCGCGCACATCGAAGGCTGGGGCGTCCCCCCGGACGGCGGCGCGAAGGCGTTCCTCGACGCGAGCGGCGACCGAATCAAGACCGACCCGGTTCAAGGGCTCGTCTTCGGTCTCCTCATCTCCGTGCCCCCGCTCCTCTCCGCCATCGCGTTCTTCTCGTTGTACTTCAAGGTCACGGGCGCGGAGCAGAAGTACCGGATCGCGCTCGTGGCCGCGTCGCTCGTGGCCTGGTTTGGGTCAAGCCTCGTCGGCACGGTGACCGGTCTGAGCCGGGATCCCGCCACCCAGCAGGCCTGGCAGTTGACCAACATGGTGGTGGCCTTGTGCGCCTCGTGCGCCGTCTACCTCGCGTACAAGCCCCCGGCGTGGGTCCGCAGGCGTTGGGCCGACCCAGGTGGCCAGCCGTTCGCGCCCGCCTGAGGCGCCGTGGTGGCCTGGCCGGAGCACATCCAGGACGCGACCGGGAGGGCTCCGCCGCGCGGAAAGAGCTACAGCGCCTGCATGTGACGGATCGCGCCGAGGTCCTTGAGGGCGTCCAGGGCCTCGAGGCGGTCGAAGAGCTGGGTCACGGTGGGGGCGCCGCCGCGCTTCTCCTGGAAGCGGCGCATTTTGGGCGCCAAGGCTTGGGCGGGGACGATTTCGTCGCTCATCCGTCCGGCGCGACGCGGGGCACCTAGAAGACGGTTTCCCTGGGAGGGCACGGCGGGATACGGGTTGTCTCGGCGGTGTCATTCGGGGGGATTCGCGGCGTCGGCGGGCAAGTTCGTAGGGGCGCTGGAGCTCAATATCCACAACGTGTCGCGGCGCGTCGGGCCGGCCATTCTCGGCGTCCGACGTTGTTTGACATGCCTGACGGTCGGCGCGGAGCGACGGTGTTTAAGTCGGGAACGTGATTCTGTGAGTTCGCGCGACGGGAGCGAGGACGGGCCGGGCATCCCTTCCCACTCCTGTTGACCGCAGGGCTCCACCGGAAATTTCCGGTGGAACTCTGGGTCCGTCCCTCCCTCGCGTTCCCCTTCTCAGGAGAAGACGTCGGAAAATTTCACACATTATATCTACCCCCCGCGGTATGACACTGTCAGACAAAATCGGATAGCGTCGCACCGGAGTGAACCGGTGTCTCGCAACGTCCGATGATGTCGCACGTGGGCCGACAGGAGGAAACAAGGTGGCGAAAGTCCCGACCGAGCGCGTAACGGTGCGCCTCAACAAGATGCACCTCAACACGATCGACGCGCTCATCCAGACCGGTCAACTCCGGAACCGGACCCACGCGATCGCGGAAGCGGTCCGCGACTACGTCAACAAGCGCTCGGCCGAGGTCAAGGACCTCATGGGCTCCGCGAAGGCCCAGGTCGAACTGCAGACGATGGCGGCCCAGATGGCCCAGATGCAGGCGCAGCTTGCGAAGCTCACGAAGAAGTAAGATTGCCTCAAGGTAGCGGGGAAGGGATGCCTCGACGGGGGCGGGCCGGTGGTCCGCCCCCACAACTACCTCTCACAGAAACCCAAGGGATGCAAAAGGAAAGGAGGAGATGGGAAGCATGGAAAGTCTGATCTCAAAGGCGATGGTCCACGCAGAGGACAAAGCAAGCAAGAACGTCGAATTCGACTCGTTCGGCGAGCCCAAGATCGTCATCGTGGGCTGCGGCGGCGCAGGCGGCAACACCGTCTCCCGCCTCCACCGAATCGGCGTCAAGGGCGCCGAGACGATCGCCATCAACACAGACAAGATGGCCCTCGACCTCGTCGAGGCCGACAAGAAACTTCTCATCGGCAAGTCCATCACCCGCGGCCTCGGCGCCGGCGGCTACCCCGAGGTGGCCGAGAAGTGCGCCGAGCAGGCGCGAAACAAGCTCGAGGAGCTCCTCCACGGGGCGGACCTCGTCTTCATCACGGCCGGCATGGGCGGCGGCACGGGAACCGGCAGCGCTCCCGTCGTCGCGGACGTCGCGAAGAAGCTCGGCGCCATCGTCGTCGGCATGGTCTCCACCCCGTTCAACGTCGAGCGCGCGCGCCTCGTGAAGGGCGACGAGGGCCTCGACAAGTTCCGCAAGAAGGCCGACTCGGTCATCGTGCTTGACAACAACCGGCTCCTCAAGTACGTCCCCAACCTCCCGATCGACCAGGCGTTCTCGGTCATGGACCAGCTCATCGCCGAGACGGTGAAGGGCATCTCCGAGACCATCACGCAGCCCTCCCTGATCAACCTGGACTACGCGGACGTCCGGGCGATCATGGGCCACGGCGGCGTCGCGGTCATGCTCTACGGAGAGTCGAAGAACGCGGACGGCCCCGCCGCCCTCGTCAACGCGACCCTCAACCACCCGCTCCTCGACGTCGACTACAAGGGAGCGACCGGCGCGCTCGTTCACATCACGGGCGGCGCGGACCTCACCCTCAAGCACGCCGAAGAGGTCGTCGAGGGCCTCACGTACGAGCTCTCCAGCACGGCGAACGTGATCTGGGGCGCGCGCGTGAACCCCGACTTTGAGGGCCGCTGCCGCGTGATGGCCATCATGACGGGCATCGAGAGCCCCCACGTGCTTCCCCGCGCGGACCCCCGCGCGGCCATGGTCGGCCTCAAGAACGCCGAGCCGGCCGGCGTCGCGAAGTACGGCGTCGAGTTCGTCCGATAAGATTGACCGTAGGACCTTCGCGGGTCCTGTCTCCTCCCCCGTGCCGGCATTCGCCTCTCTCCTCCCCAGGAAAATCGGGTGCCGGCACCACCCTCTCAACCCGGGCCCCGTCACTCCTCCCCAGGACCGGCGGCCCACTTTTTTTCTCCCCCAGCGGAGCGGCCGGTCACAACCCTTTTAACGGCGCGGACCGCCTCGATGGTCGGTCCCGATGACTCGCCGCGATGGTCCCACCCTCGCGCCCCTTGCCCTCGTGGCTCTTCTTGTCTTGGCGGGATGCGCGGGCCCAGGTGCGCAAGGCCGGCCCAACGCCCTCCCCGGTTCCCCCGAGCCCGCCGCCGGTCGGACGGCATCCGGGACCGTCGTGGACGACGAGCTGCGCCCCTTGGCGGGCGCGGTGGTCTCGCACCTTGGCGGCACGGCGAGCACGTCGACGGGCGCGAACGGGTCCTTCCGTCTCGGCTCCCTGCCGGCCGCAAACGGCCTCCTCCTACGGGCGGCCCAGCCCGGCTACCGCGACCAAGTGGTCCGGGTGGACCTCGCCTACGTGGCCTCCGCCGAGGTCCGCTTCGTCCTCGCGGCGCAGCCGACGGCCGTCGCGCACCACCTCACCAACACCACCACGGGGCAGGTGAGCTGCGAGGCCGCCGCGGGCAACGCGCACGGGTTCCCGGGCGTGTACACGGTGAGCTGCGCCGAACACCTCGACAACCACCAAGCCGAGGCCCGCGTGCCGTTCCCCGCGGGAGCCTTGGTTGGGATCGTGGAGCTTGCGTGGGAGCCGCAGTCCGCGCTCGCGGACATCCTGGGCCTCGAGGTGTCGCTCGAGGGCGCGGGCGAGCCTCAGTCGATCGCCGAGGCGCACGGCGAACCCGGCGACCACTACGTCCGCGTCCACACGGGAACGTCCCCGTTCCGAGCCCTGCGGGGGGCCGGGGTCTTGGCGTCCCACGTCCACGTCGAGCCTGGGCTCCTCGACGATCACGCGACCGCGAACGCGGGGGCGGCCGTCCAGCAGGAATTCGTCCTCTACACGACGACCTTCTATGGCGAGCTTCCGCTGCCCACGTGGACGGCGCTGGCGAAGTAGCCGCAAGCCTCACGACCCGGGGCGCCCTTCGGCGGCCGTGGAGCCGGAGCCTCCGCGGCCGACCGTCGGGGAGCTCTTCGTCTATCTTTGGCGCCTGGGGCGACCCGAGTTCTGGGCGGTCTCCGCGTTCCCGTTCTACGTCGGGTTCCTCCTCGCGACGCACGAACTCGCCCCGGGCCTCGGAATCTGGACCGCGTTCGCCCACCAGGCGGCGATGGACGGAGCGACGGGGCAGGAGTTCTACGCGAGCCTCGTGGCCTGGTTGGCCTCGGCGTGGCGTTTCATCCTTGGGGCCCTCGTCATGGGGCCGCTCTTGTGGATGGCGACCATCCTCATCAACGACGTCCACGACGTGGCGGGGGACCGCGCCAATCCGCGCAAGGCCCGAAGCCCCCTCGTCCAAGGCCTTGTGGACCGCGCCTTCGCGCACGCGGCGGCGTACGGGTTCGCCGCCCTCTCCCTTGCCGTGGCTGCGTTCGTGGGGCGCGCCTTCCTCGGCCTGACCTTCGCCTGCCTCGTCCTCGCCTGGCTCTACTCGGTACCTCCCGTCCGTTTGAAGACCGTGCCCGGGGCCGACGTCGCCGTGAACGCGATTGGGATCGGGGTCGTTTCGGGGCTTGCCGGTTGGTCGATCGGCGCGCCACTCTCGGAGGCGCCGTACGGGTTCATCCCCCAGAGCCTCCTCGTCGTGGTCGCGATCTACGTCCCCACGACGCTCGTCGACCATGACGCCGACCGGAGGGTCGGGTACACCACCGTCGCCACGAAGATCGGCCGCCGCAACGCGTTCCTCCTCGGGTGGTGGAGCTGGGTCCTCGCGAACCTCGGGGCGCTCGTCCTCGCCTGGCAAGACTGGATCATTCCGCGCCGGATGTTGCCGTTCCTCCTCGTGTTCGTCCCGGTGCTGCTCGTGGAGTACTACGTGCTCATCGGGAAGGCCGAAGGGCCCGCCGAGATGATCCGCGGCATCCTCATCTCGACGCTCACGTTCCTCGCGGTGAACCTCATCTTCGCGCTCATGTACACCAGTTGGTGGGTCTAGGCCGTCGCGGCCGCGATCCGTTCGCGGAACTGGCACGCCTTGCACAGCGTCCCGCTCGAGGGTTCTCCGCATCGGACGCATTCCCGCATGCCGTCGCGGGCGAGGGCGTCGGGCAGGAGCGGCTTGAGCTCCTCGAACGTGCGAAGGAGCGCGTGGCGCGTCCCCGGCCGGGCCTCCTCGAGCTTGTAGAGGACGTCGCGGTAGACGGCCCGTTGGGCGTTCACGGAGTAGGGGCACTCCTCGTCGTGCCACGTGAAGCCCTTCGTGAGCGCGTACAGGTAGACCTCGGTCTCGGGGATGACGCGAAGCGGCGTGAGGCGGGGGACGAGGCCGGGCTTCGTGACGTCGTGCGGCCCCAGCTTCGCGAGCTTCTCGAGGTCCGCGGAGCAAAGGTTCATGAGGATCGTCTGGGCCGTGTCGTCGAGGTTGTGCCCGGTCACGAGCCGGGCCGCCCCGACCTCGTTGGCGAAGTCGTTCATGAGCCGTCGCCGGAAGACGCCGCAGAAGCTGCACTGGCCGAGGTCGGAGTCGAGCGCGTGGACCTCGTCCATGGTGACGCCGGCGAAGTCCTTGACGCGCCTCACCTCGTGCCGGATCCCGAGCTGGGCCGTGACCTTCGTCGCGACCTCGAGCGCGACCGGTCGGTAGCCGGCGATGCCCTCGTCCACGGTGAGCGCCACGATCTCGACGTCCGGCCGGTCCCCGGCGACATCGTGGAGGAGTCGCAGCACGGTGGTGGAGTCCTTCCCGCCCGAGTAGGCGACGCCGATGCGCCCCGGGGGAAGCCCTCCCTGTTTCTTGAGTTCCTTCTTGACGCGTCGCTCGACGGATTCCTGGAGGTGCGCGGCGCAGAGGTGCTGGCCGGAGTAGCGCAGCCACGTGATGCTGGGCTTGGGGCACGCGTCGCAGGGGGCCAAAGGCGGCAAGGCTACGCTCCTACGAACGGGCCCGTAATAGTGCTTTCGGCGGGCGCGGCGTCAACCGTCGCCGTAGGCCGGGTCCTTGAAGGCGGTGACGCCGAAGTAGAGGTTGCGCGCCCGCGGTTCGAGGAACATGCCCTCCTCGGGCCACGGTTTGGGCCAGGGCACGAAGTTCCAGTTCGACTGCGTCTGGTAGAACGCGTCGCTGTCCTCGGGCTTCACGTCGATCTCCCACACCTTGTGGAGGGGCGTGTCGGTGGTGGGCGTCGCGCGGGAATATTGGGTGACGGTCGTCGTCTGGGGGTTCTGGGATCCCGTGCGCCAGGTGAGGTCCCAGTCGAGCGCGTTCACGCTCTCTTGGGCCGCGTACACAACCCGGAACTCGATGCGGAGCTTCTTGGTGCCAGGCGGGACGATCTGCTTGGAGTCGAGGCGCAGGCCGTAGCTTGGGTTGCGGGTGGGGTTGGCGCCGCCGTCGTACTGGGCGCGGGCGTAGTCGCTGAGGATGCGCGTGTCGCCGGCGGTCCAGAAATCCTCGTGGGGCGGCTCGAGGGTGACCTCGCCGCGGACGAGGACGACCTTGACGTGGAGGGGCCCCGTCACGACGGCCGGGGCGAACGTGGTCGGGCTCGTGTAGCTGTTCGCCGAGTAGGCGATGAGGGACCAGAGGCTGAATTTCTGGTGTCCCGAGTCCGCCATCGCGGGAAGGACGCGCAGCGTCCAGGTCCCGCCGGCGGCCTTCGGCTCAAGGAGCGTGAAGCCTGCGCCGCTCATGGCGGGGTGCCGGTAGCCGAACCCGATCCGCGGGAGCGTCACCTGCGTGGGGCGCCACGAGAACGTCACGCGCATCTCCTTCGTGCCGGGGAGGACGATCTTGTGCTCGTCGGGCTCGCCGAGGATGGCGATGGGCCACGTCTGGTTGGTGTTCGCGCGGACCTGGCCGTTCACGAAGGCGTTCGCGGTCGTCGCGTCAGAAGGCGAAGGGGCGAGGGTCACGTCGCGGTCGATGAGCGTGAACTCGTCCGCGCCGCCCCAGAAGTCGTGCGTGTGGGGGACGTAGCCAGCGCCGCGGTCGTCGCGGGGAACGAGGTTCACGTGGACGCGCGTGACGTTTCCCGCCGTGATGGCGACCGGGACCTCTGCCGTCTGGAAGGATTCGTGCTGGACGAGGAGGACCTGGTCCCCGACGGTGACGTTGCGGAACGTGAAGCGGCCGGCCTTGTCGGTGTCGCCGAAGAGGTCCGAGCCGAGGACGCTCACGCGGGCCCCGGCGACGCTGAGGTTCGCCTCGTTCGCCACGGCGACGACGAGCGCGCCTCGGTCGGACGCGATGACGATCCCCGGCTCCGCCTCGACGAGGGTGACGGCCGACGACGTGCCGGGGGCGTCGCCTCCGCCCAGGCATCCTGCCGCGAGCATCGGCAAAAGGAGAAGGCAGGCCGCCCAGCGCGCGCCCAGTATCCGCATCGGGGATCGTCCCTCACTCGAACGCGGGGTCGCGGATAGCTTCGACGTACAGGTTGAAGCTTCGCGACCGCGGGTCGGGGTTGTACCATTCCTTCTCGTAGCCGACGACCGACGGGAAGAAGGCCCAGGTGGAGAGCCGCTGGTAGAACCCGTCGGTCTCGGACGGCTTCACGGGGATCTCGTAGACCTTGAGGTGGCTCGCGGTCCCCGAGGGCGTCCGCGTCACGAACTGGGCGGCGGGCGTCTGCGGGGCCATGTCGGCCGTGCGCCACGTGAGGAGGTAGTCGCGGTCGGCGGCCGTGTTGTTCGCAGCGTCGGTGTACGCCCACCAGAAGACGACGCGGAGCGAGGCCGTCCCCGGCGGGACGATCTTGCTGGCGCCGAGGCGGAAGGTGGGGCGCGTCGCGCCGCTCGCGCCCGCCGTGACCGCGGGGTCTCGGGGCCGCAGGACGAGCGTCGTGTTGGCCTCCCACCGGTCCTCGTGCGGGGGATCGACGGGGATCTCGTCGCCCTTCACGAGCACGATCTTCACGTGGAACGTCCCCGGGCTCACGGCCGGCTTGTCGTTGGGCGCGTTCGCGACGCTGTTCTGGGGCTCGAGGTAGAAGTTCCAGAGGGAGTACCGCTGGTGCCCGCTGTCGGCCTCCTCGGGCTTCACGGGGATGACGAACGGCGTGTTGGGCGCCTGCTTCGTGAGGTGGACGAGGGTGCCGCTGATCGCCGTCGTGTAGCCGAGCCCCATCTTCTCGAGGGTGGAGCCCTGCGGGTTCTGCCAGGTGATCGTGACGCGGATCTCCTTCGTGCCGGGAAGGACGATCTCGGGGCCCTCGCCCATGTCCTTGAACGGGATCCGGCACCAGCTGTTCGACGGCGACGGCTGGTTGGAGTAGTAGACCATGCCGAGTACGCGGTCGACGTGCGCCGCGCTCCTCGAGAGGAAGCAGGAGCACGGTGAGGTTGGTGGCGTTCCCAGCGCGGACCTCGATGGACCGCTCGTCGACGCGGTAGCCGGAGGCCTCCGTCCGGACGACGTACGCGCCGGGGGTGACGTTCTCGAACCGGAAACCGCCGTCCGACGCGCTGTCGGCGAACAGGTCGGTCTGCAGGATGCTCACGCGGGCCCCCGGGACGCGCTGCTCGGCGTCGTCGACGACGCGTCCTAGGACGACGCCTTTGTTGATGGCCGTGACGACGCCGGGCGCGGCGGTGACGGTGACGCTCGAGGGCGGCTCCTCGGACGGGGCCGCGCTTTCGTTGGCCCGCAAGGCCGTGTCGTCCCCCGCGAGGCAACCGGCGAACACGCCGAGGACCATGCCCAACCCCACGAGTACGTGGACGCGACCACCCATGCGACCACGGTCGAGGGCGTCGAACAACGTTAAATCCTTTCTCATGGGAGACGCCTCGGGTGTGCGAACCGGCCGCACGCCCCACGAGGCGACCGCGTCCAAGTTCGGCCGGCCCGGGGCTAGGTTGCGGCCACGGCCGCGGTGCCCGGGGCCTCCCGGACGACTGGCACAGGCCCACCTGGCCGTGGCGTCGAAGCGACGACGCGGTAAGCGAATCGGCCCTTCTCCCGGGCCCGTTCGATGGCCCCGAGGTCGAGCAGGCGGCGGAGCCGTGGTTGGAGCGTCGCGTGGGACACCCGGAGGCGGGCCCGAAGCGTGCGCTCGTCGCACGGGGCGAGGTCCGCGAGGGCCCGCAACGTCTCCCGGAGGGTCCGCGTGGCAAGCGGCGCGAGGGCGGTGGCGGTGGCCTGGGAAACGGACGCGTCGAAGTAGTGGCGGAAGCCGCCGACGCGGGTCGAGCGGACAAGCCCGACGCGCTCGAGGCGCTCGAGCGAACGGAGCGTCGTGCCGAAGGCTCCGCCAAGACGGTGCCACAGGTGGAACGGCTGCACGCCGGGCGCCTCTTGGATCCAACGGTAGAGGAGACGTCGCCGGTCGTTGCGCAGGGTCCGGGCCTGGTACCCGGGCCAGTCGGTTGCCCGCGTGCGCCGGGAGAAGAGGACCGCGAGGCCGACGAGGGACGCGGCGCCAACGCCGACGCCGAGAGCGACCGCGGGCGAGGGGGACGCTGCCCGATCCCAGACGATGGGCCGGCCGTCGACGGAGACGGCGCGGACGTCGGCGTCCAGGCGGACGGAGTAGGATCGCCGGCCCCAGTCGTCCGAAGCCTTGGCGTGGAACCGCCCGGGCCCGTGCTCGAGCCGCACGACGGCGTTCGTGACGGGGCGGGCGGCGCCGGCCGCGTGGAGGACGCCGGTCGCGTTGCGGAGCGTCATCGCTCCCGCGCCCACGTCGAGGTCGCCAAGACGCCACCACTGGTGGAGGCGGTTGCCCGCGATGCTCATGTTCTCCGCCGACCCCTTGAAAAGCAGGACCCGTTCGACGATGGTGGCCGACGGACCGGCCTCCTGCTCCACCTCGACGCCCGCCGCAAACGAGCGCGACGCCCCGTCCCGGCCTTGGAACCGCCACTCCATCTCCCACGCGTAGAGCCGCACGAGGCCCCCATAATGGGAAAGGTTCGAGCCGGGGGCCTGGATGCGCGGCTCGTCCGTGAAGAACTGCCGGTTCGGGTCCCGATAGGCTACCCGGCCTTCGAGCGGGCGCACGTCGGGAAAGAGCTGGAGGACGTGGGCGGTCCCCTCCAGGTGCCCGAGGGCCTCCTGGAGTTGCGCCGCGCCCGCCGCGGAGCCGCACTCGTTGGCGCCCCCGCACTCGAGCGACGCCAGGAGCCGAGAATCGGGCCGCAGCGATCGCGACGCAAACGTCGAATCCGAGACGAGATGCTCGACGGTCTCACGAGGCGCCTCCCCGACCCGCTGGCCCGCGACGACCCGGTAGCGGACGGTGGACTCGTAGAGCGTCCCGGACACGCGGTCGGCGACGATCCGCACGTCGGGGACTTCCCCTGGGCTGTAGACGACTTCGACGGCGGCGGCGCGCACGGCCCGGGCCTCGACGCCTTCCGCCTCGTCGACTTCGAACTCGAGCACGCCGACCGTTGCCGTTTCGGCTTCCCCGGCGGGTCCGGCGGCAAGCGGCAGGACGAGCAGGAGGAGCCAACCCGCCGCCCGGGGACCACCGGCCCCCACGGTGGACGTAGCCACAACCCCTGAACGGCCAGTCAAGTTAAGGGTTGTCGGGTTCCTTACCCTGGCCGCTTTTGGACAAACGCGCGTTGGTGGCTTGGGGACTCCCATGCGCGCAACCACCAATCTTGGATGGGCCACAGCCATCGGAACGCTACTCGTCGCCCTCACGCCGGGCGCCGCCGCCGAGGAAGGGCCCTCGACGTACTGCACGACGACGGACTACGACTTCGACGATCCCGGCTACGCCACGGGGCCGTACAGAGCCCAGTCCGGCTCGCCCGTTCCGAGTTGGTTGTACGTCGCCCTCGTCGTCAACGAGTGGACGCCCGCGGGCTACGTTTGGGTCACCGTCCGCGTGATCGTCGACGTGGCCTCCTGCTTCCCCGGATGATGCCCCGATCCGCCCCATGCCCCGCGATCGTCCCTCCATCCTGATCGTCGACGACGACGCGGATACGCTTTCGACCCTGAGCGAGTTCCTCCATCATG
>JACPAO010000113.1 GCA_016180755.1 Methanobacteriota archaeon
GTCGCCGGCGACGACCTGTCCCTGGGGCGTGATCGCAAGCGGGTTGATCTCGAGGAGCTCGCAGTCCATCTCGCGGTAGGCCTTGTAGAGCTTCACGAGGATGGACTGGACCTGCTTGCCGATCTCCGGCGAGAGGCCCATCTTCGCGACGAGGCGCCGCGCGTGGAACGGCTGGAACCCGGAGATGGGGTTGATGATCGTCTTGTGGATCTTGTCGTCGGCGACGGACTCGATCTCGACGCCGCCCTCCGCCGAAACCATGCAGAGCGACTGCCTCGTGGCGCGGTCGACGAGGACGGCCGCGTAGAGCTCCTTGTGGAACTCGATCTTCTCGACGACGAGGACCTTGTTGACCTTGAGGCCCTTGATCTCCATCCCGAGGATCTTCTCGGTCCAACGCTTCGCCTCGTCGAAGTTGTTCGCGAACTGGATGCCGCCCGCCTTGCCGCGGCCACCGACGAGGACCTGGGCCTTGATCACGCACGGGTACGTGAGCGTGGACTTCGCGGCCGTGAGTTCCTGGACCGAGGAGAAGACGCGACCGTTCGGCGTGGGGATCCCGAACTTCGAGAGGAGGTCCTTGCCCTGGTACTCGTAGAGTTTCAAACGCGATCCCCGGTGGCTCCGCCGAGACGAGGTTCGGTTAAAGGTTTTTCCGGCGCGCCATGGCGACCGCGAAGGCGGCAGCGACGAGGACGAAGCCCGCGGCCGCCGTGTCCGCTACCGGCTCTGTCGTGGCGGTCGTGGGCGGCTGGTAGGCCTCGACCGGGTCCTTGGCGCCGTCCGGCCCCGCGATGCGTCGAAGCTCCCGGAAGGAAAACGCACTCTTCGATTCCGCCTGGTCGCTGTTCCGGTACAGCTCGAAGAACGTTTGGCTGGGGCTGCCGGACTCGACGCAGCCTCCCGCCAGCGCCTCGATGGTGTCGGCGTGAAGGAGGACGTCCGAGCGGTTGAGCGACCAGGTGTAAAGGCCCGGCTCGTCGAAGGCGGCCGCGAACCCATGGTGGATGGTTTTCCCGCCGTAGAAATCGTCGGGCTCCCGCACCGTGGCGAAGGAGGCGATGCCGGTGCCTCCATTGCGCTTCGTCCACGAAACCGTGAGGTTTCCCACAATCGCGCCGTCGAGGCGGATGATGCCGTGAAGGGTGCAGCCGTACATGTTCTCGGCGCTCCGGCGCTCGAGGGCGCGGTTTTCGCCCGTTTTCAGGTGGAACGCGACCCGGTCGGTCGAGTTATCGTAGTCAATCCAACCCGACAACACGTCAAGGTAGGCGAGCGACTTTGGCCCAAGATACCGCTGGTCGTACTTCACATCCCCCGCTGCATCGACGAGCTCAGGCGAAGTTTCCGTTCCCATCGGCAACGCCGTGACAGGCGTGGCGACAAGAACGAGGGAGAAGCCTAACGCGGCGAAAGCTCGATTCATCTCCGGCGCCCGATGGCGGGGACGGTCCGCGACCACAAATACCCGCCGACCGGCGAAGGCGCGCAAGAGAACAAGAACGTGCACGCGTTGCCTGAGGCCCGATGACGAACCGAGCCGAGTTCCTTCGCGAGTTCCGCGACCGGATCGAGAAAGCGAGGAAGCCTGCCTTCGCGGCCGCCATCGCGGGCGTCCACGCCCTCAGCGCCCTCGCGTACGCGGTCATGTACCTCGCGGAGACCCTCGACCGGAAAAAATAGGCCCGGCGCGCCGGGTCCGCGCGCGCCCGTTGGTTTCGGCGCAGTCTGGCCGACGTTGTCCAAAGCGAGGGTACGCTGCCCGTTCCACGGTTTCGCCTGGAAACCCGAACGTTCCTCCGTCCGCCCGGCCCGAAAAGTGAGTCAAAACCACCACAAACCGTTTTAAGCGCTTATAGGTGGGTACACCGGGGACTACGCTTGCGGGGCGGTGTACTGCTCGTAGTTATTGCGTTATTCCTAGCGGGATGCTCGGAGCCGGTCGCGAAGGAAGTCAAGCCCCCCGCCGAGCCCGTGAGCACGCGTGAATCGAAACCGAGCGGCAGCCAATTGTCCGTCTCGCAGATCTCCCAAAGCGAGGCCGACTACAACTTCACGAAGATCGGCGAGGTCCTCATCCGGGTCCACGACCATCCGGCCGCGGACCGGCCGAAAAACCCGATCTTCTGGGCCGGCGGCAACACCACGTTCATCCGCCTGACGCTCCAGTGGTTCGTGAACGGCCAGAAGCCCGTCCACTCCGGCTACACGTTCATCACGTTCCCCCCCCTCGTCCCGGTCCCCGTCGCGAGCGGACCCCCGACCGTCGTCGCAACCTGGGGCGGCACCGCGGCGCTCGGCACGAGCCGCCTCACGGGTTTCTCGTTGCCCTCGCCCCTTGCGAACGGCTACGTTCCCGTCGGCAACCCCCAGAAGGTCATCCGCGAGTCGCGGCCCCTCCCCTCGGTCCTCGTCTTCAACACGAACGGCTGGGGCGACGTCTACTGCAAGGTCATCATCGAGGACGCGACGCTCACGGCCCCGCCTCCCGAAGAGGAAGCCCAGGGAGCCTACCGATGAGCCTTCGCGTCCTCGCCGCCACGGCCCTCATAGCCGCCTTCCTCGCGCCGACCTTCCTCGACGCACCCGCCGCCGCGCAGGACCCTGGCGCCTTCCAGTACCGCCTCATCATCGACTGCCCCGAGGCCCGCGCCGGCCTCCCCGCAGGCACCACGATCCAGTGCCCGACGCGCGCCACCGACGCGCTCGACATGATGGGAAGCCCGTCGGTCGCCGTCGACATCCGGAACCCCAAGCTCCTTGTCATGGCGAGC
Source organism: Methanobacteriota archaeon (assembly GCA_016180755.1). Lineage (GTDB taxonomy): Archaea > Thermoplasmatota > E2 > JACPAO01 > JACPAO01 > JACPAO01. Next base: position 2,775 of record JACPAO010000113.1, read on the forward strand.
CTCCACGGCCAGGACCCGCCCAACAACGAGGGCCCCTCCGAGCGTTCCCGCACGGGTCTCCCCTACACGACGTTCACGTCGGTCGACGGCGGCCGCACCTGGCGCGACAACTTCTTCCCCGGCCCCGCCGACGTGCGGGGCTCCTACGGCGAGCATCCGCAGATTGTCACCGACCCGTACGGCCACGTGTACGTGGGCTCCCTGTGGGCGCGCCCAATCTACGGCACCGAGTACCAGTACGTGCTCTCCGCCCAGAAGTTCGAGAGCCTCGACCGCGTCAACAATAACCAGATACGCAGCCAAGGCGGCTACAACGTCCAGTACCTCGACACGTTCTACCGCGGCAACATGATGACCCAGTACTGGTACGTGTTCGACCCCCGCGTCGACAACATGACCATCGTCTGGCACGAGCAGCCCAACACCGCGACGCCCGCCCCCCGCGCCCTCCTCGGGGCCGCCCCCGCCGCCGTCCCCGACGACCTACCGTTCCGGCCGCTGCCCGAGGTCCCCCACGAGATGTGGGCGGAGCGGCCGAACGCCGGGCAGGCGCCCGGCCCCCACAGCGTCATCGCGTTCGCCTGGACGAACATGACGATGAAGTCGTCGTACCACTACGCGATCGAGAACAACACCATCGGGCCCTGCTCCGCCGCGACCAACTCGATCTGGTCCGAGGGCTACATCTACGTCGGATGCGTCGCCGCCCCGTCCCTCGGCCCGTTCCGCTGGAACAACAACACCAAGGACGGCACGGTCGAGATCTTCCGGTTCCAGTCCGAGAAAGGCGAGCGGCCCGAATACCTAGGCGCCTCCCCCATCACCTCGGGGAAGCCCAAGCTCGGCGTCCGGTCCGACGGCCGCCTCGCGCTCTTCTCGGTCACGACCGACACGGGCAAACTCTTCCTCCAAGGCGTCTTCGGCGAGTACAAGGAAGGCCGCATCCAGTGGGACGAGGTCCACGACTACAGCTCCAAGGTCCCCCGGATCAACCCCGTCGAGAAGGTCACCGACGCGAACATCCAGGACATGGAGTACCGCGAATACTCGGGCGCTGTCCACCTCATCCTCAAAGAGGTCCTCGACGTCGCCCCGGCGCCCGTCGACCTCGGCGTCGGGAAGGTCGCCGGCGCGCTCCTTCCCAAGTACCGCAAGACCCTCTTCGCCATCGACGAGCGCCACGGTGTCATCTTCAACTACAAGTTCGACGTCGGCCGGATCACGAACCGCACCGACCCGCAACTCCTTGCGCGCGCCGAGGAGAACTACAACGACCTCTCGGACGACCTCGTGCAGATCCCGCAGATCAACTTCCAGTACAACGACCTCAAGTTCGACGAGCTCTACCACCGCGAGTTCTTCGCCGTGGGCGACTACGGCATCGTCATCTTCGCCGAGATCATCGAGCTAACGAACCTCCGCCCGCCCGGCGTCGCGCCCCCACCCGGCCCGCCCCCGCCCGTCCCCGCTCCGGCGCTCGCGGCCTCGCCGACTGCGGTCCTCATCCCGCTTGCCGGCACGTCCTTCGCCGGCCTCCTCGCCTTCGCGCTCCTAGCCAACCGCAGGAAGAATCCGCTCGCAGCCTTCAGCAAAGGGGAATAACGAACAATGGCCCGCAGGAACGCACGCACGACCGCCGCGACCCAGACCGGCAAGACGCCCACGGACGAGCTCATCTCGGACCCGTACGAATGGATCGCCAAGCAAACGACGATCCAGTCGTCCCGCGAGATCGAAGTCCCGACCAAGCTCATCGACCAGGTCATCGGGCAGGAGCTGGCCGTCGACGTTGCCGAGAAGGCCGCGTCGCAGAACCGGCACCTCCTCCTCATCGGCGACCCCGGCACCGGGAAGTCCATGATCGCGAAGGCCATGTCCGAGATGCTTCCCCCGCAGAAGCTCAACGACGTCCTCGTCTACCACAACCCCCGCGACCCCAACGCCCCCAAGATCCTCACGACCGAGGCCGGCAAGGCGCCCATCATCCTCCAGGAGATGAAGGTCCGCGCCCGCCGCAAGAAGGTCGTCAACAAGGTCGTCGAGTGGACTCTCATCTTCGGCGCCGTCGGCCTCGGCCTCTACAACTTCTACGACAAGGACGAGATGCAGACGTTCTTCTTCGCGATCCTCGTCGCACTCTTCCTCGTCATGATCTTCCGGCAGCGGAAGGACCCCGTCCTCTTCTCCGTCCCGAAGATCCTCATGACCCACGACCCCAAGAAGGACACCCACGCCTCCTACGTCGAGGCGACAGGAAGCCACGCGGGCGCCCTCCTCGGCGACGTCCGCCACGATCCCTTCCAGTCGGGAGGCCTCGAGACGCCCCCGCACGACCGCGTCGAGATCGGCGCCATCCACCGGGCGCATCGCGGCGTCCTTTTCATCGACGAGATCAACGTGCTTCGGCTCGAGAGCCAGCAGTCGCTCCTAACGGCCATGCAGGACCGCCTCTTCGCGATCGTGGGCCAGAGCCAGACGAGCTCCGGCGCGATGGTCCGCACCGACCCCGTCCCGTGCGACTTCATCCTCGTCGCTGCGGGCAACCAGGACGCCGTCCAGGAGCCCGACGGCTTCAACAAGGGCATGCACCCCGCCCTGCGAAGCCGCATCCGCGGCTACGGCTACGAGGTCTACGTCAACAACTCCATGCCCGACACGCATGACAATCGCATGAAGCTCATCCGGTTCGTCGCCCAGGAGATCAAGCGCGACGGACGCATCCCCCACTTCGACCGCGAAGCCATCGCCGAGGTCATCCTGGAGGGCCAGCGACGCTCGGGCGAACGCGGCACCCTCACGCTGCGCCTTCGCGAGCTCGGCGGCCTCGTCCGCACGGCCGGCGACATCGCGGCCGGACAGAAGGCCGACCTCGTCACGGCCGAGCACGTCCGGCACGCGAAGCGCCTCAGCCGGAGCCTCGAGCAGCAGATGGCGGACGCCGTCCTCGTGAAGCGCCGCAAGCACGAATCCCTCAAGCCGAGCGGCCAGCTCACCGCGATCGCGGCGGGCGTCGGCGTCGTCGGCGCCGGCGACGTCGGGGAACCGGCCGGCCTCGTCGTGCCCATCGCGAGCGCCGTCACGACGCCCCTCAACCGGTCCGTCGGCCAGCTCATGTTCGGCCACGAGCTCGACCGCTCCGCCGGCCGCCAGGACGAGACCGTCGCCGCCCTCCTCAAGACCGTCGCGGGCGACGTGACGAGCGCGCACGACGTGCACGTCCAGTCCACGATCTCCCTCGAGGGCGTCGACGCCCACGCAAGCGGCCTCGCGATGGCCGTCTCCGCCGTGAGCGCCCTCTTCAAGGTGCCCGTGCGCCAGGAATGCGTCCTCATCGGTTCCGTCACGGTCAACGGCGAGGTCCGCGCCGTGAAGGCCGTGACGCAGGCGATCGAGGCGGCCGTCGACACGGGGTACACTGTCGCGATCGTGCCGGAGGCGAACCGCAACGACGTCCTCCTCAACCCCGCCTACCGGAGCCTCGTGAACGTCGAGTTCGTAGAGCACCTGCAGGACGCCCTCGACATCGTCCTCTCGGGGGACAAGAAGAAGGAGGTCCTCCAGCGCATGTCGAAGGTCCGCGCCGAACTGAGGACGGCGCGCGCCACGGGGAAGAACGGTAAGAACGGATCGAACGGGCACCACCACGCCGCCCCGAAGGCGGCGGCGCCCGCCGTGCCGGCCCCCGAGCGTCCGCTCGTGGCCGTGAGGAAGAGGAAGGAGTGAACCCCATGAAGGTCGCTCGTCTGAACCCGCTTGCGGCTTTGGGCGTCGTCGGCCTCATGGTCTTGAGCGGGTGCATCAACGCGCACAAGGAGTACCGCGAGTTCGAGATCGACGCCCAGTACGTCAACCCGGGCGTGTTCCAGGGGATCTACGCCGTCCCCGAGGACGGTTCGCAGGTCCTCAAGCCGGGCCCCTTGCGCGCGAGCAAGCCGTACCTCGTGCACCTTCGCTCCGAGCGGCCCCACTACCCCGGACCGACCGACGAGTACGCGCAGGAATCGTACGTCCAGATCTCGCTCGCCTACTGGCGGCCCATGAAGCTCCTCCAGGACGGCACGTTCGAGAACATCACCGAGAAGGTCCCGATCGTGATCGACGCCGGACCTTACTTCGAGGCCGGGCTCCACTGCGACCCGGACCCTAACAACTGCATGTTCCTCGTCAACAACACGATCGACTACGCCTCCCAAACGACGCCGTTCTCGTTGCGCAACTTCCTGCCCAACGGGTACGCCGTCGCCCAGATCGCGATCCGGGGCACCGGCACCTCGGGCGGCTGCATGGAGCTCATGGGCCCGAACGAGGTCGCGGACCTCAACCAAGCCATCAACTGGCTCGCGAGCCAGGATTGGAGCAACGGCAACGTGGCGCTCCAAGGCGTCTCCTACGATGGTTCCACGCCTTGGATGGCGGCCGGGACCGGGAACCCGCACGTGAAGACCATCGTGCCCATCAGCGGGCTCCCCGACATCTTCGACCTCATGTTCCACAACGGCAGCGCCGAGAGCCGCGGCCGGAACATGCAGCAGTTCGTCTACTGGCCCTACGGGTTCAGCCCGACCTTCCCTGGAAACGCGGCCTCGGGCGGCCGAGGCGTCGCCAATGGGCGCCAGGACTACCAGAACCGGCAGAACCTCATCTGCCCCGAGGCCTGGGAGGGGGCCGTGAACGGGCCCTTCGCTGAGTACACGGGCGGCCGGGGCGACCGGCCCGTCGTCGCCTCCTACTGGCGCGAACGCGACTACCGCGACGACGTTCTCAAGAACTACAAGGGGAGCGTCTTCCTCGTCCACGGCCTGCAGGACTGGAACGTCGACCCGCATTCGGCGATTCCGTTCAATCTCCAGCTTCGCCAGGCCGGCTTCAAGATGAAGGAGCTCTACGGCCAATGGGAGCACGCTCGCCCGGATTCCATGTGCTCCGCTCGGGCGCCCGCCTGGGCCTGGCTGCCGTGCCGGTTCGACTACGGCGAGATCCTCTTCCGCTGGTTCGAGCACGAGCTCAAGGGCAACGAGACGCTCCCCACGGGCCCCTCCATCCAGGTCCAGGACAACCGCGGCTTCTGGCGAAATGTCGACACGTGGCCCCCATCGGAGGCCGAGTGGACGTCGTTCTTCCCCGTCGACCGTTTCCTCAAGCCCGCGCCCGGGACCGCCACGCCGGTCCGCCTCATGCCGCCCACGAGCGCGAGCAAGGGCCCCACCCACTACCTGGAATTCAAGAGCGAGCCGTTCGCCGCCGACACGCACTTCTCGGGCCTCCCCCAGTTCCACATCGAGTTCCAGGCGGAGGGCCCCGGCGGCTACCTCGGCGCGTGGATGTTCGATGAGAACGAGACCGGGAAGGTCCTCGACCGGAAGTTCTTCGCCGACCCGATCCCCAAGGAGCGGCCCCGGTCGAAGGCGGGGTACCCGCAGACGATCGGCCATGCCCAGATCGACCTGCGCTACCACGCGGGCGGCGACCAGCAGGCCGAACTCGTGCCCGGCAAGAAGTACGTCGCCAAGATGGAGTTCGAGCCGTTGGACGTGTTCATCCCCGCCGGCCACCGCCTCACCGTGTGGCTCTTCCAGTACCACTTCACGGCGCCCGCGGACCGCATCGAGAGCCGCGTCCCTTCGCCCGTGACGGTGTACCTGGGCGGCCCCGGCACAGCCCTCAAGATGCCCATGATCGACCCCGACCCGGCGACAATCTTCCCCGTGCCCGGCTCGCACCTTCCCAAACGGGAGCACTTCGACTTCTTCCACGTGAACAAGCCCTCCTTCTCGACCGTCATCGCGCCCGGCGCCGAGACGGCCGCGGGATGCCCCGAGGCGCCGGAGTGGCCCTCGATGTTCGCTTGGGAGTCCACGGGCACGTGCGGATGGGGCTAGTCGGCCGACGGGGTGGAGGGGCCTAGCATGGAGCGTCACGAGCGCACCGTATGGGGATTCGTGGTCGCCCTCGTCGTCGCCGGGCTCCTTGGCGTATCCCTCACCCTGCCCTGGTGGACCTACACGTTCTCCACGGGCCCCCAGACGATCCCGGGCGGGCCCCAGCCGACCGACGACGCCCGCATCGAACGCGAACGGCTCGACGTCTACCCCTACCGCACCGAGGGCCACTCGAACAACACGACCGCGGCCGACGTCGCCGACCGCGTCCAGCTCCTTGGGAACCTCGTCGTCGCGTCGCTTGCAACGGCCGGCCTCATCGCGCTCCTCGAGATGCCCGTCCCGTTCCCCGTCTCGACGCGCCGCGTCACCCTCGTCCTCGGGGTCGTCGGACCCGTCCTCGCGCTCGCCGCCCTCGTCTACGCCTGGTTCTGGATCCCCGAACTTCTTGCGACGGCCCAGGTCGACCGACCGTACACGACGAGGGAACTGCCGGACGGGTTCCACCAGACCTGGCTCAACTGGGGCTGGGCCGTCTGCTTCGTGGCCGCCCTCGTCTACCCGGCCGTGTTCGCGTTCAAGTTCCAGGCGGGCGCGACCGACCCCACCGTCATCGAGACGTTCCGAACGAACCCGCCGCCCTGAGGCGGCCACGCGTCGCCCAGCGAAGCACCGAAGGACCATGGCCGCAGCCCGCGAACACTACTTCTTCCCGCCGAAGACCGACTTGAACTGGCCCGCGATGACCGCGTCCGAGACCAGCTTCACGAGGAACAGTACACCCACGACGCTCACCGCGCTCGCGACGACGAGGACCTTGACGTTCATCTGCGGCGGGTCCTCCCGGTCGATGCCCGAGACGACGCCGGAGGTGAGCGAGTTGAGGATCCGCTCTTTGCAGCCGGACACCTCCTCGACCGCCTTGCGCTCGAAGGTCACGTTCTCCCACCACATCGTGAAATCCAGGCGCTTCGGGGGGACGATGCGGCCCGTGATCTGGTAGTCTGCGAGCACGGCCCGGCCCTCGACGCGAACGACGAACTCCCCGAACTGTCGGAGCTCGAGGTTGAGGCGCTTCGCGGGCGGCGTGCTTGTCGCCGACGGGCTCAGGGTGAGGTTCGCGATCTCCTGCTCGCCGGGAGTGAGGACCGTGAACTTGAGGCTCGTCTGCCCCTCGGGCGCCTTGCTCGCCGAGCGGAAGGTGAGCTCGGCCACCCCGCCGGGGGCCAGGTTCTGGAACCGGAACTCGTTGACGTGTTCTTCCTGGAAGACGATGATGTTGGTCCCCGCCGCGCCGGATTCCGGTGGCGAGGCCGGGTTCCGCCAGTTGATGTTCGTGCTGCGCTTGGGGCCCGGGGCCTCGAGGCTCACGTGCATCTCCCAGTCATCGATGCCCTGCACGACGTCCGTCGGGGCCACGGCGGGGGTGTAGGGGACGCCGCTCTTCGTGAGGATCGCCTTCGTTTCGTTGTCCCGGAAACCCTCCTTCGCCACATACAGGGACGCCCAGAACTGCTTGGGTTCCTTCCCGTCCTCCGTGAAGTTGTAGCCGTCGACCTCGATGTGGGCAAACCCGTAGGCCGCGACGCGCGCGAAGGTCTTCGGGTGCGTCGCCTTGCCCTCGTGGTCCTCGCTGCCGTCGATCGTGAAGTTCGCGCCGATCCCGTTGAGCGTCTTCACGGTGTTGCTCGGGTCGCGGAACTCGTCGAAGTACACTTGGATGATGTTCGTCTGGTCGATGAGGCCGACGACCTCGACGACGCCCGCGCCCTTCGAGGGCCGCGCGAGGATGTTCCCGCACGCGTCGAAGTCGATGAGCCGGGTGCCGTTGTAGACCGGGCCGAGGCCGAAGTGCGCCGTCCCCGGGGAGCCGGTCGCGACGAAGTACTTGACGCCCCAATTGTAGATGTCGATGTCCTCCTGCGAGGCGCCCGTGGGAACGAGGCCGGTGGCGAGCGTGGCGACCACTACGAGCCCTAAGAACCGCTTCCCCACCGCGGGACGGCGGGGCCGCGCTGCGGGGCGGAGCCGCGGCGGACACGGGCCGGGGCGGCGGCTTCGTCCAGGCCGGCTTGCGGCGGCCCACGAGGTAGTGGAGAAGGGCCTGGGCGGCCACGCGGGCTGTGTTGCCGGTTGGATCGAGGTTCGGGGCGGTCTCGACGACCTCGAAGCCCTTCGCGATGGAGCGGTTGGCGGCGGCCTGGATGCCGTCGAAAACCTCGCGCGGGGTGAGGCCGTCGGGGCTCGGCGAGGACACGCCGGGGGCCCAGGCCTGGTCCACGACGTCCATGTCGAGGCTCACGTAGATCGCCTCCACGCCGTCGGTCGCGGCCTCGAGCGCCGCCTCAAGGACGCCCATGAACCCGTTGCGGCGGATCTCCTTCATGCTGAACTGGCGGATCCCCTTGCGGGTCGCCCACTCGCGGTACATCTTCGAGTTCGCGAACCGGCGGAGGCCGACCTGGACGATGTTCTTGGGGTCGACCTTCCCTGCAAGCTCCTCGACGATCTGGTAGAAAGGAGTCCCGCTCGAGGGCCCGTTCTTGGGGACGCGGACGTCGAGGTGCGCGTCGAAGTCCACGATGCCGACCTTCCCGGTGGTGCGCTGGGTGAGGGCCCGGACGGCGGCGAACGTGATGGAGTTGTCTCCCCCGAGGATGAGCGGCTGGGAGCCGGCCTTCCAGACGGCGTCGAGCGCCTCCGAGATCTGGACCTGGGCGCGTTGGACGTTGTCCGCGGGGACCGTGACGTCGCCGATGTCCCCGACCGACATCCCGTAGAGCTCGACGTCCTCCTCGAACGAGTACGACGAGCTGAAGCGGAGCGCGTCGCGGATCGCGGCCGGGCCGCCGGCTGCGCCCTTGCGGCCGAGGACGCCGCCGTCGAAGGGGACCCCGAGGACCGCGAAGTCGGGAAGCTTCTCGTCCGTCCACGGCTTCACGACGTCGAGCGCGCGGGGATCGTGTTCGTCAAAAGGCCTTCGCGGAAGCTCTCCCGCGAACGGCTTCGTGTGCGGCACCACCATTGTGAGCGATGGGGTTAACCCAGGGGTCCCGCTTTAAGGCCTTTGAATTGAAGGTCGACCTGCTTCTCACGCGCGCGGGCCACGTGGCGACGCTGCGCGGCCCCCGGGGACCGAAACGGGGCCGCGGACTCCGCGGGCCCGGTCTCGTCGCGGGCGGTGCGGTGGCCGTGCGCGACGGACGGGTCGTCGACGTCGGGCCCACGCCGCGCCTGCGGGCCCGGTACCAGGCCGCCACGGTCCTCGACGCCGAGGGGGGCCTCGTCACGCCGGGCTTCGTCGACCCCCACAACCACCTCCCGTTTGCGGGGAACCGCGCGTTCGAGCTCCGTCTGAAACTCGCCGGGAAATCGTACGAATCCATCCTCAAGGCGGGCGGCGGGATCCTCCGCACGATCCGCGACACCCAAGGTGCGACGCTTTCCGAACTCACCCGGCTCGTGCGGGAGCGCGCCCGGACCATGCTCGCCTGGGGCACGACCACGTCCGAGGCGAAGAGCGGGTACGGGCGCGACTGGCCCCACGAACGGAAACAGCTTGAGGCCGTCCGCCGCGCCTCGGACCCCCATGGCGTCGAGCTCGTGCCCACCTTCCTCGGCGCGCACGCGGTCCCGCCGCGGCCGCCCGGGGGACGTGCCGCTTGGGTGAGACGCATCGCCCACGACATGGTCCCCGCCGTCGCGAAGGCCCGCCTCGCCGACTTCGTCGACGTGTTCCTCGACCGCGCGGCCTACACGCGCGAGGAGGCGCGGATCGTCCTGGACCAGGCCCGCCGTCACGGGCTGCGGACCAAGCTCCACGCCGACGAGTTCACGAACCAACGCGCCGCCGAGCTCGGCGCGGAGACGGGCGCGACGTCCTGCGACCACCTCCTTCGCGTCTCGAAGCGCGGCATCGCCCGCCTCGCCGCCTCCTCTTCCGTCGCCGTGCTCCTTCCGGGCGTCGCGGCGCTCGGCTTCCTCGACAGCCAGGCGCCGGCGCGCGCCCTCGTCGAGGCGGGCGCCGCGGTCGCCCTCGGGACCGACTTCAACCCAAACTGCCCCGTGCTCACGATGCCGACGGTCCTCCAATGGGGCGTCTACGAGCTGCGGCTCACGCCCGAGGAGGCGCTTGCCGCCTGCACGACGAACGCAGCCCACGCACTCGGGCGCGGCAACGAGGTCGGCCGGATCGAGAAAGGGTACCAGGCGGACCTCCTCGTACACGACGTCGCGTCTGTCGAGGAGCTTGCCTACTGGGTCGGCCAGAACCCCGTCCGCGCCGTCGTGAAGCGGGGCAAGGTCCGGGTCGGGCGCGGCTAACGGCGGCCGCGGGCCCGGGCGAAGGCCGCGACGGCTTCAACGTCAACGCTAGGAACGCCCACCATTGGCCCATGGGCTCGCCCAGGGCTTGGGCTGCTTCAATCACGTTCGCTATGCGGCCCTTGGCTGCACGACGTCACTGCAGGCGCACGCCAGCCGCGTGCACGGCCGCGCGCATTCCACCGTCCGTCATGAGGCGCCGCGTCGCATCCACATCCGGCGCGAGCACACGGTCCCTCGTCAGTCGGCGGACCTTCGACCGCACCGCGCGGTACGCGGCGGCCGTGCCCGCGCCCGGTTCCAACGGCCGCCGGAAATCGATGGCCTGCGCCGCGCACATGTACTCGATCGCGACGACATTCGCGGCGTTCGCGAGGACGCGTAAGGCCTTCCAGGCGCTCGCCATCCCCATGGACACGTGGTCCTCCTGGTTCGCGGAGGTCGGGATCGAGTCCACGCTCGCCGGGTGCGCGAGGACCTTGTTCTCGGAGACGAGGGCGGCGGCGGTGTACTGGGCGACCATGTAGCCGGAGTTGAGGCCCCCCGACTCGACGAGGAACGCCTTCATCTCGGAAACGTGCGGGTTCACGAGGCGGTCGATGCGCCGCTCGGCGATGTTCGCGGCCTCGGCGACGGCGATCGCGAGGAAGTCGAGCGCGAGGGCGAGGGGCTGCCCGTGGAAGTTGCCGGCGGAAAGGCTGCCCTCGCCGGGGACGATGAGCGGATTGTCGGTGGCGGCGTTGAGTTCCACCTCGACGACGCGCCGCGCGTAGCCGATCGCGTCGAGCGAGGCCCCCAGCACCTGTGGCATGCAGCGAAGCGAATACGCGTCCTGCACGCGGGGCCCGTGGTCGTGCGCCTCGGGGTCGCGGTGCGAGGCCATGATGGCGCTCCCCTTCGTGAGCGCGCGGAGGTTATCCGCGACGGTGATCTGCCCCGGATGGGGCCGGAGTTTCCCCACGATGGGCGCGAATGCGCGGGCCGTCCCCATAAGGGCCTCGAGGCTCATCGCGCCCGCGATCTGGGCGTCCTGGAGAAGCGCCTGGGCGTCGTGCACGGCGATCGCCCCGATCCCCGCCATGAAGGCGGTGCCGTTGATCAGCCCCAGGCCGTCCTTCGCCTCGAGGACGACGGGTGAGAGCCCGGCGCGCCGAAGCGCGTCGGCGCCAGGAAGGACGCGTCCCCGGAACTCCGCCTCGCCGAGCCCGATCATGGGCAAGACGAGGTGGGCGAGCGGCGCGAGGTCGCCGGAGGCCCCGACGGAGCCCTGCGAGGGCACGACGGGATGCACGCCGGCGTTGAGCATGTCGACGAGGAGCCGGACGACGCGAAGCTGGACCCCGCTGTAACCCTTCGCGAGGTTGTTGACACGCGCGACTATCGCGGCGCGCACCACCTCGCGGGGAAGCGGTTCCCCGACGCCGACCGCGTGGCTCATGATGAGGTTCCGTTGGAGCTGCCGCGTCTTGTCCCGGCTGATCTTGATGTTCGCGAACTCGCCGAACCCCGTCGTGATGCCGTACGCGGTCGCGTTCGCGCGGACGAGGCGGTCCACGATCGCACGCGAGCGCCGCATGCGGCGGACGGCGGCCGGGGCGAGCCGCACCCGGGAATTGTGGCGGGCGACCGCGACGAGGTCCTCGATGGTCGTTCGGTCCCCCGACAGGGTGATGACGCGGGCAGCCACGGGCGGGCCAATCCCGCGCCGCGAATAATCTTATCCTGCCCACAAATTCCATAACCCCTTCCCCGTATTTTCCCGGCGTTGAGGGCGCGAACGGTTCTCACCGGGGCAGCGTGGGCCGTCTTGGCGGCCCCGGCGCTCGTCCCCCAGCACGCCGAGCCGACGCTCGCCGCCTGGGGCGCGTACGGCGTTTGGGCCGTGATGGCGCTCGTGGCGCTCGGGCGCAGCCGGACCTCGTGGGCGGCCCCCGCCCCGGCGCGCCGGCCGAAGGCTCGTTCCTCCCCCGTCGCCTTGCAGGTCGCCCGTGCGAAACGGCAAGGGACACGGAAGCCCGCACGGACCACGGCCCGAGCCAAGGCCCGCCGCGGACGCGGACCGAAGGCCTAGCGCCGCTCCGGCAGGCGCGCGGGCACGACGTTGTCGAGGGATGGGGTCCTGAGGCCGTGCTTCTTCGCGATCTCGCGCGCCTTCTCGTACCCCGCGTCGGCGTGGCGCACGACGCCGATCCCAGGGTCCGCGA
>JACPAO010000114.1 GCA_016180755.1 Methanobacteriota archaeon
ATATTCCACCACCTGGAACAGGGCCAACAGGCTTCTCGGAAGTCCGACCTCAGTGAGAAAGCCGCCGCTGACTTCACAACCATTGCGCACCCGTACCGTGCCGCAGCTCGCGACCGTGGAAGGATTTTCCAGAAAGGGTTGGACTACGCGATGCAGACTATCGCGCTGGAGTACGGAGTCCGCATCTATAGAACAGATGAGCGGGTAGCGTGAGACATTAATGCCCGCATTGAGGGCGTCGGCCTTGCCGCTCTTTACTTTATCGATGACCCGGAGGTTAAAATGGAGCGTCGAATGGTAGACGGCCCGTATGGGTTTGGTAGGCAGATGTGCCGGGTAGGGCTCCGGGTAGGGAACCAGGCTCGCACCGATGCCGAGGATGACCATGGGGTAGAGCTCGACGTGCGTGTGGTCGGGGGTGACCTTGTCTGCCGTGAGACCGATGAAGGCGTTCTCCTCCTCTTCCGCGTCGACGTATTCGACGAGGCCCTCGGAAATGAGGTCGCTCCACCGGGTGCGGCCTTCCTTGAGGCCCTGGATGTGCTCTTCCTTGACGAGGACCTTGCCGTTGCGGACGATGGCGATGGGGCGGCGGACGCGGCCGGCGTCGCAGTTGATGACGACGTCATTCGCGTCCTCATCGAAGTACACGTTGACCTCGTTCGAAAGGAGTCCCTTACGGCGGCGGTTGCGAAGGTTCTCGGTGAGGTCGCCGGGCTTCTCGTGGAGGCCGACGAGGTCGCCGTTGAGGTACACGCGCGCGCCCTTCACTTCCTTCGAGACCGGCTTGAGGCCGAGGTCCGTGAGGACCTTCTCGACCTCGCGGTCGGGGAAGCCTTCCGAGATCTCAACGGTCAAGGCGAGGTTCTTCACGAGGCCACAGTTCGGCCCTTCGGGCGTTTCAGCATCGAGGAATCGTCGCCGCCGCGCGGCGGGTGTCGGCCTACGCGGCCACGGCTGCCGCGGAGGGCGCCGCCGAAACGGCCACCTCCGCCACGTGGAGGAACTGCTTGAAGCCGCGGTCCACCAAGATGTGCCGGAACGCGTGCAGGTGGGGGTTCCAGCGGTCGACGTGGAGCACCCAATGGGCTTCGAACTCCTTGATGTGGAGGTTGTATTGCGGCCGGTGGCAGCGGTATTGGCGGAGCGCGCCGCGGCTTCGGCCGAGGAGGCTGCGCTTGTAGGGCGGGGCCTCTTCGAGACGGGCCTTGGGCACGACAAGGTTGGTCTTGGGGGTCAATTTTCGCGCAAGACGCTCGGCTTCGTCCCATGTGAGGCGGCCGATCGATGGCGCCTCCTTCTCGAGGGGGAGGAACCGGGCGAGGAACCGTTTCGCCATCTGACGGACGAGGGCTTGGCGTTCCCCCATCTTAAGTTCTCTCTATACGTTGTACACTCAATTTCCGACCGTCAAGTCTGGACAAGAACCTGTCAACCCCGCGCGGCACCTTGTGGCGGTCGCCCGAGCTGGCGAACGCGGCGGCCCTCCGACGGGCGTCCACCGTCCGAGCTCGTCGGGTCGGCCATTCCGGCGGCCGGCGCGGATGGTTTCGATTAAACCGGCACACCATAATCCTTAAATCGCTTGAGCCGGGCTAGTTGGGTTTCGTGAAGACGCACCTGGGTCAGGTAATCATCCTGGGAATCCTCGCCCTCAGCGCCGTCGCGGCCGGGGCCTCGGCGACCCACACCGATCCCGACAGCCTCCACGACGCGGACTGCCAGGCCCACGTGGCCGACGAGGCTTACCTCAGCCAATATTGCCGCGCCACGGTCCCCGAGCCCGGCGCGAAGACCGGCAGCGTGAAGGCCATCCCCCAGGCCCCGAAGGCCCCGGCAAAGGACGACTCGTGCCTCGCCGGTCTCGGCGCGTTCTTCGGATCCATCGGCGACGGGATCGGAAAGGGCGCAGGCGCCGTCGGCGACGGCGTCGCGTCGGCCGCGGGCGCCCTCGGCGACCTCTGGCTCACGCTCTTTGCTCCGCTCGGTGCGCTCCTCGGACTCCTCAAGCCCGCCGGCATGGGCACGGGCGCCTACGCCCTCACCGCGACGGCCGGCACGGCCGTCGTCGCGGGCGGGGGGCAGGCCGGCTCGTACCTCGCGTGGAAGAAGTTCCTCCCCCTCGGCCTCGGGCTGCCCCTCTTCAGCCGCATCGAGAAGGACGAGCTCCTTGAGAACGAGCGCCGCGCCCGGATCTTCGAGCTCATCAAGCAGAACCCCGGCATCCACCTCTCCGAGATCGCACGCTCGCTCGACTTCGCGTGGGGCACGACGCTCCACCACCTGCGCAAGCTGCGCGCGGACCGGCTCGTCATGTTCAAGTCGATGGGCCACCACAAGAGCTTCTTCATCAACGGCTCCGGGCTCTCCGAGCGCCAGATGGAGGCCCTCTCGCTCGTGAAGAACGGGACGCTTGCGAACCTCGCCCACTACCTCGAGGGCCACCCGCGCACGACCCTCAAGGAGCTCAGCGAGGCCCTCGGAATCAGCCCGCCGCTGGCGGCGTTCCACATCCGCAAGCTCGAGAAGGCCGGCTTCGTCACGAAGGTCCGCGACGGAAAGAGCGTGCGGCTCACGACGACCGAGGCCCTCCCGGCCGGGTTCTTCAAGGACCTCGTGCCCGCGACGCCCACGATGCCTGCGCCGGTCGATGCGGCGAGCTAGGCCCGACCAGGGCCATGGTCCAGCCAGATCCGCTCGTTGATGTATTGGCCGAGCGCGTGATGGAGCACGACCTGGTTCGGCGCAAGGTCCACCGATACCGCCCCGAGCGTCGCCTCCGGCCACGGCCCGAGCGCGACGGGGAGGTCCACGTCGGGATGGTGGAAGACCCGGATCCGGCGCTGATCCGCTGGCGCAAGGCGCGACGCCCAGGCCGCCACAGGGGCAAGCGTGTCGCCGGGGCCGAGAAGGACGGCAAGGAGCCAGCTCCCCTCGGGCCGCAGCGCCTTGACTTCCTCGATGCCCAGCGGCCGGATCCGCCGTCCCGTGCGTTGGGGAGTGCCCCTAGGCCGTGTGGCCGCGGCCTCCTCGTCGCGGATCCGGTCGCAGGGGGCCTTCCCGCTCGCGAGGAACGTCTGCGTGTCGTGCATGTGGGCGAGGATGACGGCGCGGCGGGCGGGGTCAGCGGACATGCGCTGCCCGGGCCGGCCTCGAGGCGAGGGCACGGCTTGCCACCTGAAGGGCGCCCAGGCGTTCCATGACGCGCACGACGTCGATCCCCAGGTCCGAGAGCTCGTAGACCCACGCGGGCGGGCGCGTGGCGGACTCGACGCGCTGGTCGATGACGCCTTCGAGGCGCAAGGCCTTGAGCGCGTGCGTGAGGTTGTTGTCGGATCGGCCCTTCACGAGGGGACGCAGCTCGGTGAACCTCTTGGGCCGACCTAGCAGAGCATACAGGACGTCGCGCTGGAGCGGGGAGGCCGCCCCAAGGAGGTGGTGCGCGAGCTTGTACTCGATGTCGTCGGGCGGCAGCCCCTGGGCGTCGAGGCGGTGGATAGGCATACACAACTTCCTTGTGTCGACACAAGGATATTGTGTGGCCTACCTCATATTCCTTACGGCACAAGGCCGGGACCGCGTTCACCTGCCTGGCTCATCCGTCCAGAGGCGATTCTTCCTCGTACGCCGGGTCCCTGTAGGCGACCGCGCTGAGCGTCCACGACGCACCGCTCAGGCCCGTGTGCGCGTACTTCACCGGGAAGTCCTTGTCGTCGGGCGAGAAGGCCCAGTTCGTCGCCTTCTGGTAGAACTGGTCGGTCTCCTCTGCGGTGGGCCGAAGCACGAAGTCGACGCTCGTCGCGGTCTTGGGCGTGACCTGGACGGCCTTCCACGGGTTGTCGGCCGACGGAGGGACGTTCGCGGGGCGGTAGGCGAGACCCCACACCGCCGGGTTCGAGGCGGGCGCCCCGCCCGGATTCGTCCAGCTCATGGTCCCACGGATCTCGAGGGTTCCTGGCGGTACGAACAGTTGGCCGCCGCCCCACTGGTAGTAGCCCGGGAGCTCGCCGCACCCGAGCGGCGGGCCGGCCCACGACGACGTGATCTTCACGTCCTTGAACAGCAAGCGTTCCGACGCCCCGTCCCAGAACGTCCGGTGCAAGGGCTCGAACGGGACGACGCCCTTGTGGATCGTGACCTTCGCGCGCACGCTCTGGCCGGCCGCCACGGCCGGCGCGTCGCCGGGCGTCGCGGCGTTCCCTTGGCCCGGGATCGCGGTGATGACCCAGCTCGTGAACGTCTGGTGGCCCGGGTCGGCCTCGTCGGGGAAGATGGCGATCCGGAACGGGTCGTTCGGCGCCCGCGGCACGTACTTTTGGACGACGCTCTGCGTGAGGCCGAGGCCGAACTCTTTCGTCGTGACGACGCCAAGCCCGAACTCCTTCGGGGCCCCCGGGGCTGCGGGGTCCCAGGAGAGCGTGACCTCGACGCGGACGGTCCCCGGCAGGACGGGCTTCGAGTCCTCCATCGGGATGGGGCGGGGGCACGAGGTCTGGCAGAACCAGCGTCCCTGCGGATCCGTCGCCTGGCCGACGAGATGCGGGTACACCGGGTTCTTCATGAGAAACGCTTTGTCGAAGATCGTCATCGTGCCCTCGGGCGGCCAGAGGTCATGGGTGTGGGGCTTGCCGGCCCCGCCGGAGACCGGCAGCATGGAGATCTCGAGGACGGCCTCGGCGCCGGCCTCGACCGTGACGGACTGCTCGATGAATCGGTACTGCTCGTGCGTGACGCGCATGGTGAACGTGCCCGGCGTGACGCTTGGGAAGCGGAAGCCGCCGGTCTGGTTGGTCGTCGCGGAGAGGCTCGTGCCGACGACGATCACGTGGGCGTCGCGGATCGGGAGGCCGAGGGCCGACGCGTCCCGGACCGTGCCGCGCATCGCGCCCGACGCGTTGAGGTCGGCGCGGGGCTCCTGCGACTGCTCGATCGTCGCTTGCGGGGCATCGCTCTCCGGCGCGTCGTTGGGCCCTGCGGTCCGCCCCAGGCATCCCGCGAAGCCTGCACCGAGGACGAGGGCGACGACGAGGGCGGCGCGGCCGTGCCGGCGGAGGAGACCCAGGCCGGCCAGCCCGAGGACGAAGGGGGCCGCCGACGGGCCCACGCGTTCGGACCCGTCTCCCGCGTCGGCCTGGATCGCCCCGCGCGCGAGCGCACCGCCCTCCACATACAAGGCGCCCGCAAGGGGATCCGTCGGGAAGTACGCGAAGCCGAGGTACGAGCGCGTCGCGCCGGCCGTGCCGACCGCGAAGTCGCCCGCGCCCCCGAAGGGCGTCACGCGGACGCTCAGCTTCTCGCCCGCGAGGAACGCGGCGGCCTCGGGGCGGAAGCAGATCGGCATGGCGGTCATCCCGGCCTGGGGTCCGCCCGCGCCGTAGGCGCGCTCGAAGCCTCCTGCTCGCCGGCCGTCGGCCAGGAGCTCGACGCGGACCTTGAAGCCGTCCGCGAGGCCCTGTCCCGCAAGCGCGCTCGACCAGTAGAACGTCCCGACCATGGGCTTCGAAAGGTTGAGGAAGTAGTCGCGGGAGGCGCCCGCTGGAAGCGGGAACTCGACCGACCTTGGCGTCTGGCCCTGCACGCCCTGCGTGATGCGCGTGGGCGATGCTTCGAGTGCGGGCCGGTGGACGTTCGCGGAGGCCTTCTCGGGATCCGTCGTGAGGAAGGGGCCCGAGGTCTCGGTCTCCGATCCAAGGAAGAGTCGCTCCACGGCGTCCTCCCCGCCCAGGAGGGAGGCCGGGTCAGCGGGCAGCGACAGCGGACATCGCGCGAGCGCCGCCGGGGCTAGAATGAGCAGAAGCGCCGCCACGGCGAGGGCGGAACGCGCCACGCGCCCGGGAGCGGGGCCCTGACCAGGTTTGTCCATCGGCGGACCAAGCGTTCGGGTCGCGACTTAACCATTGCGGTGTTGGCGTCCCAAGCCGACAAAAAAAGGGGGGTGAGGAAGGGCGCAAGGCAGGCCGCTGCAGATTCTGAGGGCCAGGGGGTTCCAGAGAAGGTGACCGCGCCCTTCCTCTTGCACCAACGACGACCGCGTCGAGGATATATTCTGGGCCTGGGCCGGGAGCCCAGACCGCGCTAGTGGGCGGCCTCGGCCTTGGCGGGGACCTTGCGGCGCTCCGCCGAGGGCGGGTTCGCCTTCACCCAGCCCTCTTCGCGGGCCGCGTTCTCGAAGAGGAGCTGGTCCTCGTAGAACCAGAACGGATGATGCTCGAACGTGTCGATCTTAACCTGGTAGGGGAGGATCGAGGCGGGCTCGGCCTTGACGACGGTGCCCGTCTTGGGGAGGCTGTTGAAGAGCCCCTCGTCGTACGAGGGGAACGTCTTCTCGTTGATGCGTACGCGGTCCCCGACGGCGAACTTCGCACCCATGGTTCGGCCGCCCAAGGTGTCGGTGTAGATACGCTTTGGCCCGTTTGGGGCCTCGCGTTTCGGTCCGTTTCCGCGGAATTGATATGATGGAGGCGAATCCCCTACCGCCTGCCGGAGTTGGTACCCATGCGTAACCCCGTTCTGATCTTCGCCGCCATGTTCGTGACCGTCGCCTTCGCCGGATGCGGGGGAGGAGGCGACGGGGGCGGCACGGGCAGTCCGAGCCCCACGGGAACAACGCCAACGACGACCGGCCCGGCCACGCCCCCGACGCCCTTCCCGGGCCAAAAATGCTCCTTGACGTACCAGCCAAACGCGGTGCCCACGGTGACCGGATCGTGCGGGTTCACGTTGGCCTCAAACTTTTCGGCCGTCACCATTACGATGTGGGCCAACAGCACCAGCGCATGCTACGCCATCGGAGCGGAGACGGCCGGCACGCCGCCGGCCGTGGTCCCGGCCATGGTGCGCTGGTCGGCAACGGCACCCTCGACGGAGAAGATGGAGTACGCCGCGGCGGACCTGCCTTCGCAGGCGGGCTGTGGGCAGAACGCCGGGGGCGGTCCAATCGTTGGGAAGCAGGCGATTACCAAATCCGCCAAGGGCGTCATGGGCGCCTGGGGCTTCGCGAACCAAGGACTTCGCGGGTCCAACGTGAAGATCGACTTCGACATCGTCGCCAAGTAAGGGGACTCCCCCCGAAGACTACTTCAAGCCCGGCCTCTTGAATCGCGAAGAGGTCGAGCAAGATGCCCGCGACGCAGCAGCTCACGAAGGGCTTCGAGAACGAGAACACCGTCTGGCGCCTCAAAGAGGAGAACCGCCTCGACGAGTTCCACAAGCGCTACGACGATGCGCTCGCAAAGTGCCGCCGCGAGCTGGGCAAGGCCTACACGCTCATCGTCGACGGCGAGCGCGTCAGCGCGAAGGCCTCCTTCGACGACACGAACCCAACCAACACGAAGGAGGTCATCGGGCGCTTCGCGGCCGCCACGACGGAGGACACGACGAAGGCGATCCAATCTGCCACCGCGGCCTTCCCGAAGTGGTCCCGCCTCGACCCCAAAGAGCGCATCAAGATCCTTCGCAGGGCAGGCGACCTCATGCGGCAGCGCAAGTACGAGTTCGCCGCGTGGATGACCCTCGAGAACGGGAAGCCCCGTGTCGAATCGATGAACGACGTCGACGAAGCCGTCGACTTCCTCTCCTACTACCCGTACCTCTACGAGAAGAACGACGCGTTCCATACGACGATGTTCAAGCCGTTCCCCAACGAGGACTGCCAATCGTACCTCAAGCCGACGGGCGCGTGGGCCGTCATCGCCCCGTTCAACTTCCCCGTCGCGATCACGGTCGGCATGACGGTGGGCTGCATCCTCACCGGGAACACGTGCGTCTTGAAGCCCGCAAGCGACACGCCCCTTGTCGCCTACAAGTTCGTGGAACTACTCGAGGACGCGGGCGTCCCCGACGGCGTCGTCAATTTCGTGACGGGCTCCGGGAGCTCCGTCGGCCAGACGCTTCTTGACAGCCCCGCGATCCGCGGCGTCGTCTTCACGGGAAGCCGCGACGTGGGCCTCAAGGTCATCGAGTCCGGCCACAAGTTCGCGCGGCCGTCGATCATCGAGATGGGCGGCAAGAACCCCATCATCGTGACGGCCAAGGCCGACGTCGAGAAGGCCGTCGAGGGCGTGGGCCGGAGCGCGTTCGGGTTCTCGGGCCAGAAGTGCAGCGCGGCAAGCCGCGTCTACATTGACAAGAAGCTCTACCCGGAGTTCACGAAGCGCCTCGTCGCTTGGACGAAGGCGACCTGCAAGATCGGCAACCCCGAGCAGAGGGACACGTTCATCGGGCCCGTCATCACGAGGAAGGCCCACGACCAATACCTGGAGTTCGTCGAGAGGGCGAAGAAGGGCGGCAAGGTCCTCCTGGGCGGGAAGTCGGCCGCGACCGGGGCGCTCGCGAACGGTCACTTCGTCGAGCCGACGATCGTCGAGGGTCTTTCCGACGACCACTGGGTCACGTGCAACGAACTCTTCGTCCCCATCGTGGCGCTGTACGCGGTAAGCGGCCTCGAAGAGGCGGTCCGGAAGGCGAACAGCGTCGAGTACGGCCTCACCGCCGGCCTCTTCAGCGAGGACCCGAAGGAGGTCCAATACTTCTTCGACAACATCGAGGCGGGCGTCTGCTACGCGAACCGAAGGATCGGAGGCTCGACGGGCGCCATCGTTGGCGGACAATCCTTCGGCGGATGGAAGCACTCCTCCAGCACGGCGCGCGGCGCGGGCGGCCCTTGGTACCTCCAACAGTTCTGCCGCGAGCAGAGCCAGACGCGGGCGTAGGTTTCGGCGCGCAAAGTCTAAATCGTCGGGGGAGGGATTCGAACCCTCGAGCGCGGGGAGTACCACGCGCGCCGGACTCTCAATCCGGCGCCCTACCACTAGGCTACCCCGACGGTGGCCTGGTTGGTCCACGGCCCTACTCCATCCTTGGGGTGGGGCCGGTGAAAGTGCGAATGGAAGCGCTGCCACGACGGGCGCGGCCAACGGCGTCCCAGAACCCTTATCGACGGGCATCGGGTGGAACCGATGCATGGACGACCAGGCGCTCGGGTGGGACGATGTCATCGGCATCGGAGTCATGTTCCTTGCCGCGATTCCGTTCCTGATCTCGGTGCTCGCATACCGCCGAACACCCACCACGCGGGTCCTCCTCTTCACGGCGGCCTTCGGCCTCTTCTTCGTAAAAGGGCTCATCGTCGCCGCCGAGTCGCTCGTCTGGCACGAGCATCCTGTCCTCAACGCATACGAGCTCGTCGCCGACGCCCTTATCCTGTTCCTCTTTGCCGCAGGCATGCTTAAGGGGTGAAAGGGTCCCCGACGTCCTCGAACTCGAATCCCGACGACGGGTCTTTCAGCACGTGGCGAGGTTCCCCGGCAAGTACCTGCGGGAGCTGCAGCGCGACCTCACCATGGCCATGGGCAGCCTCGAGTACCACCTCGCGACGCTCGCGAGCGCCGGGCTCATCACGGTCCTCGAGGGCCCGCAGAAACGGTTCTTTGCCGCCGACATCGACCGACGCCTGAAGCCCGTCCTCGCTCTCCTTCGCCAAAGCCTCGCGCGCCGCGCCGTCATCCGTCTCCTCGCCGACGGCGCCGTCTCGAAGAGCGCACTGGTCGGCGCGCTTGGCGTTCCCACGAGCACGCTCAACCATTACCTTCGGCAACTACAGCGCGCTGCAGTCGTCGACGTAGAGCACAAGGATCGAGAGGCCGTCTATCGTTTGCGCGACCCGCCGACCGTGGAGGCCCTCGTTGTCGCCTACCGTGCAAGCTTCCTCGACCGCGTCCTTGACGCGTTCCTCGAGGGCACCGGCGCCCTGCGTTGACATCCGGTCGCCGGCGTCCCAAAAAGCAAAACGTCCCTCGGACCGTCCCCATCCTCATGAAGCACCTTGCCGCAGGAATCATCCTCATGGCGTGCCTCTCCGGCTGCTTCGAGACCAAGCCCGACTACGACCCCGGCGTAACGGCCGCCGACTTCGTCACCGGCATCACGCACCCGTTCCTGCCGTACAAGCCGGGGGCGACGTGGACGTACCGCGACGGAAACGAGCGCATCGAGATCCTCGTCCTTTCCGAGACGCGCAACATCCAAGGCGTCGCGGCGACGGTCGTACGCGACACCGTGTACATCGACGACCGGATCGCCGAGGACACGTACGACTGGTACGCGCAGGACAAGAAGGGCGCGGTGTGGTACCTCGGCGAGGACACGAAGGAGTACGAGAACGGGAAGGCCGTGTCAGCCGAGGGCAGCTGGGAATGGGGCGTCGACGGCGCCCTTCCGGGCATCGCCCTCCCCGCCAACCCCGTCCCCGACGGCAAGTCCTACTTCATGGAGTTCTACTGGAAGGAGGCTGTCGACGAGGCCGCCGTCATCGACGTCGGCCGACGCGTCGAGGTCCCCTCCGGCACGTTCACGGACACGGTCACGACGAAGGAGTGGACGCGGCTTGAGCCGGGCGTCGAGGAGAACGCGCACTACGCCCGCGGCGTCGGCGTCGTCCTCAAGGAGACGACGAAGGGAAGCGGGCAAGGGACGGGCGAGAAGCTTGTCGCCTTCCACGTCCCATGAGGCCCGCGGCACGGGGTGTGGTATCAGGGGACTTCGTTGACAAGTCGGAGTAGTTCTTCCTCCATCGTTAAACCCGCCGAGAAGACTTCCACTGGAACCCGGTAGCCCAACGCCT
>JACPAO010000115.1 GCA_016180755.1 Methanobacteriota archaeon
CATGAGTCGGGCCGGCAAGCCCCCAGTCGACCGCCTCAAAGGATGCGCCTGGGCCAAGTTCCAGGGGGTGGTCCGGATTGCGCTATCGTAACAGCATCCGTTCCCCCTACCGCGTCGGCACTCCGCCCGAAAGGCCCGCCGGCGTGAGCGGATCGCGCTTCGCGATGACGGGATGGATGGCAAGCGTCGCCTGTAGCCGCGCGTCCGCCGTGGCGGCGCGGTCCAATCCCAGGCGGGAGCAGAACGCGAGGTAGAGGCCTTCGCGCGAGGTTGCGATGGTCACGTGCCCGTACGGGCCGGCCTTCGCGAGGGCCTTCTGCGCGAGGGCCATCGAGCGCGCGAGGTCCACGAAATGGCGGTTTACTTCCTGGGTGATGGCAAGAAGGTCCGCGTCGTACTCGGGGTGGGTGGCCTTTAGCTCGAGGAGAAGGCCGGGGGGCAGTTTGTGCCCGTTCACCGTGACGGTCGTCACGTCTGCGTCGAGCGATACCTGAGGCATCAGCTCCCCTCCTCCCCGGTCCAGACGTCGTAGCATTCGCGCGTCCCCGTCTCGCAGAGTCCCGTCTGCTGCATCTTTCCGTTAATCTCCTGCCCGATTGTCCGAAGCAGGTTCTTCACGGCCTGAGGAAGAAGCGGCGGCGGATTCGTGAGCAGCGCCTTCAGCTCCGGCAGGGCTTCATCGACGACCTGTTTCGGCGTGTAGTAGGCTGGCGTCCAAACCACCGACGCGGGAACCGGGACGGCCCGACATAAAGGTTCGGAGTGGGCGCGTCGCCGCATCGGCCGGGAGTCCGCGCGGGGACACCTCGCCGGATTCCGCCAACTCCCAAACCTTAACTCGAAGCGCGCCGGTCGCGGGTAGAGACATCCGTGGTCGTTTTCCTCGAGCCCAATTTCTTGACGTCGCTCGTCGCGGGCCTGGCGATGCTCGCGCTCGCAGGTTGGATCCTCTACGTCGACTTCGGCAACCGGCTCCACCAGGCCCTTGCCCTCCTACTGTTCTTCCGCGCCGGGTTCGCCGGGCTCCTTGCCTTCCAGGACGTCGTGGGGGACTTCGCGGGGCGGTTCCGTTTCTACTTCACGATCGCCGACCTCTTCGCCACCGCCTATTTTGCATTTGCATATTGGCGTCGCTACCGGTGGAAGAAAGCTGGCTCCCGCATGGCGGGCGCCGTGCCGTGGGTGATCCTCGGTCTCGGACTCGGGGTCGAGACCTCGTACCTCGTCGACCATTCGCTGCGCTTCGGCCTGTTCTATCCGTTCATCCCCGCCTCGATGGCCGCCTTTGCCCTCCTGGGCCTGTCCTTTGCGATACTGCTTCCGAGGGCCCGCGGCGGGGCGCGGGAGCGCTGCTGGTTCCTCGCGAGCGTCGCGTTCATCCTCGAGCCGACGTTCTACGGTGCGTCGAGGGCCACCAATTTCTTGCACACCGTCGTGGCGGGGAGCACGAAGGCCCGCGGCTTCTACGCCTTGGCGACGGCGCGGTACGAGCTCGCGTTCGAGATGCTTGCGTTCGTCGCCGCGGCGGCAGCCCTGGTGGTCCAGGTGCGGTGGCTGCGTTCTCTGCCGCCCGAGGCCGGCGGGTCTCGAGCGGCCACGCTCGTGGCCTGGTGGACGGCGGCGGTCGCGACGGGGGCCATCGCCAACCTCCTGTTCGAGGTGCGCTCCTTGACGGACCCCGCGATGGCCTACCTCGTCCTGCGAGGCCTCTGGGCCCTGTCCTTCCCTGGCCTCCTCGCATACGCGCTCGCCCGGCACCGCTTCCTGGATGCGCACCGGACGGCCAAGCTGACCATCCAGCGGGGCACGATATTGGCTGTGTTCGTAGCGACGTTCTACCTGGCAAGCGAAGGAAGCCAGGAGATCCTGACGCGTGCCGCAGCCGGCCGTTTCCACGAGGCCGCGCCGTTCATCGGCCTCCTGGGCGCCGGCCTCCTCGTGTTCCTGCTGCATCCCCTTCAACGGGCCGCGGAGCGCCTCGCGTCACGGACGGTCCCGTCGGCGTCGACGCTTCCCGCCCTGGGGGGCAGGGACCGCGAAGGCCTCTACCGCGAGCACTGCGAACTCGCCTGGCTCGACGGTCAGCTCGAGCGCAAGGAACGAATCCTCCTCGACGCGCTCCGGGCGCGTCTTGCGATTCCCATGAGCGTCGCCGCCGACATCGAATCGGCGGTCGTCCGGGCCTTGGCGGAGGCGCCCAAGGCGAAGCCGTCCGGGCGCATGTTACCATCGTAGCGGGTCGTCCTACGGCCGTCGAACGACCCTTTGGCGCCGGGTCCCGCCCGGAAAGTATTTACCAGAACGCACCGACTCCGCCCGAATGAACGGAAGCGCCTGGGGCGTTTGCCTCGTCGGCGTGATGGTCGTCCTCGCCGGCTGCTCGGGCGCCTCCTCCCAGGAGGAGGCTCCCACGTCGAGTGCGCCTCCACCCGCGCCTCCGCCCGCACCGACCGAAGAGTTCGGGTCCATCTCCGGGACCGTCGTGGACGAGGAGGCGGCCCCCCTCGTCGGGGTCACGGTCGCGCTCGTCGAGCAGAACCAGCAGACGAAGTCCGACGAGGCCGGCGCGTTCGTCTTCAACGAACTCGTTCCGGGGAAGTACAAGGTCGTCACGGAGAAGCTGGGGTACGAATCGTCCGCCCGAAGCGTGGAGGTGACCGTCGGCGCGGTCGCGTCCTTGAAGCTCGTGCTCACGGCCCTCAACTTGACCGCCGAGCCCATCGTCGTCACCCTTCCCTTCCAGGGAATGATCCAGTGCAGCGTGAACTGGCTCTACCCCGTCAACCCGTGCGCCGGCGTGACGGGCGAGGAGAAGAACATGTTCCGGTTCGAGGTCGACAAGGGGCTCAAGCTCGAAGAGAGCGTCTTCGAGCTCACCTGGAGTCCCGGGACAGCCGCGACGGGGCAGGAACTGGAGCTCGACATCTGCGAGGACCACGCGAGCACGGCGAACGGCCTCGTGTGCTACGAAGCGGATTACAACGAGTACGCGGAGGGGCCGCCCCCGGTCGTCATCCGCCTCGATGACCTTCCCGTGAAGAACCACCCGAAGTTCGCGACCGGCGCGGGCGCGGCCTTCCTGTCGGCGGCGTTCCAACAATCCTTCTGGATCTACGCTTCCCTCTGCTATGGGGAGGCCTGCGCCGACGACTTCACGGGTCTCCCAAAGCCGTAGGCGCCCGCCCGACTACTTGCCCTTGAACTGCGGCGTCCGCTTGTCCACGTAGGCGGCGATGCCTTCCTTCGCGTCCTCGCTCTTGAATAGAAGGTTCTGCAGCTCCCGCCCTCGTGCCAAAGATAAAGGACTTGGTCGTTCGTGCCAACGAGGGGGCCGGTTGGTCGACATCCTCCAGGCCACAGCGTTGCCGTACGCCGTGTCAGGCGTCGCGTTCCTCGCGCTCGTCGCCTGGCTCCTGTACAAGGACCTGGGAAGCCGCCTTCACCAGAGCTTTGCGCTGCTCCTTTTTCTGCGCGGCCTCGACCTGCTCATCTTTTCCACGTCGATCCGTCGAGGCGAACCGCTGTTCAACGTCTGGTCGTACGTGGTCGTCGCCAGCCCGTTTGCCGCCCTGTACTTTGGCTACACGTTCCGACGCCTCTACCGTCGAGGCGCGGAGGCCGGCCATGCGCTCCTCTCGGCCTTGTTCCCATGGTTGTTGCTGGCATTCGCGACGATCACCGAGGTTGCGTATTTCCTGGATCATGGTCTTCTTGCCGCGCCGGGCCGCGTGGGGCCGCTCGTCGTCTTCCTCTGGTTGCGCTGGTTCGCCATGGGCTGCGTCGCCCTGCTCCTCGGCTTCGACGCGCTCAAGGCATCGACGCCCGGCGCGAAACGGGGTTTGTTCCTGCTCGCGTCGGGAATGATTCTCCATCCCCTCTACCAAGCCCTCACCGACCTGTTCCTCTTCATCCAATTCTACGAACAGGCCGTCACGGGATGGGAGCCCGTGACGAACGTGGTCGCTGCCATCCTGCTCTTGTTCGGGGTGGTCGTCTGGCTCATCGGAGTTCATCGCACCAGCCCCGCGCAGGAGGGGTTGCCGCGAGCGTGGGTGCGCCGGCTCGACTGGGGACTCGGCGTCGTGCTGGGCCTGGCGTTCCTGTTCATCGCGGCGAACGTGTCGCGTTGGGTGGAAACCATCGTCGTCAGCCGACCCGCGACGGCGGCGCTGGCCCTCGCGTTCCCGGCGTTCGCGTGGATCGCGATCGCGCGCCACAGCGTGCTCGAGGTCGACGTCATGGTGCGCAAAGCGGTCGCGCGAGGCACCCTCAGCGCGGTGCTCCTGGCATCAGTTCTTCTTGCCAGCGAGGCGGTCCAGGCCCTCGCCGAGGCGGGCCTGCCCGGCATCGATCCCCGATACGCGCCCTTCGTGGGCGTCGGCGCAGGCGGCATCCTGCTTCTCTTCTACCAGCCCCTCAAGCAGCGCGCCGACCGGTGGGCCAAGGCCGCCACGGCGAACGCGCGTCCGGCGGCCGAACTCACCGCCAATGAGCGCCTGGACGTGTACCGGGAACAGGTGCAGCTCGCGTGGCTCGACGGCCGACTCGAACGCAAAGAGCGGCTCCTCCTCGATCGCCTGCGCGAACGGCTTGGAATCCCCCTAGACGAAGCCGTCGAGCTGGAGAGCGAGGCCGTCCGCCGGGCGTCGACGCCGCGGCGGCCGAAGAAGCCGACCCTTCGGCCTACTTCCCCTTGAACTGCGGCGTGCGCTTGTCCACGTATGCGGCGATGCCTTCCTTCGCGTCCTCGCTCTTGAATAGAAGGTTCTGCAGCTCCCGCTCCAGCGCGAGCGCGTATTCGAGCGGGATCTCCCCACCCGACTGGACGCTGCGCTTGATGTTGCCGACCGCGAAGCTGGCCTTGTGGGGCGGGCAGAACTGCTTGGCGTAGTCCCAGCACTGGTCCATGAAGTCGCTGCCCTCGTAGACGTCGTGGACGAGCCCCCAGTCCTTCGCCTCCTCGAACGTGAAGAGCCGGCCGGTCGTCATGAGCTCGATCGACTTCGCCTTGCCGAGGAGCCGGACGATGCGCGTCGTGCCGCCGGTGCCGGGGAGGACGCCGAGGTTGATCTCGGGGAGGCCCATCTTGCCCGCGTTCTTCTTCGCGATCCGGATGTCGCAGGCCATCGCGATCTCGAGGCCGCCGCCCACGCAGTGGCCGTTGAGCGCGGCGATGACGAGCTTGGGGGTCTGCTCGAGGCGGGAAAGGGTCTCGTTCGCGTGGAGGCAGAAGTAGTACTTGAACTTCGGAGTCACCGAGTTCAGCATCGCGATGTTGGCGCCCGCGGAGAAGAACTTCTCCCCGTTGCCCGTGATCATGATGACGTGGACGTTGTCGTCGAAGCGCGCCCTGAGGATGCACTCGTCGAGCTGTCGCATCATCTCGTGCGTGTACGTGTTCGCGGGCGGGTCGTTGAGCGCGAGGAGCGCGACGCCGTCCTTCGTGGTGTACGTGACGAGCGTCTTCACGGCGGAATTGGAGGTGGAGGTCGCGTTGGCCATGCCGGTCGTGGGTGTCAAACTGGTCACCTTCGCTCGGGATGACCCCCCCATATATTAAGGGTCTTCGCGGAGTCGGTGCTTGATTTTCCGCGGAAGCCACAGCGCAGGCTCATATCGGCGGCTCCTGTGCCATCGACCCGATGCTCGCGCGAACGACCGCCTTCTCGACGGCCGGGATCGTCCTCGTCGTATTCGGGTCCTTGATCGCGGTCGGTCCGCGAAACGGCGACGGCGCGCCCGTCGGCGACGAGGTGAACCCGCTCGCCTTGGGGTTCGGCCTCATCGCGGCGGGATGCGGCCTCGCGGCGCGCGTCTGGTACCGCAACGTCCGCGGCGACCGGCTCACAGCCGGTATGCCTTCGCGCACCCGGGACACTTGACGACCGTCTTCTTGCCGTCCGAGTTGACGAAGTAGCGGAAGCCCGTGTTGCAGGAGGGGCACGTCATCTGCGCGGTCCGGACGTTCTCGCTCGGGTTGGTGTCCGGGTGGAGCCCGTGGAAAAGTAGCTTGGGCCGCAGCGGATCCGACTCGTTGAGGGTCACGGGGACCGGCGGGGGCGGCTTGTACCCCTCGATCACCACACGCGTCGCGGGGACGACTTTCTTCTCCGGTTCGGCGCGCTTGGAAAAGAAACGGAAGGCCATGGCTGTGCATCCCCTAGGATGCGTGTTCAACCCGGCCCTCGCTATAAAGCCGTGTCGGAACGGTTTCGCGAGCCCCAATCGCTTATCTATGAGGGTCGGCTTGGGAAAATTGTGGCGGCTTGGCAGCGCGATGACAGCACGGCAGAGGGCGAGGACTACTCACGGGTCCCGCTGCCGGACCAGCGGAACAAGGAGATCTTCGCGATCGCCGACGCCCTCATGGGCGCGTCGCGGATCAAGGTCGTCTGCGCCGACGGCAAGAGCCGGATGGGAAGGATCCCCGGGAAGATGAAGAAACGGCAATGGATCCGGCCTGGCGACCTCGTCGTCGTGAAGCCGTGGGACTTCCAAGACGACAAGTGCGACGTGCTCCTTCGCTACACGCGCACGCAGGCCGTGAACCTCGCGAAGCGCAAGCTCCTACCTGAGTCCATCAACGTGTTCTCCTAGGGCGTCCGGCCCACCGCCCCGGCAATATAAGAGGAGTTCAGGACCCGCCCACAAACATCAAGAAGCGGCAAGCCACCTTGCACGCGTGCGCGCCAAGGCCCTACTGCTCGTGCTCGTCCTCGGATTTGTCGCCCTGTCCGGCTGTTCCGGTTCGGGGTCGGGCAACGACGCCGGAGGCTCCGGCGGGCCGGTCACGGTGGGGCCCGAGCCCGTCCCCGACGCCGGCGTCCTCATCGCGACGGTCATCGACGATGCCCAGAACCCGCTCGAGGGCGCCATGGTGGGCATCCCCGACCTCAAGGCCGAGGGCGTCACCGACGCCTCGGGTTCCGTCACGTTCCAGAACCTTGTCCCTGGAACGTACAACGTCTTGGCCGGCAAGCTGGGCTTCGACAGCGCGGCCCGGCGCGTCGAGATCCGCGCCCTCGACACGACGGCCGTCACGCTCGTCCTCGCTTCGATCGCCGTGCAGGGCGAGCCCTTCCCCCTCATCTACGGTCCGTCCGGCGGGTACTTCGAGTGCCGCGCGGGCACGTTCTTCTGGACGAGCACCTGCGGGACCGTCTGCGACGTGGTCGCGACCGGCTCCTGCGTCTCGCCGCCCGGCGACACGTTCTACCCAAACGACAAGACGAACTTCCAGTTCCCCATGCAGAACGACACGTGGGCGTTCGTCGGCGAGATGAAGTGGAGCCAAGGCTCGTTCGCGACCTCCCAAAACCTGCGCCTCAGCTTCTCGTTCGTCGGTCGGCCCGGCACGCATTGGTGGTGCACGGGCACGAGCGGCTCGCCGGTCCGCTGGGAGTACCACCTCGTCGGCGAGAACGAGGCGACCTGCCTCACGCCGACCTACTGTGGGATCCGCGCCTCGCAGGGGACCAGCGGGGCGAACGAGGTGCCGACCCTGAAGCACAAGCTGCAGACGTACACGAACACCCCGTTCGCGTGCGACGAGACGAGCAACCCGCGCCCCCTGGAGCTCGCCTACCAGCAGAAGGTCGACTTCATGGTGACCACGTTCCAGAACATGCTTCCGCCCGAGGCATGGACCGCGCTCCCGGACGGGTAGGGCCTTTCCGGTCGGCCCGCCGCCTCCGCCATCGGCGAAACCGCTTTATCCAGGCCCCGTCTAGGTTCAAGTCTCAACCCAATGGACACGTACGAGAAGGTATACCGCGAGATCGACCGCGCGAGCGCCGACCTCCAGGCCCGAACCGGAAAGGACCTCAAGACCTGGGGCGAGGTGTTCGACCAGCCGACCGTCATGACGCTCCATCGGATGCTGCGGGCGGGCATCCTGAAGACCCTCGACCACCCGCTCAAGACCGGGAAGGAGGCGAACGTCTTCAAGGCCACGATGGAGGACGGGCTCGACGTGGCCGTCAAGATCTACCGCGTTCAGACGGCGACGTTCCGTCACATCCTCAAGTACATCGAAGGCGACCCACGGTTCCGAAGCGTCCCTCGCGACCGACGCGAGCTCGTCCATGCGTGGGCCCGCAAGGAGTACCGCAACCTGGAGCGCTTCCGCCAGGCGAACGTGGACGTTCCCATCCCGTACAAGCACCTCAACAACGTCATCGTCATGGAGTACCTCGCGAACGAGGACGGCCCAGCCCGGTCGCTCAAGGAGGACCCGCCCGCGGACCCTCAGGCCGCCTTCGACAAGCTGTCGGGGAGGCGGCTGAGATCATGCGCGCCCACAAGAACGAGGAGCCCGAAGCCGCGCCCCTCTGAAACCCCGGACCGTTGTTCCCATGCGCTACGTGAAGATTCCCCTCGAGCGAGTCGGCGTCATCATCGGACCCGGCGGAGAGACCAAGGTCCAACTCGAGCGCTTGACCGGTGTCCCGACACGGATCGACTCCGAGGCAGGCGAGGTCTGGATCGACGACACGAGCCCGAAGGACCCCCTCATGCCCCTCAAGGCCGAGGAGATTGTGCGGGCAATCGCGCGCGGCTTCTCCCCCCAGCACGCCTTCAAGCTCCTCGGGGACGAGGTCTACTTGCACGTCTTCGACATCCACGACTACGTGGGGAAGGACAAGGAGGACGTGCGCCGCGTGAGCGCGCGTGTCATCGGGAGCGAAGGGAAGACCCGGCGGCTCATCGAGGAACTCACGGGCTGCCTCCTCTCCGTGTACGGGCACACGGTCGGCCTCATCGGGGACCTCGACTCGATCGAGACAGGAAAGCGTGCCTGCGACATGCTCCTCTCGGGCTCCGAGCACTCCGCCGTGTATCGGTTCCTCGAAGGCCAGCGCCGCAAGGCGAAGCTCGCGCGCCGCGAATTCTAGGGTCGCGACCGGGCCGACTACGCGTCGGCTTCGTCCTCGCGAAGGAGGTAGACCTCGTCGTTCTCCTTCACGCGCGCGTCGAGCAGCACGCCCACGATGTCGCCCGGCCCCGCCTCGTGCACGGGCTCGTTGTCGATCTGGATGCTGCGCACGGGCTCGATGAGGTCCTGGCCGTGTCCCACGATCCGGAGGGTGTCCCCCTCGTGGAGGCTTCCACGCTCGATCTCGATCGCGGCGGCGTGCACGCGAGGGTAGAAGTGCCGCACGCGTCCCAGGAGTTCTTCGGTCATGACCTCTATTAGTCGCGCTCCCGCTCTTCAACCTTCGTCTCGCCGCGAGCGCGGCAGGGACGGCGGCGGCGGAAACCGCGGCCGTCTACGGGAACGCCCACGGGGATTTCGCGGGCAAGGCCCCCTTGCGTCGTGGGGCCATCGCCGAGTCGAGGAGGTAGACGTCGTCGTCCTTCTCCACCGGGTAGTCGACGAGGAACCCGACGGTCTCGCCGCGGTGCGCGTCGAGCACTTCGGCCTGGTTCTCTTCGAGGCTGCGCACGGGCTCGACGAGCTCGTGGCCGTGCCCCGCTATGAGGACGCGGTCGCCCTCGTGGAGGGCGCCCCGTTCGATCCGGACGAGCGCCTCCCGAATCTCGGCGTCGTAGCTGCTCACAACACCCACCCGTTTCTCGAGCATGGTCCCAACCTTTGGGGCCCCCTGGTTCATGAACGTTTCTAGCCCCTTGTACCGCTTTCGTCAATGGGGCTCGTCGCGCGGCGCGAAGCGACGGTTTTCGTCACTGGCCACGTGCCTTCTTGACGGCCTGGACCAAGGCCGGGACGACCTTGTACAGGTCGTCGACGACGGCGTAGTCGCTGATCTTCACAAGCGGCGCTTCTTCGTCCTTGTTGATGGCGACGATGATCTTGCTTGAACGCATGCCGGCGACGTGCTGGATCTGCCCGCTCACGCCGAGGCCAATGTAGGCCTTGGGCTTCACTTCGTGGCCGGAGAGGCCGATCCAGTGGGCGTCCCCGAGCCACTTGAGGTCCGCGGCGATGGGCCTCGTGCAGCCGACCTGGCCCCCTAGCGCCGCGGCGAGGTCCTCGGCGAGCTTGAGGTCCTCCTTCTTCTTGATGCCGCGCCCCGCCGAGACGATGATGTCCGCGTCCTCGAGGTGGACGGAGCCGGACTCCTTCTTCTCGCGCTTCACGATCTTGGCCTTGGGCGGGGTGAGCTTGAGGGCGACGGCTTCGACGCTGCCGCCCGCGCCTTGGGGGGCCGGAGCGTCGACGAGCCGCGCGGGGACCGTCGCGATCTGGGGGTCCTTGAGGAGCCGCTCGGTCGCGAGCGAGCGCCCGGAGAAATAGACGCGCTCGCCGGTGAGGCGGCCCCCGTCGAGCCGCAGGTTCATGATCTCGCAGCCGCAGCCGACCTCGAGCTTCGTGGCGACGCGGGCGGCCGCGTCCTTCGAGCGGATCGTGGCCCCGATGAGGACGATGGACGGCTTGACCTTCTCGATGAGCTGGAGGTAGGCCTCGGTGTAGGGCTCGGTCTGGTAGGGCGTGAGGGCGGGGTCGCTGCACGTGAGGACACGGTGGGCGCCGCGCGTCGCGAACTCCTTCGCCTGGGCGGCCTGGTCGCCGAGGGCCGCGTAGACGACCTTCCCGCCGACCTGGGCCGCCAAGGGGCCGGCCTGGGCCAGTAGCTCGTACCCGTGCTCGGCGTCGGGGGCCGTGACGAGGACGTCCCCCATCAGAACACGCCCTCCTTGCGAAGCGCCTGGACGAGCTGCTCGGCCGCCTCTTCCGGAGTTCCCTTGATGCGGACGCGCTTCCGCTCCATCTTCGGAGCCTGGTTCTTGAGG
Source organism: Methanobacteriota archaeon (assembly GCA_016180755.1). GTDB lineage: Archaea > Thermoplasmatota > E2 > JACPAO01 > JACPAO01 > JACPAO01. Next base: position 10,756 of record JACPAO010000115.1, read on the forward strand.
ATCTTCACGCCCGCGCCCGCCTCGCCCACGGCGTCGGCGGAGAGCCCGACGTCGGAGAGCTTCCACTCCTGCGTCGGCTTCTTGCCCGCCTGCAGGATCTGGATGAGGGCCGGAAGACGCGGCTGGTTGATCTCCTCGGAGACGGTGACGATGCAGGGGAGCGGGACCTCGAAATCCTCGAGGATCCCGCCGACGTTGCTCCGGACCTTCGCCAGGTTTCCTTGGACCTCGAGTCCGACGGCGTAGGTGACGATGGGGATCCCGAGCCGCATGGAGAGGCGCGGGCCGAGGAACCCCGTGTACGCATCGAGGCTTCCCTCGCCGCCGATGATGAGGTCGGCGCCGCCCATCTTCTGGATCGCAGCCGCGATCACACGGCTCGAGGCGAGCGTGTCGCTGCCCTTGAACTCGGAGGAGTTGATGACGAACGCCTTGTCGCAGCCCATCGCGAGGACCTCCTTCACGCCCTCCTTGATGTTGGGTCCCGTCGCGAGGGCGACAATCTCGGTCCCGGGGTTCTTCTCTTTGATCCGGACCGCGGCCTCGACGCCGTTCTTGTCGTAGTTGCTGATCTTGAAGGGGACGCCCTGCGTCTGGATGTTGCCGTCGGCGTCGGCCTTGACCTGGTCGACGTCGACGACCTGCTTCACGAGCGGAACGATGCGCAACGCGGCTCCTCCGAAACGGCGGCCGGAGGAAGCCGCCCGCTTTTAAGGCCTATCGTTCGCGGGTCGGAGCGGCGGCCTAGTTCCGTCGGCGGAACCGGGCCACACCGAGCGCGGCGAGGGCGACGAGGACGAGTTCGAAGCCCGGCAATCCCTTGTCGTCGGCGGGCGGAAGGTCCGTATAATGGGGAAGCTCGTCGTCCGTGGGCGGCGCTTCGTCGTGCGGCTGCAGCACGGTAAGGAAGGCGACGCTGTCGGCGCCGCCCAGACGCGACGCGGCCTGGACGACGCTCCGAAGCGGCTCGTCCGCGCCGTCGGCGGCGGAGACCGTGAGGAACACCATCTTGGCCCCTTCGGGGGGAAGCTGAATCTCGACGTCGCTCAACTGGTGGCTCCAGCCCGCGGCGGCGGAGCTGAGCGAGAGAAAGACCGTGTCGGTCGCGGACGCGTCGTTCGACACCTCGAACTGGAAGGTCGCCGCGGCGCCCGCGTCGATCATGCGGGACTCGTCCCCGACGATGGCGAGGTCGATGGCGGGGACGAGGGCGCTCGGCGAGTAGCCGGGGTCGCCGGGCGGGTGGTAGTACTGGCCGAACACGTAGTCGGAGCCGAAACTCGGCGTCACGGCCGGTTGCCCGGCGGCGAGCTTCTTTGCGAGCGCGAGCGGGTCGAGGGACCCGGTGGCGGGGTCGCGCGCGTTGGGCGCGAAGTCCATCGAATGGTTGCCGAACCGCCCGAGGACCCAGAAGTTCGTGAGGTGGATGCCGTCCGCGAGGCCGACGAACATCGCCTTGGGCAGGTGCATCGCGATCCAGTCCTGGCTCGTGTTGTAGGCGCCGGAGACGCTCGCCCAGCTGCCATCGGAGCGCCAGACCGTGTAGTTGTCCATGATGGAGCCAGGCTCCGGCATGTGGAGCTTGAAGACCGCGCGGTAGGTCTGGGAGGCGACGGAGAAGTTCGCGACGATGCTCGTGCCGACGAAGGTCGCGTTGGAGCCGAACGGAGACTCGTCGGGGGGGTCGGCGGGGACGCCCCAGCCGTCGGGGAGGTCCTTCACCTCGACGAAGAGCCAGAAGTCGTCGGCGGTCTCGATGCCCACCCATGACCGCAGGACGTCGTACATCGTGAGGTTCGCGAAAAGGGAGGCGTTCTGGGGCGTGTTGGCGGCGAAACTCGCAGGCGACACGTCGTTCTCGGCGTCGCTGATCTCGGGCGCGGACGAGGAACCCGCGGAGGCGACCGGGAGCGCGCCGACGGCCAGCAAGGCGGCGGTGACCAACGTTGCAATCGTCCGGCGTGCGGAGCTGGGTTTGAGACCCGACATTCCGATCTCCCCCGCGGGTTCACCGCGAGCGAAACCGACCTCTCCCGGAGGCCGCGTTATAGCCGTTCCTATGAACCATTAAATATCGTCCTTGGGGCGGCCCGGGCGGGCCCCCGTTTTTTATCTGAGGCCGGGCTTGCCCCCCACGAGAGCACCATGCCCGAAAGCCAGTTCACGTCCGCGAAGCCCGAGGCCCGCCTCAAGGAACTCGGCGTGACGCTTCCGGCCGCACCGAAGCCGGTCGCGAGCTACATCCCGTGGGTCCGCACGGGGAACCTCGTCTTCGTGAGCGGGCAGCTTCCCATGCGGGACGGCAAGGTCGCGTTCGCGGGGAAGGTCGGGAAGGAGTTCAACGTGGCGAAGGCCCAGGAGGCGGCCGTCGTCTGCTGCCAGAATTCGCTCGCCATCGTGCGCGACGCGGTCGGGAGCCTCGACAAGGTGAAGCGCGTCGTGCGTGCCGTCGGGCACGTAAACTGCGCGCCGGGCTTCACGGACGTGCACCTTGTGACGAACGGGGCGAGCGACTTCCTCGCGCTCGTCTTCGGCGAGAACGGCAAGCACACGCGGCTGTCGCTCGGCGCCGCGGAACTCCCGCTCAACGCGGCGTTCGAGCTCGACCTCATCGTCGAAGTGTAGAACGGGCGCCCGGATCCGCGGGGCATCCGCCTTAGGCGAGCGGCTCGAGCTGGCTCATGATGGACCAGATAAGGGTCCGGCCGTGCAGGGGGATGTTGGGGTCGTTCGCGAGCTCGTCGAGGATGTTGATGGCGCCGCTCTTGCGGACGTCGAGGGCCATGGTCTCGTTGAGAAGGAGCTTCTTCGCGTCCTCGGCGCCGCGGCGGATGTTGCGGGGGACGCTCGTGTCTTCCTGGAGCATGTCGAGGCCGCCGCAGACCTGGTCGATCTTGGCCTTCGTCTCGGGGCTTACGGGGGCGGCCTTCGCGGCGGACGGGTGGGGCTTCGCGGGTGGGGGCGTCGACTTAGACGGGTTGGGCGCATGAGCCGACTTCTTGGGTTGCGCCGATTTCTCGATCATGAAGACCACCAGGAAACGCCATTCGAGCGGATTCCGCGTAAAATGGGGCGGTCTATAAGCGTTGCCGAAGGCGAACTCCGGGCGACCCCCCGTCTATCCGGGCCTTCGACGCGCCAGGGCCACGGCCGCCGATAGGACGATCCCGAGGGCGACGGGTCCGGGCGCCGGCGTGTCCTTGAATCCCGCGCCGTCGTTCGCCTGCGCCTTCCCGCCGGCGCTGCGTTGTCCGATGAGGGTCACGTCCGGGGCGCCGTTCACGACGCGGAACGGGAACTTCTGCTCGAGGACATACGTGCCTTGCAGGTTCGGGATGGACGCCGTGAGCTCGTACTCCCCGTCCTTCAGCGGGAACCCGAGGAAGTCGATGGACCAGGTCGCATTGACGGGCTTGAAGTGTCCGTCGTGGTCGATGCTGCGCTTGATGCGCACGAGCTCCATCGCCTTCGCGTCGATGGGGTTGGGCCCGGTCGATTCGAGCTTGATCTCGTTGTCGCGCATGTCGTAGCTTCCCCAGGGGCTCAGGAACGACCATCGGACGAAGAGGAGGTCCTGGAAGATGGAGAGGCTGCTGGCGACGTTCATCATCGCGTGCTCGACGGGAAGGACGAGCCGGGTCGGGAACTTGTGGCCGGTCCTGAGGCGCCACTCCTCCTGCATGAACTGGTGGGCCTGGTTGGGGTGGGGCTCGGTCCGGACCTGGTAGGGGCTCACGTAGACGATGAACCCGTCGGCCTCGGCCTCGCTTGGGAGGGTGTCCTTGAGGACCTTCATGGGGACCTTGAACTCGTAGACGTCGGGTTCGTTGGGCTGCGTCACCATGTTGTAGCGGCGCTCGGAGGCGAGCGGACCGACCGGGTCGGCCGCCTCAGCGATCACGGTGCTGAGCCTCGAAAAGGTATGGCGGCCCGTCTCCATGCGCGCGTAGACGCCGACCTGAGGCATCACGCCGACGTCCGGGTAGCTCGAGTGGGAGTTCTGGCCCGGGATCGCGTAGGCGCTGAGGTAGAAGTAGAGGTTGAACTCCTTCTCGACGATCTTCACGTCGGCGGCGAGCCCGGGCTCCGGGTGGATGCGCCAGCCGTCCGAGAGGTATTCGACGAGGCCGGGGGACGAGAAGAGCCGGAACTCGTTGTTGCGGAAATGGGGGTCGAGGCAGTTGCCCTGGACCTGGCATCCGGCCCCGGTGTTCGTCTCGAGGACAGGGAAGGGGAAGCCCGCGTTGAGGTCGACCTCCTTCTCCGGATGCGGCGGCTGCGTGTTGAGGGGGGCGAGCTGCAGATGGTCCTCGAAGTGCGCATAGAGGACGACCTTGACGGGGTCGTCGCCGCGCTTCACGGCGCCGCCGTTGATCGCGATCGGGTCGCATTCCTGGGAGCACTTCGAGACGGGCGTCTGCGCCGCCACGTTCGGGGGGACCATCAGGAACAACAGGGCTGCCAAGAGGATCGCGAATCGTCGCACCGTTTCACCTGGATGCGGCGACGAACCGGGCCGGACATAACGTGCTTGGGCGGCGCGCGAGACGGCATCGTTGAACTAGATCGTGAAAACATCGACGCAACGGTGGGGAAAGAAGGGGGGAAGAGAGGCGGCTTCCGGGCGCCTAGATCCGGCGCCGGAGGACCACGGCCGCGACCGCGACGACGGCCACGAGCGCGAGGGGCACGCCGAGGCTCGGAGCCTCGCCGTCCGCGCTCGCTGCGCCGCCCGCTTGGCCGCCGGCTCCCGCGCGGGAGCCGCCGATCCTCGGGACCTGCGGGACCCCGCCTGCGACCTTGAAGGGGAACTTCTGTTCGAGCATGAAGGTCTCCTGGAGGTTCAGGATCGAGGTCGTGATCTCGTAGTCGCCGTCGGCGAGCTTGAGCTCGGGGTTCTGCATGCCGTAGTCGATGCGCCAGGTGGAGTTCACCGGCTTGAAGTGCCCGTCGTGGTCGACGCTGCGCTTCAGGATGATGTGCTCGATCGCCTTGTCTTGTATCTGGTTCGGGCCCGTGGACTTGATGGTGAGGGACGCGTCGCGCATGTCGTAGCTCCCGAGGGCGCTCACGAAGCTCCACCGGACGAAGAGGCTGTCCTCGAAGATGGAGAGCGTCGCCGCGCGCGTCGTCATCGGCGTGTCGAGGGGCAGGACGAGACGAGGCGGGAAGCGTGCTCCCGTCCGGACGCGCCATTCCTCTTGGGCGATTTGGAACGAGTTCGACGCGCCGTTGTTTCCGCCATACTTGACCTGGTAAGGGTTGATGTAGATGAGGAACCCGGCCGACGTCTCGGCGCTCGGGATGATCTTTTGGCCCAAGTTGAGCTTGACCTTGAACTCGAAGACCTCCTTCGCGTCTACCTCCTTCGGCTGGACGACCATGTTGACGCGGTCGTCCCGACCGAAGCTCTGCAGGTCTCCGTCTTGTGATTCGGCGATCACGTTCCCGTGGAACTTGTGGCGTCCGGTCTCCATCCGCGCGTACACGCCCACCTGAGGCATGACGCCGACGCGCGCCGCGCTGCCGGTGGGGTCCGTGCTCTTTCCGCCGGGGACCACGTGGGCGCTCATGTACCAGTAGAGGTAGATCTCATTCGCCGCGATGACGGCGTCCGCCGCGAGGCCGGGCTCCTGGTGCGTGCGCCAGCCGTCCTGGAGGTACTCGACGAGGCCGGGGGACGAGAACATGGTGAACTCGTTGTTCTTGAAGTGGAAGTCAAGGCAGTTGTTCGCGGGCGGGCCGCATCCGAGACCCGTGTTCGTGTCGATGACCGGCATAAGGAAGCCCTGGTTGTGGTCCGGCTCCTTGTCGGAGGGCGGGGCCTGGGTGTTGAGAGGGGCGAGTTGGAGGATGTCCTCGAAGTGGCCGTAGAGGATGACCTTCACGGGGCCCTCCTTGACGGGGATCGTCGGGTTGACCTTGGGGTCCTTGGGGTCGCACTCCTGGGAGCACGAGGCGACCGGCGTGTGCAGCTGGGCGCCCCCCACGGGAATAAAAGGCGCGGCGACGACAGCAGCCAAGAAGACGCTCATCAGGATTCGGCTCAATCGCATCTGGAACAGCCCCGGGGTTCTGACTTCTTGGGCGGCTCTTAAGGTTTATTGCCCACTCGTTGAAGTAGGCAACCGGACCTTGGCGGCCTCCCGAAACGCTGCTGACCTGAAGGCGCTATAAAGGGTTTGTGGGAGTCATGCTAGAAGGCGACGACCGTCTCGACCTGCCGCACCATGGGGACGCGCTCCTTGAGGATGCGCTCGATCCCCTGCTTGAGCGTGAGGGTCGACATAGCACAACCCCCACACGCGCCCACCAGCCGGATCGAGACCACGCCGCCCGCCTCGTCCACGTTGACGATCTCGCAGTCCCCCCCGTCCATGTGTAGGGCGGGCCGGATCTCGTCGATGGCGGCCTCGATGTTGTCGCGCAGCGACATGCTTGTTCCGGACCTAGGCCGGCGTCGGTATTAACGTTTCGCTGCCTTGCCCGCGGACCATCGTACGAGGTCCACATGCTCGGACCGGTCCTCGCCGACCGTGTACGAAAGCGCCTCGAGCTTGCGCACGACCGCCTTCCAGGCGGACGAGGCGCGCGCCGAATCGAGATGCTTCTGGGACTCCCACAGGGACGCGAACAGGTAGACGACCTCGGTTTCCTCGCGTACGCGGCCAAAACCGGCGCCGAGGCAGCCCGGCATCGTCGTCACCATCGCGACGCCCTCGTCGCGCTCGAACGCCTCGTACTTCGGGGCCTCGGCAGGCTTCACCTGCGCGCGGTACGTGCGGAGGATCATCGGGCGCTCGCCACCTGCTTCTCGGCCGGTTCGTTCAGGAGTCGCAGCATCTGGGAGACCGCCGCCTCGAAGTTCTTCGCGGCGGCCGAGTCCGGGAGGTCCCACACGAACGGCCGGCCCTGGTCCCCGCGCTCGACCAGCGCCGGGTCGAGCGGGATCGCCCCGAGAAAGGGCGTAAGGGACTCCTCGGCGAGCGTCCGCCCCCCGCCCTCCTTCCCGAAGATGGCGTAATGGCTGCCGCAGCTGGGGCAGTCGAACCCGCTCATGTTCTCGAGGACGCCGAGCACGCGCAGCTTGAGGGTCTTCGCGAAACCGACCGCCTTCTTCACGTCGAGGGTCGAGACGCCTTGGGGCGTCGTGACGATGACGACCCCGTCGATGTCGCGGATCGACTGCGCGACGGAGAGGGGCTCGTCGCTCGTCCCGGGCGGCAGGTCGATGACGAGGAAGTCGAGGTCCCCCCAGTCCACGTCGCCGAGGAACTGGGTGAGGGCGTGCATCTTCATCGGGCCCCGCCACACGACGGCGGTGCTCTCCGTGGGAAGGAGGAAGGAGATGCTCATGACGCGGATCCCGCGCTCCGCCTGAAGGGGCTGGATCATGCCCGTTCCCTCCCCGAGGCGCCGGCCCTCGAGGCCGAACATGAGGGGGACGTCCGGGCCCGTGATGTCCATATCGAGGACGCCGACCTGGAACCCCCGCTTCGCAAGGGACGCCGCGAGGTTCACGCTCACGGTCGTCTTGCCGACGCCACCCTTGCCGCTCATGACGACGACCTTGTGGCGGATCCGTCCCAGGTTCTTGCTGATGCGCGTGCGGCGGGCGAGCTCCTCCGCCATGCGGGCGCCCATGGGGTTGGCCATCGGGTTGGGCGGTGCGTGGGGGGCTTCGGGCATCGCGGTTGCGCGGCGATTGGGCGCTGCCTATAAACCCGTTCGGTAGCCGGCGACGCCAAGCCCGACGGGGGAAAGGAACGAAGCGGGCGATGACCGCGGCGCCGACTACCACGACACCGACGGCGGACGTGGGCACGCTAGTGTGGTGTAACTGACGCTCGGTTAATTATCCGGGTCTGGGCGATCTTGCGCAGGATTTCGTCCGCGCTCTTCGTCCACACGAACGGCCGCGGGT
>JACPAO010000116.1 GCA_016180755.1 Methanobacteriota archaeon
ATGAGTCGGGCCGGCAAGCCCCCAGTCGACCGCCTCAAAGGATGCGCCTGGGCCAAGTTCCAGGGGGTGGTCCGGATTGCGCTATCGTAACAGCATCGCTCGGGAGTGGACACAAAAGGGCAAATGGAGGCGGGTAGTTGTGATCTCGGTGCGAGACGGCCTCATCGCGCGGTTGCGACGGCTTCATGCCGAAGGGCTGCCGGACACGCGGATCGCCGAACGCCTCGGAGTCTCGGTGTTTTGTGGCGTCTGCAGCCGCCGCTGCTTCCGGCTCCTCATCCAGTCCGCGCACCAGAAAGGCATTGACAAGTCCCTACGGGGGACGCCTCGACGCAAAGACCCGACAAGCCCCTTCGGCGCCAGGGTCGGCCGCGTCGAACGCCGTTACGAGACGCTTGACTTCGTGTACTGTCGGCACTGCGGCGAGAATAGGAACATGCAGGGGAATCCGATCTGGCCGAAGAAGGTGAAGGCCGCGGGCCGTGAAACGGCTTGAGCGTGCCGGTCGCGCGGCCTTAGGCTTTTGGGTTCCCGGCAGGCTGCCGCGTTTCGGTCCGCTATATGCATCGGAGTGGCTACGCGGTCATGATACCAGTATGCCCCCACGGAAGCTTGTGCTGTTCCTCGGTATTGCCATGCTTGCCTCGGCTTGCCTCGGGCGTCCTACTACGACGATTGCGCCCGTGGAAGGATCCGGGAGCCGGATTCTTGTCGAGGACGGGGAGGGCGGCAACGTCGCGGTCAACGTCACCAACGAGACGGGCGCCGTCGTGGGGCAGGTCCTCACGGACGCGGGGTTCGGGTTGCCGGACGCCAGCGTGACCGTCTGGGGAGCACCCGTTGGCGCCGCGACCAACGCCACGGGCTGGTTCCAGATACCGGACGTTCCGCCCGGCATCCGGCCCGTCCACGTCGAGCATCCAGGCTATCACCCCGCCGAGAACGACGTCGAAGTCGCCGCCGGGGAGGTTACCAGGATCACGGTGACGCTCTTGCCATCGGAGGCGAACGCCGGGTATCGACCCCACGTCCATGACTACTGGGGGGCTAGGAGCGAGGTCGTGGCGATTGACAGGGATTTCCAGTTCCATCGGTCCCCGTACCCGGGAGGCCTCGGGGTGGCGTTCGCGGCTGTGCGGGCTTTCCAAACAGCGGAGGTGAGCGTCTGCCACTTTGCATCGAATCAGCCCGCGATGGGCACGAGTGCGATCAACTTTGATGAATCGACTCAACTCGTGTGGCCCGGGACGGGTCGTATTGACGTGGTCCTTTCGTGGAATCCCCTTGACTACGTAGGTGCGGAGACGCTGGCGCTTACGTGGCGCGCACCGAACGCCAGCTCGTTCACGAATGGCGCGCCGCTGAAGAACGGCCAGCCGTTTTCCATACCGGTCGACGCGCCGGCCTGGGATGTCGGGCACCAGCGATTCACGCTCTGGGAATTCTATGTCTGCTTGAAGGGGCAGGGCGAACGGACGACGGTCGCCGGCCAGCCTGTAAGCAACTCGGTCTACGGGAGATTCTTCCTCGGGAAATTCCATGCGACGATGACGCTCATCCGGGGGCTCCCAATTCTGGTCGATCCCCCCCATCCGAGATTCTGGTCCACGGGCGCGACCCTCGAAGTGCTCAACGAAACCAAGACCTTGGCGTGCGATGCGGCCAACGTTGCGCCCTGTCAGGGGGCCGCCTATCAGGGACGGACGGCTTGGCCCACGACCTTTGTATGGCGACCCCAGGTTCCCTCACTCGTCCCGCCGGGAACCAAGACTTTGTTGGTGAATCTTTCGTGGGCCTATTCGTTGCCGATTGAGAACCTCCCACTCAGTGTTACGTACTCGCCGGCCAGTATCCCACCCCATGAGAAGGTGGACCACACGAAGTACCAGAGATTCGAAGCGGCCGAAAGGGGAGCCGCCCACCGGGTCTATCGATTGTCGGTGACGCCGGACGATGTCGATGGCTTCTATCAGGGACGGTCCAATTGGGCCTTCCTTTGGGGCCACGAAGGGGAAGAGTCAAACCCAACACTCGTGCATCGATGTGCCTGCAAGCTTACCGTGAGCCTGAGGGTGACGGCCGTGAGCGAGGAAGGCCAAGCCTAGAGGGAGGAGAGGGGGAAGAGAGGTCCGAGAGATCGCGGCGCCTACTGGGCGGAGCAGCCGGGGTCGCCCTCATTCACTCGGACGAGGAACGGCGCCTCCGATCCGCATTTGGCCTCCAGGCAGTGCACAAGCGTCGGGTATGGGCCGAACGGGACGATTTCGTCTTGGCAATCGGTGATGGCGTTCCCAATCGTTTCTGCCGCGACCGACGGGACGGCCGATACCCCGGCCAGGGCGACGACGCTTGCCGCGATCAACATCGTTTTCGCGTTCATGGTTTTCACATGCACCCGACGAGGGGTGCCGAGCCCCACGTAAGCGCGTGGGATTGAACTCGTTTTTTCGCGCCGCGGGAACAGTTCCCGGCGCATGCACAAACGTCATCTAGGCGTACAAGGGGAGTCGCTCGGGCGCGGCCTGCGGCTTCGCCGCATAGGCCAGTTGCGACGTCCAGATGCCGCCCAGCGCGAGCTTTGCCTCAAGGACCAGGTCCATGGCGGCCTCCTTCCCCCAGCGCTCGAGGCGCTGAACGTCGCATTCCGCGTGCGCCGCGACCGCGAGGAGGTACGCCACGCTTCGTCGATCACAGACGTCCACGAGTTCCGCGCGCGGCTCGACGACGGCAAGAAGCTGCCCGAAGTCCTTCCGCACCAAGTAGGTGGTCGCCAGGAAGAACAGGGCGCTGCCGTCCGCCGGCTCGCGTGCAAGACGGCGGTTTGCGTACTGGCGAGCCTTTTCCGGTCGCTGACGCCTAAGTTCGCGCTCCACGAGTCCAAGGCCCGGCGCGAACCGACGCCTGCGGACCACCAGGGCCAAGGATGCTAGAAGACCCGCCGCCGCGGCAAATGTTAGCGCGAGCGGCAAAGGGAAGCCAGGGTCAGAGCGCGCCAACCTGAGGCCACCTTCGCCGGCCGGAGGTTCTTCCAGGTCGTCAACGCCAAGCACGCTGGGCGCCGCGACAATCTCGACCGCCAAGCGATTGCCAAGCGCGGTTTCGTTGCGGGCCGTCAACCGCATCTCGCCTTCATACCGACCGACCGGGAGCCGGACTGATGTGCGCCCGCCGGCCCCATCGATCGTGCCCTCAAAATCGCGGATCTCCGCTGAAACGTTTCCCTCGACGGAGACCTCGCGGGCCAGGACCAGCAGGGGGTGACGTTCGCTGACGGCCTCCATCGTCGCTCCGGTGGCGACGAGCCGAACCCACTGAAAAATTCTATACCTCACGGGCGCGCTCGGGCTTTGGCCCGCGATTCCCTCCGTCCAGTTGCCTGCGCGGAATTCGTATCTGCTGGTCTTGTCGGTGATGTTGACATACGCGTCCGACACTGAGAGCGATAAATTACCGGCCAGGCTCGCACGCGCACCGGAGGCCTCCGCTGTGATTGTGCCGGTGGGAACGGTTAAAGGACGATCCGCAGCCGACTTGGGGTTTCCGCGGGTCCACTGTTGTTCATTCGTCGGGCGGACCTGAAGGGCACCCTGCAGGTCTCCGTCAAGCGAGGCCCCTTTCTCCGCAAACGCCAGGGCCTGGGATCCCCACCCGATTCGTGCGGCTCCGGCCTTCGCGTCGTGAAGAGTTTGGTTGCCGGTTTCTTGACCGAGGAATTGCTTGTATTGGGGCTTGGACGGATCGCTCGGCTGCCCCGTTTCAAGGTACGTGTCGCGGACCCAGAATACCTCGAGCTCGTTCGCCTCGGCGTGCCAGGAGAACGTGCCGTTGCCGAAGGGAAGCCATAATCCAAAGGCGAGGAGCGACTGGAATCGCGAGTCGCCGGCAATCTTCACCGAACCGCAATCAAAAGACCCGATTGCGGCCGGCGGCGCCGCGCTTAGCACGGGGAAGAGAAGGATGGCCGACGCCAGGCTCGCCAGCGTCGGCCAACCCATCCTAGATGCAGTCGCGGACCGGGTCGTCGGAGACGCAGACGTGCCATGGCTCCTGTATGATCGGCAGCCGCGTAGAGGCGCAGGACTCGTCCGGCCACCATATGGGCGTGTTCCCGACGCAGTCCGCCGTCGCGGTCGGAGCCGCGACGAAGGCGATTCCCAGGATTGCGATCGCGATGCAGGCTTTTCGGAGGGTTCTTGTTCGGAGTTCCACCAGGGTTGCCCCTGGCGGGCGTAGGATACCGGTATGTTGTCGAATGGCGTTTTGTAGCCACTGCCACCGTCTATCGACAGTTTCATAACGACCTCGTCCCGGCTCATTTCCGCCATTCCTCCGGCGGCCTCGGCGCCGGCCGTCCCGGCGGCGGGGGAGCCGGCATCGGCGCGTCCTCAAGAAGCGGAAGAATCCGAAGGAGCCGCGGCGTCGGGTAGTAGAGGCGCCTCGCGCCCACGCGTCGCTCCTCCAGGAGGCCAGCCCCCACGAGGAGGTCCACGTACACTCGGAGGACCCTCCTTCCCATCCCAAGTCCCGCCGTCACGTCCGTCTGCGTGCGGCCGGGCGTCTTCGCCGCGTAGGACACGAGTTCCAGGACCCGGCCGCGACGGAGCAGGAGGATGGACTGGGCCGCGTCGAGGGGCGTCCTTGCCAAGAAGTAGCCGTGCACGCCCGCCTCCCGGAGCCCGAACGCGTCCCCGCACCACTCGAGGACTTCGAGGTGGTGCTCGACCGTGCGCCGGGTCACGCCGGCCGATTTCGAGATCGCGTGGACGGGAAGCCCCGGCCGCGACGCGAGGAAGCTGCGAAGCCACGCGCGCAACGGATGCGTCTTCCCGTCCGTCCGCCGGTTGCGCGCCATCGCGAGCGCGGCGACGCCGACGAAGACGGCGAACGACACGGCCTCCAACCACGATCCGTCGAGCAAGGCGGTCGGAGGAGGAGCCGGCGGGCATCCATTAAGGACGACCCCCTAGTGTTCCCGCAATGCCCAGAAACTGTATCAACGGGGATGCCGGCCTCGTCGCGGCGAGGCTCGGCGCCCGAACCATGTATGTACACATTACTGTGTGCAGTCTGGTGATGGGATACCGTACCCTCCGCCGGACCCATGGTCCTCCAGGCCCTCACGAAGGTGGCGAAGCGCGAACGGTACCGGATCGTCATCCCGGTCCCCAGGGACATCGTGAAGGACTCGGCCTTCCCGTTCGCGCCCAACGAGGAGGTCGTCCTGCGGATCGACGTGCGGGGCGGCCGCCTCATCGTCGAGAAGGCGCCCCCTGGCGCGGCCTCCGAGGTGCCACGGAAGCGGCGCGGCGAACGCGGCTAGACCGTCCCCGGGACCTCGTCCACAAGGACATGAGCGTCGATGCGACGGTGGTTCCCACGGGGGGCAGAGCCCACGCGCGCTGGCAGGACGTTAGCGTCGACGACGACGCGCATCGAGTGCCCCCGGAGTCCATGGCCCACGGCCTGCTTGAGCGCCGACGCGACGGCCCGTACCCGCGGATCCGATTCTTCCTCGAGAATCGCGCGGGCGAGCTCGGCCCCGCGGGACCGGCGCTCAATCGCCTGGCGGAAGACCGAGCTCCAGTTCACTTCGGGGTGCCGGTACATTAGTCGTTTCAATTCGACGAGGACGGTGAACGTGCGTTCGTCATCTGTGATGCCATGCCCGTCTTGCGTTCTTCAAGGTGTCCATTTCCGCCCATCCCACTTCCACCCACCCCCTCCCAGTCCAGATAGCCCCGGACCGCCCAAGCCCCAAGTCCTGGGGAGTCACGAATGGGCCAATCGACGCCGACGACGACCATGGCGCTCGACACGTTCGAGCTGCGGTACGCGGGCTTCCGATCCGAGCTCGCTCCGAAGGAGCAGGTCTGGTTCGACGAGCTCGTCTGCCGCGCAAGGAGGCACTCGAACGCGATCAACCGACGGCCGGCCCTCGACTTCGAGCGGCCCGTCCTCCTAACGATGCTCCTCGAGGGCATGCGGGAGCTCGAGGACACGCAGCGTCTCCTTGGGGAGACGCGACGGCAGCTCGAGGAGGCCTGCCGGGCGCTCGCGGAGGCGGGGCTTGTGGCGCGGCGACCCCCGCCGTCGACGCGGGAGGAGCTGGAACGGATGGGGCAGAGGCGACTTGACGCGAACCTGCGCTCGACCTGAGACCCTAGACGGTCACCGTGATCTCGTCCGCAAGGACCTTGGGCACGAGGCTGTTGGCGTGACGTTCGAGCGACAGCACGCGCGCCTTGGCAAGGCGTTGGGCGTCTTCGTAGACGTTGCGGTAGTTCCGGCGCAGACGCTTGGCGAGCTGGCGCAGGCTGTCCACGTCGCGGTGCGACCGGAGGTATTCGTAGAGCGCGAGGCGCTGCGGCGTCCACGCTCGCAGGAACTCCTTCGAGTCGTGGAAGACGATGTCGTGCTCGAGGGTGATGGTCTCGTCCATGTTCCGGGCTCGAAGGTGGAAGATCCACTCCTCCAAGATGGCCCTCTTGCCCGAATCCTTCCCTGCGCGCGCCCGAAGCGCTTCGGGCGCACCGTGTTCCTTGGCGAGTTCTTCGAGGAGTCTCCGACGGGACAGCCTTCGGCGGAACCGGATTATCATGCCCTTAGCTCCTCCAGGAGGACGTCGACGTGAACTCTTCCGTGGGCCCGAAGGTGGGACTCGAGCACGTCCCGGCACCTTTCGAACGTGAGGCCTGCAAGTGGAACGGTGTGAGGGTAGTCTCCGGGCCGATGGAGATGCGGAACCGTGGTGTCGTGGTAGTTGTCCACTTGGAGACCGTCGGGTTCGACGCGAAGGCTCCACTGGCCGCGGGGGTTGGATTGTTTGTAGACATGGTGGTGGCCAATCCGTTTGGGTCGTTTGGGCGGCGCCAATCCCTTGATGGTGTTTGGACATCAGTATTATTGCCTCTTGGTAATAGCCTTTGCCAATCCGAGGTGGGCCTTTGACCGCCGCGCCCGCCTGGCTGTTCGACGTCTACCCCCATCCCCGCGAGTCGAGCCTCATCGTGTGGGTCAAGGAGGGCTCGAAGACCTACCGTCACGAAGTTCCTTACCGGCCCGAGTTCTGCGTCAAAGCCGACTCGTTGCCGCTCGAAGCGGCCGAGCGGCTCCTCAAGGACGACGCGCGCGTCGAGAGGACGTGGCGCGACAAGAGCCGGCTCTGGCTCCGCGGGCCCGAGGAGGACGTCCTTCGCGTGCGCACGTGGAACCTCCACGACGTCTACTTCGTCGCGCAGGACCTGAGGAAGGCGACGAAGACGAAGGGGTTCCTCTTCTTCGACGTCGACCACCAGCCGGAGAGCCGCTGGATGCACTCGAAGGGCCTCTTCGCGATGTGCCGGCTCCATCCCGACGCGCGCTCCGGGCTCTTCCGGATCGCAAAGGGCGAGGACCGTTGGATGATCGACTACCCGAACCCCGAGCTTCGCACGCTGCGGCTTGGCGTCGAGTCGCGCCAGGCGGGATTCCAGCCGAGCTGGGACGACCCGCTCCTTTCGATCGCGATGGGAAGCGACAAGCTCCTAGTGCCTAACCCGGGCGACGAGCGCAGCGAGCGCGCCACGCTCCTCGAGTTCGGCAACCGCCTCCGACGCCTCGACCCCGACGTCATCATCACCCACCACGGCGACCGCTGGGACCTCCCGTTCCTCCTTCGCAAGATCCGAAAGCACAAGCTCGAGGGCCTCGTCCGGCTCGGCCGCGACCCCGACCCGGACCCCGAGACGCCCGACCAGAAGGCCCAGAGCATCCACACGTACGGCCGCTGGCTCTTCAAGACGCACGCGTACTACCTCCGCGGACGCTGGCACATCGACCTCTCGAAGAAGACCCTCGACTCTGACGACGACCGCAAGGACCTCCACGGCATCCTCTACCTCTCGCGCCTCAGCAACCGCCGGCCCCAGGACGTGAACCGCAACGGCGCCGGCTACGCGCTCCAGCAGATGCAGATCGACCGCGCCACCGACGAAGGCGTCGCGCTCCCCTGGAAACGGAACCTCGCGGAGGACTGGAAGGACGCCGCGACCCTCTGCGCGGTCGACCGCGGCGGGCAGATCATGGTCCCCAAACCCGGCCTCTACGACGACGTCGTCGCGTGCGACTTCAGCGGCTACTACCCCTCCCTCGTCGTCGCGCACAACCTCTCGAGCGACACGATCAACTGCTCCTGCTGCCCCGACGGGCCCTTCATCCCCGAGCTCGGCTACCACGTCTGCCGCAAGCACCCGGGGCACCAGTCGGAGATCCTCCGGCACATGCAGCCGCACCGACGGTACGTGAAGGCGATCCTCAAGCGCGCCGAGAAGGTCGGCGACATCGACGACGACCTTGCGGCGAAGGCCCGCGCCATCAAGGCCGAGCAGAAGGCCCTGGGCGTCGTCTGCTTCGGGTACTTCCGCTACCGCAACGCCCGCTTCGGGTGCGCCGAGGTCCACCAGGCGATCCAGTGCTACGGCCGCGCCGGCATGACGCGCGCCCGCGAGGTCGCGCAGGAGGACGGCTACGTCATGGTCCACGCGATGACGGACTGCGCGTTCCTCCAGAAGAAGGGCGTGACGCGCGACGACGCGCAGAACGTCGCGCGCAGGATCTCCGAGGAGGTCGGCGTCCCGATGGACGTCGAGGGCGTGTACCGTTGGGTCGTGTTCCTTCCCTCGAAGACCCACTCCACCGCGAGCGAGGTCGGCGTCCCGAACCGCTACTACGGGCTCTTCGAGGACGGACGCCTGAAGGTCCGCGGCATCGAGGTCCAGCGGCACGTCACGCCCGGCTGGGTCTACGAGACCCAGCAGGGCATGCTCGACGTGTTCGCGAAGGCCCGGACCGGCGACGAGTTCCGCGCCCGCATCCCCGAGGCGCTCGCGGTCGCCAAGCGCGCCGCCGAGGCGCTGCGCGGGCGGAAGGTCGCGACACAGGAGCTCGGCCTCATGATCCAGGCGACGATGCCCGTCGAGGGCTACCGCGCGAACACGAACACGAAGCACTCCCTCAAGCGGCTTCGCGACGAGGGCACGGAACGGCTTCCCGGCGAGTACGTGAAGTACGTCGTCGCGCGCCGCGACGGACCCGGCGCGGGACGCTCCATCCCCGTCGAGCTCCTCGAGAGCGGGAACAAGTGGATCCCCTCGGGCCGGGCGCCCTACCACGTCGACTTCTACCTCCGCCTCCTCGCGCGGTCCGTCGAGACGCTCCTCTCGACGTTCGGCTACGAGGAGGAGCCCCTGTTCGAGTGGTTGCGGGGGCGGGCGGCGCTTCCGCGGCCGGCGTCGCCAATCCTCGCCGCCTCGCGCAACCTACGTTACCAAAGATCATGAGTACGGGCGTCCCCAAACGGCCGAAAGGCGCAGGATACGCAACACATATATCCATTTGTGGATGATATTATCCAGAATAGGATGATTGACGTTCCGGCGCTTTCCATTCTCGCGAAAAGCGGGCGAGCACGTATCCTAGGCCACCTCCTCGCCCACCCTAAACAACGCTTCACAATCAATGCCCTCGCGGCTGAAACGGGGGTGCCGTTTGCGACGGCCTGGCGCTCGGTTCGTGACCTTTACGGGCTGGGACTTGCCACGACCGAATCCTTTGGAAACTCAACCTCAGTGCAGCTCAACGAGCGTTCGCCCGCTGCCTATGCATTGAAAAATCTTGATTTCCCGGATCCACACCTCATGGCGTTCCGCGCCTTTGAGAGAGAACTCAAGCGGCGGCTTCCGAACGTGTCGGTCAGGCTGTTCGGAAGCGTCGCACGGGGCGCCTCTACGCCCGCAAGCGATGTCGACGTTGCGGTCGCCTACGGCGCCACCGGCTATTCGAAGGCCGCCGTCCTCGAGGCGTCTGTCAACGCGGCCAACAGGGTTCTGGACGACTTCCACCTGAGCGTTACGCCGCTCCTCGTGAAGCGGGTGGAGGATGCCCCGAAATGAGGGACGTTTCTCGCATCAAACTTTTCGAGGCAGACCATTTTCTCGAGGACGCCTTGGCGCGCGTCGCACGCGACGACGATTATTCACCGACCGTCCCCTTCGCTCACGCCCTTGACGGACTCATCCTGGCGGTCGATGCCCTTTGCCAAGAGAAAGGCCAGGAACCCCCGCGGCGGCACGACGACGGACCGAAGGTGTTCCTGGAGCTCATTCGACGCGGCGCGATTCCCGAGCAGGCCT
>JACPAO010000001.1:0-11823 GCA_016180755.1 Methanobacteriota archaeon
CGCCTCAAGAGCCGCGCCGACTCCCCCGCGAACGTCCTCGACCTGCTCCTTCCGGGCGGACACGAGCTCAAGGCCGCGGACCTCCGCCGCCTCGCGGAGGCCCCGAACCTCGACGACCTCGTCGAGCGCCTCAAGGAATACAAGATCTACGAGGCCGTGAAGGAGGAACTCGTGAAGGCCCCGGCGCAGAAGACCCTCACGCCCGTCATGCTCGCGCTCACCCGGTACCTCGCGGACTTCGCCCAGTCCTTCAGCCAGCTCAACCCGCTCTCCGTGCTGCCGATCGTGAACTACCTCATGCGCAAGAACCTCGAGGTCCGCAACCTTCGGGCCGTCGCGCGCGGAAAGCAGTCGAAGCTGTCCGAGGAAGAGATCGAAAACCTACTTGTGGTGATCTAGGATGGAACTCGCGGTCGTCGGGGACCCACTCTTCGTGCTCGGCTTCCGCCTGGCGGGCGTCCGCAAGACCTTCGAGGCGAGCGACGCGCCGGGCCTGCAGCAGAGCGTCCGAAGCGCCATGAAGGACCCCGACGTCGGCGTCCTCGTCATGGAGACCCGCGACCGCCCTACGCTTGTCGCCATCGGCGCCGAGGAAGACTCGGACCTCAGGGAGAAGCTCAAGCAAGCCGTCGGCGTCGATCTATGGAAATGAGAATCCTAGGAAGGTAAACGTATGGCACAACCGAAGCAACAAGGCCAAGTGTTCCGGGTCTCGGGCCCCGTCGTCACGGCGACGGGCATCGCGCCCCGCATGTACGACATCGTCCGCGTCGGGACCGAACGCCTCATGGGCGAGGTCATCGAGATCGACGGCGAAAAGTCGATCATCCAGGTCTACGAGGACACAAGCGGCATTCGGCCGGGCGAGCCTGTCGAGAACACGGGCCTGCCGCTCTCCGTCGAACTCGGGCCCGGGCTCCTCACGAGCATCTACGACGGGATCCAGCGCCCGCTCGAGGACCTGCAGAAGGAGATGGGCGACTTCATCAAGCGCGGCGTCGACGTACCCGGCCTCGACCACGACAAGAAGTGGGACTTCAAGGCGACGGCGAAGCCTGGCGACAAGGTCGCGGGCGGCAGCATCCTCGGGACCGTCCAGGAGTCGAAGAGCATCGAGCACCGCGTCATGGTGCCTCCCACCGTGAAGGAGACGACGCTCAAGACCCTCAACTCCGGCGCCTTCACGATCGACCAGGTCATCGGCACGCTCGCCGACGGCACGGAGCTGCGGCTCATGCACAAGTGGCCGGTCCGGTCGCCGCGGCCCTTCAAGGAGAAGCTCCTTCCCGACGTGCCCCTCAACACCGGCCAACGCATCCTCGACGGCCTGTTCCCGCTGGCCAAGGGCGGAACGGCGGCCATCCCCGGACCGTTCGGATCCGGAAAGACGGTGACCCAGCAGCAGCTTGCGAAATGGTCCGACGCGCAGATCGTGGTCTACATCGGCTGCGGCGAGCGCGGAAACGAGATGACGGAGGTCCTCACCGAGTTCCCCCACCTCACCGACCCCAAGTCCGGGAACCCGCTCATGGACCGGACCGTCTTGATCGCGAACACCTCCAACATGCCGGTCGCGGCCCGCGAGGCGTCGGTGTACACGGGGATCACGATCGCGGAGTACTACCGCGACATGGGCTACGACGTCTCCCTCATGGCCGACTCGACGAGCCGTTGGGCCGAGGCGATGCGTGAGATCTCCAGCCGCCTCGAGGAGATGCCCGGCGAGGAAGGCTACCCGGCCTACCTCGCGGCGCGCCTCTCGCAGTTCTACGAGCGCGCGGGCCGGACCATCACGCTCAACAAGCGGGAAGGGTCCGTCTCCGTCATCGGGGCCGTCAGCCCGCCGGGCGGGGACTTCTCCGAGCCGGTCACGCAGAACACGCTTCGCATCGTGAAGGTGTTCTGGGCCCTGGACGCGAAGCTCGCCCAACGCCGCCACTTCCCCGCCATCAACTGGCTGCAGTCGTACAGCCTCTACAACAACTCGCTCGCGAAATGGTACAGCGACAACGTCGCGCCCGACTGGAACGACCTGCGCGCCCACCTCATGGACCTCCTCCAGAAGGAAGCGGAACTCTCGGACATCGTGCAGCTCGTCGGGAGCGACGCTCTCCCGGAGCCGGAGCAGCTCACCCTCGAGGTCGCCCGGATGATCCGGGAGTTCTTCCTGCAGCAGAACGCGTACCACGACGTCGACACGTACGCGTCACTGAAGAAGCAGTACAAGATGATCCAGTCGATCCTGCTCTTCGAGGCGAACGCGAAGCGCGCCCTCCAGTCGGGCGCGACCGTCCGGGACATCGCGAAGGTCGCCGGCAAGGACGAGCTTGCGCGCTCGAAGTTCGAGAAGAACTTCGACCAGATCATCGACGGCATCAACAAGAAGCTCGGGGAGAACCTCCAACGTCTGAGCAAGCCCCAGATGGAGGCGATGGCCCAATGACGAAGGAATACAAGACAATCCAGGGAATCGCGGGACCGCTCGTCTTCGTCGAGAAGACCCATGCGGTGAGCTACGGGGAGATCGTGAGCGTGCAGTTGCCCAACGGCGACCGGAAGCGGGGCCAGGTCCTCGACACGGCCGCGGACCTCGTCGCCATCCAGATCTTCGAGGGGACGGAGGGCATCGACCGCAACTCCACCGTCCGGTTCCTCGGGGAGACCCTCAAGTTCCCCGTGAGCCCCGACCTCCTGGGCCGCATCTTCTCCGGCTCGGGCGAACCGCTCGACGGTGGGCCGGAGATCGTCTCCTCGGAGCGCCGCGAGATCATCGGCGCCGCCATCAACCCCTACTCGCGCCAGCAGCCCAAGGACTTCATCCAGACGGGCATCTCAACGATCGACGGGAACAACACGCTCGTGCGTGGCCAGAAACTTCCCATTTTCTCGGGGTCCGGCCTCCCCCACAACGACATCGCGCTGCAGATCGCCCGGCAGGCGAAGGTGCGCGGGGAGGGAGAAGAGTTCGCGGTGGTCTTCTGCGCGATGGGCATCACGAACGAGGAAGCCAAGTACTTCATGAACGACTTCGAGAAGACGGGCGCCTTGAAGCGGGCGGTCGTGTTCCTCAACCTCGCGGACGACCCGGCCATCGAGCGGCTCATCACCCCCCGCCTGGCGCTCACGACGGCCGAGTACCTCGCGTACGACCTCGGCATGCACGTCCTCGTCGTCCTCACGGACATGACGAACTACTGCGAGGCGCTGCGCCAGATCGGCGCGGCGCGCGAAGAAGTGCCCGGTCGGCGGGGCTACCCCGGCTACATGTACACCGACCTCGCGATGCTCTACGAACGGGCCGGCGTGATCAAGGGGAAGAAGGGAAGCGTCACCCAGTTCCCCATCCTCACGATGCCCGGCGACGACATCACGCACCCCATCCCGGACCTGTCCGGCTACATCACGGAGGGCCAGATCGTCGTGTCGCGTGAACTCCACCGCAAGGGGATCTTCCCGCCAATCAACGTCCTTCCGTCGCTGAGCCGCCTCATGAACCTCGGGATCGGAAAGGGCAAGACGCGCGAAGACCACAAGGGCGTCTCCGACCAATGCTACGCGCTGTACGCCGAAGGCCGCGACCTTCGGGGCCTCGTGGCCATCGTCGGTAAGGGCGCCCTCTCCGAGCGGGACCAGAAGACGCTCGAGTTCGCCGAGCTCTTCGAGGACCGCTACGTACGGCAAGGCAAGAGCGAGGACCGTTCCATCGAGAACACGCTCGACCTGGGCTGGGAACTACTGGCCACGATGCCCGAATCCATCCTCACCCGGTTGGACAAGAAACTGCTCGATGCGTACCACCCGGCGCGGAAAGGCAAGGCCGTGGCGCCGGCGGCCGCTCCGATGGCGAAGGCCCACTAAGAGGAAGACCAAATGGCCGAGCCGATCACCCCGACCCGCAGCGAACTCATCAAGGTCAAGGCGAAGATCAAGCTCTCCCAGCTCGGCCACAAACTCCTCAAGATGAAGCGCGACGGCCTCATGTACGAGCTCTTCGAGGTCCTGCCGAAGGTCAAGAACATCCGGGCGAACCTCGTGAAGGACTACCGCGACTGCCTGCGGAAACTCGCCATCGCGCAGGCCTACGAAGGCCAGATCGAGATCCGTAGCGTCGCCTACTCGCGCCGCACGCCGCCGACGGTGAAGATGGGCAAGAAGAACATCATGGGCGTCGTGGTCCCCAAGGTCGAGGCGGACAAGGTCAAGCGGCCGCTGCTCGAGCGCGGGTACGGCATCGTGGGAACGTCGAGCGTCATCGACGAACTCGTCGACGCGTACGAGGCGCTCTGCGACGAGATCGTCCTCGCCGCCGAGCTCGAGACCACCATGAAGCGCCTCCTGGAAGAGGTCGAGAAGACGAAGCGCCGCGTCAACGCGCTCGAGTTCAAGGTCATCCCCGAGCTCACCGGCGTCAAGGACTTCATCACGCTGCGGCTCGAGGAGATCGAGCGCGAGAACATCTTCCGGCTCAAGAAGATCAAGGCGAAGACGGAAGCCGCCGAGGCGGAGGCCGCGAAGTCCCAAGAGGCCCGGCGGCCCGGCCCCGTCGTCGAGGTCGAGGCCCGTTGACCTTCAACAAGCACTTCCCCGACCGCGTCGAGGCGCCCGAGGGACGCCTCTCGCGTGTGGACCGCGCGGTGTACCTCCGGATGGCGACGTGGGTGTCGCTTCTCATGCTCATCACCGGCTACGTCCTCATGTGGTTCTTCTGGGACTAGTCGGGTCGGCCCCCGCCAAGACCCGCGACGGCCGCAAACCTCTTATCCACAGGACGGGGCTAGCCGCTTCGACATGAGGGCGCGGTTCATCGGGTGGCTCCTCCTGGGTATCCTCGCGGCCGGATGCCTCGATCCTGCGGAGCCCGTCCTAAACACGGCCACGACGCCGGCCCCGGCCCCCGCGCAGGAGCCGAAGCCCACCGACGACGCCGGGTCGATCAGCGTCGCCGTCGTGACGGACGATCTCTTGCCGGTCGCGAACGCGCAGGTCGTTGTCATCGAGCCGGAGCGGGCCGCCCTCACGGACGAGCTCGGCCACGCGACGTTCAACCAGGTGCCCCCCGGCGAACGGACCGTCGTCGCGTCGAAGCCCGGGTACCGGACCGTCCCGGAGAAAGGCGTCCTCGTCAAGGTCGAGGCGGGCAGCGTGTCCGAAGTCACGTTCACGCTGATGGCCCTCCAGGTCGTCACGGCGAACTCGTCGTTCCACCGGATCATCCCCATGCAGGGCTTCATCTCGTGCGGCGGGTACGTGGCGCCCGTGGGCGACCTCAACCGTTGCGGCCAGGGCGTCTTCGTGCAGGGGCAATGGTACCTTCGCGACCCCAACAACAACAGCACGCACCCCTACGCGATCGAGGTGCGCGGGGTCGAGGACATCTGGGCCGAGCTCCAGTGGCAGCCGGCGAACGACGCGCTCGGCAAGACCCTTCGGTTCTGGAACTACCCGAAGCGGACCTGCACGGAGACGGGATGCTCGTACACGAGCCCCATCGGCGGGAAGGGCGGTTCGTCGCCGGTCCGCTGGAACCGCCTCCAAGGCGCCGACCAGAACATCACGAAGTCCCTCGAGTACGCGCACGGAAAGGACCTGAAGTTCCCCGCGACCATGTGGGTCGACGTCTGGCCGACCTCGGAGCCCGTCGTGAGCGGCGTGAACGTGGGGTACAGCGTATTCTACCAGCAGCGGTACAGCATGTGGGTCTCGGTTTTCTACGGCCAGCCGGCGCCGGCCGACCACACGGCGATGCCGAAGTAGGGTCCGTTCCGGTCGGAAACTCACGGAACCGAGGCGCGCACCGCCGGGCCTCGTTAGATCCTTCCGGCCTTGAAGTCAGCGTCCCAGTTCTCGTTGATCGCGACGACGCTGAGCAGGAAGATGCCCTTGCCGCATCCGGTCGAGCATTCGTTCGTGAACTCCGGGTCGCGCTCCTTCCCGGCGTTGGCGAGCAAGAAGCTCCACGAGCTGTGCTTCTGGTAGAAGGAGTCCGTCTCAGCGTCGGTGAGGGACAGGACGTAGGTCGTCGTCCCGATGGGGTTGGTCTTGGGCGTCTCGACGCGGAGGTCCGACAACTGGGCCGTGTTGGGATTGACGGCCGCCGTTCGGAACGCAAGTGTCTTCTTGCTGATGTAGGGGTCGACGGCCGTGGTGCTGCTCGAGTACTTGAGGGTGACCTCCAGCTTGGTGGCGCCGGGCGGGACGAGGAGGTCGCCCGGGAGCGCGAAGCAGACGTTGCCCTTCATGCAGCCGTTGAACGTCGTGGGGTCGCGCTGGTTCTGGAGGGCCGTGACCTCCTGCACGACCTGGTCCGCGAGGACGAGCTTGCTTCCGTTGGTCCAGAAGCGGCGGTGGGGCGGGTCGGCGAAGAGGTCGCCCTTGAGGAAGTCGACCTTTACGTCAAAGGGTGCGACCTCGCGGTTCATGAGCTCGGGGTGGTTGAACACGATGGCGCCCCCGAGCGTGAATTCTGCCTTGATCTTGAAGGTCCATGAGGTGTAGCGGGCGTGGCCGTTGTCGGCGTCGACGGGTTCCAGCGCGACGACGCGGGTCTCGCCGCGCGGGATGACGACTTTGTGGTCCAAGGCGAACCGGAAGTCAGCGAGCCCCGGGAAGGGGTTCGTGAAGTTCGCCGTGGTGTAGTGGAACTCCACCTGCTTCACGTAGTCCTGCTGCTTCCAGTTGATGGTGACCTCCATCTGGGAGGCGCCCGGAGGGACGATCTTCTCCTTGATGGGGATCGGCATCTCTTCGCAGCCGCTTCCGCGGCTGGCCTGGCCGGACTGTCGCGGCAGGCAGGCCGTGCTGCCCTTCGCGCCGCCGCTCGTCACGGCGTCGGGCGGCCACATGTATTGGCCACGGAGGAACTCGTACCGGTCCTGGCCGTCCCAGAAGTCGTGGAAGTGCTCGCGGAAGCCGCCGCCGAGGGTCCCGGGCGCGATGAGCACCACGCGCACGAAGGTGATCGATTTCGCCGTGACCGAGACCGCCTCCTCGACGCTCTCGTAGGCGTCCTTGTCCGCGCGCAGGCGGTAGGTGGCTGGCGCGATGTCGACGAACGCGAAGCGGCCTTGGTCGTCGGTCTTCGTGAAACTGTTGGTGCCCAGGAGGCTCACGTGGACGTTCTCGAGCGACGCGTTGTTGTCGTTCACGACGACGCCTTGGATTGCGCCGGTCGTGGTGAGGTTCGCCTCCTCGGGCGCCGGGGCCTGGGTCTGTTCCACGTACCCTTCGGTCGGACTGGGGTCGGCGCCTTCGACGGCCGTGAGGCGCGTCTCGGGGTCGCGCAGGCACCCGGCCAGCGCCGGGCCCAAGAGCAGGATGGCGACCCATGCGAGGCGTTGGAGGCTCATGGCAACCTCGAACGAGGTAGGATGCACATATTTGTGCTTTCCCGTCCGGCGGCGCGATGGTTTCCCCGCTTAGGAATCAAACCGGCCCCTCTCCCCCAAGGTCCAAACCAGCAAGGCTTAGCTTGGGGCGCGTGTGACAGTAGGCACGATGCGACGGACGCTCGCCGTGACGCTCGCCTTGTCCTTGGCGTTGGGATCCTCCGGATGCCTGTGGTTCCACGAGCGGAACGTGACCGTCGCCGTCGAGAACGCCCTTCCCCGCGTGGTCCGATTCACGGTGACGCTCGACCGCCTCGCGGTGTTCGGCTCTTCGGTCGACCAGCTCTACAACGAGACCCACGGCGTTGCTCCAAACAGCGCAACGGACGTCGTGATCCCGAAGGTCGGCAACGGGAACCACGCGCTCAAACTATGGTTCTACGACTCGGCGGGAATTCTCCGGCTTCGCCAGCTCTACCTTTCGTACGGGGAAACCTCGGAGGACGACGCGACCCGGATTGAGGTCAAGATCCGGGGCGAAGACGCCCTCGACATGATCCCAATCAAATGATTCCAGCCGGCAGGTCCGCTGGACGGTCAGAGCGGTTGCGTAGGCGGCCCGAAATCGGCAGGAGGCGGGGTCTTCTCGATCTTCCCGCCGCGGCGCTTAAAGAGGAGGTAAGACACGGTCGCCGCGACGAGGGAGACGACGAGCGCGAGTGCGGTCGTCGCGAACAGGAAGATGAGCGTCTCCGAGGGCGTCCACGCGGGAAGCGTCCACCAGGCCTCATACCAAACGAGCCGCCACGCGGAGAAGACGAGGCCCGCTACGGTCAAGCGGGACCCGCCGAGGGCTACGAAGCGGAAGACGCGGTAGTCGAGGTGGCCTTCGGCCGGTTGATCGGGAGAGGTCAAGGCGTTCGCGCTCACTTGGCTGGCGCGTAGTCGTAGACGCCTTTTCCGACCTTCTTGCCGAGCCGCCCGGATTGGACGTACTTCCGAAGGAGGGGGCAGGGCCGGTACTTGCTGTCGCCGAAGCCCTGGTGCATGACTTCCATGACGTAGAGGCACGTGTCGAGGCCCACGAAGTCGGCAAGCTCGAGGGGACCCATGGGATGGTTGAGGCCGAGCTTGGCGCACGTGTCGATGTCCCTTGCGGAGGCGACGCCCTCCATGAGGGCGTAGAACGCCTCGTTGATCATCGGGAGGAGGATGCGGTTCGTCGCGAAGGCGGGAAAGTCGCGGACCTCGACGGGCGTCTTGCCCATCTTGCGGGAGAGGTCCATCACGGTCTTCGTCGTGGCGTCGCTTGTCTCGTGGCCGCGGATGACCTCGACGAGCTGCATGATCGGGACGGGGTTCATGAAATGCATCCCGATGAACCGGTCCGGGCGCTTCGTGACGGACGCGAGTTCCGTGATCGGGATGCTCGACGTGTTGCTCGCGAGGATGGTGGCGGGCCCGGCGGCGGCGTCGAGCTTCTGGAAGATCTGCTTCTTGACGTCGGCCTTCTCGACGACGGCCTCGACGACGAGGTCGGCCTTGGCGCAGTCGAGGAGGTTGGTGGTGGGCCTGATCCGTTGGAGGGCCGCGTCCATGTCGTTCTGGCTCATCTTGCCCTTCTCGACGAACTTGCCGAGGCTCTTCTTGATGGTCGCGAGCCCGGCCTGGACGAAGCGTTCCTCGATGTCGTTGAGGATGACGCTGTGGCCGGAGACCGCGGATTGCTGGGCGATGCCGCTGCCCATCTGGCCGGCGCCGACGACGGCGATGGTTTTGACCATGGATGCTCGTCCCGCGGATTCCGGGGTCCGTTGTAAAGACTTCGGAGCTCGTTCGCGGGTGCTCGGCGGCGGCTCGCGATGACCCTGGGGGCGCCGACGGCGACGGCCGCGCCACGCGGACCGGCGCCCATCGCGCCGGGCGGACGGAACGGCTAAATAACCACGAGGCCCCTGGAGCCCCGATGCGGGGTTCACGCGCGGCTTCGACTGTACTGCTCGTTCTCGGCTCGCTCCTGGCGGGGTGTGTGGACGAGGGCCCGACCTCCACTGCAAGCGTGTCTCCCACGCAGGCGCCCGAGGCCACCACGACCGCCGACACCGGCGCAGTGAAGGGGACGGTCGTCACCGACGAGATGGCCCCCATTCCGCACGCCGTCGTCGGCATGCTCGAGACGAAGGCGCAGACCACGACCGACGCCGCCGGCGCGTTTGCGATGAACGACCTCCTTCCCGGTAAATATTCGATCGTCGTCCAAGCGCTCGGCTTCCGGGAAGACGCGAAGAAGATCGACGTCCTCGCGGGCGAAGTCACCGAGGTCCGGATGGTCCTCGAGCCCATCGAGATCTCGCCGGACGCGTACAGCTACACCATCCCGAACAAGGCGTTCATCAAGCTGGGTCAATGGACGGTGCAGTACACCCAGCACCAGCTCAACGAGAGCAACCTAAACTCGCAGCTCTGCGACCCCTGCGCGTTCAACCTCTACTTGGTCCCGAACATCAAGGGAGCGTTGAGCGAGGCCGACTACACGCCCTCCCTGGGGCTGCCGCACGTGAACCACGAGATTGGGATGGGCGTGATCAAGGACTACGTCCAAGGCCAGACGAGCAGCTACATGATCCTCACGTACCTCAAGCCCCGCGCCTCGTACAACTGGACCGAGTCGACGGTGAAGTCCCTGAGGGGCGACAACCTCGTGCGCCTCCAGGTCCACGGCCCGGGCCCCAACGACCCGGGAATCGCGTTCCAGCAGTCCGTCAACATGTATTCGTCGTTCGGCGTGAACGACCTCCTGCCGGAGGGCTTCTCCGCGATGCCGCCCAAATAGTCAGGGCCGGAACAGATCGCTCTTTGGCCGGCGCGGACGCTTGAGGAGCCACCCGTACCCGAGGCCGACCGCCATGCCGGACAAGTGCGCGAAGTTCCCGATGCCGACCAGCCCGCTCATGGCCCCGGCGAGGTCGATGAGCGCGAAGATGATGCCGGCGATCCAGAGCGGGATCGGCGTCGGGAACGGGAACATTAGGATGCGTGCCTGGGGCTCGAGCATGATGGTGAGCCCGATGAGGCCCATGATGGCTCCGGAGGCCCCGAGGGCCGGGAACGGGGCGATGACGGCCTGCACGATGCCGCTCAGGATTCCGGCCGCGAAGAAGAACCCTAGGAACCGCCTGAACCCAAGGCGGAACTCGATCTGCGGCCCGAAGAAGAAGAGGACTCCAGGGGCGGTTCAGCCAGTCGTAGTCGTTGACGATCGAGTAGATGGTGAAGACCTTGCGGAAGACGTCCTCGGTGCTCGCGTAGTAGACGACAAGCTCGAGGATGAAGACCGCGAGGAAGGTGATGAGCAGTCCATAGGTCGCCCAAGGTTTTCTCGGCTTCTCGCGCGTGACGACGACGGCGCCCCCGCGGCCGAAGCCGGCGAAGCCGCCGGGACGCTGCTGCATCTCCGCCTCGAGCTCGGCGTCCGTCTTCCAGGGCCGCGTGTGGTCCACGCGCCGCGGGAGGATTGGGGACGCCTAAGAACCCTACGCCTGGGATCTGCCGATGTCCAGCGGCCGGGCACGGGGGGGCCGAGTTTCCGTCGGCGCCCCTACACGCGCTCGACGAGCATGGAGACGGCGCTGCCGCCGCCGAGGCACAGGGTCGCGACGCCGCGGTCCTTCTTCCGGTCCTGCAGAGCGTAGAGGAGCGTCGTGAGGACGCGCGCACCGCTTGCGCCGATCGGGTGGCCGAGCGCGACGGCCCCGCCGTGGACGTTGAACTTCTCGGGCGGCACGTGGAGCTGGGAGCGGACCGCGCAGCTGGCGGTGGCGAACGCCTCGTTGTGCTCGAAGAGGTCGACCTGGTCAATGCCGGTCTTGGTCTTCGCGAACAGGTTCCGGACGGACGGGATGGGCGCCTCCATGACCCATTCGGGCTTCGTGGCGCTCGCGTCGTAGCCCACGATCTTCGCAAGGGGCTTGAGGCCGCGGCGGTCCGCTTCCTTGCGGCTCATGACGACGACGGCGGAGCCGCCGTCGCTGATCTGGGAAGAGTTCCCGGCCGTCACCATGCCGTCGCCCTGGAAGACGGGTCGGAGCCTGACGAGGCTGTCCATCGTGGTCTGGGGCCGGATGCCTTCGTCCTTGTCGACGAGGTTCTTCTGCTTCGTCTTGGGGTCGACGACCTCGACCGGGGCCATCTCGGCCTTGAACTTGCCCGCCTCGGTGGCGTGCTGGGCCTTCTTGTGGGACTCGAGGGAGAGCTGGTCGGCGTCCTCGCGCTTCACATGGTAGCGCTGGGCGACGATCTCGCCGGTCACGCCCATGTGGAACTTGTTGTAGACGTCCCAGAGGCCGTCGTGGATGAGGCTGTCGACCATCTCGGCGTTCCCGAGGCGGAGCCCCGCCCGGGCCTTCGGGAGAAGGTAGGGCGCGTTCGTCATGCTCTCCTGGCCGCCCGCGAGGACGATGCTCGCGTCGCCGGCCTTGATCGCCTGGGCGGCGAGCAT
>JACPAO010000001.1:11849-12948 GCA_016180755.1 Methanobacteriota archaeon
CGAGCATAACGGCCTTGAGGCTCGAGCCGCAGACCTTGTTGACCGTGAAGGCCGGGACCTCGACGGGTACGCCGGCGTAGACCATCGCCTGCCGGGCCGGGTTCTGCCCGATCCCGGCCGTGATGACGTTTCCCATGATGACCTCGTTGAGGTCCTTGCCGTCGAGGTGCGCGCGCCGAAGGGCCTCCTTGATGGCGACGGCGCCCAGCTGCGGCGCCGTGAAGTCGGAGAGCGCGCCCTGGAACTTGCCGATGGGCGTGCGGCAGGCGGCGACGATCACGGCCTCGTCCACTTCACCTCAGCCCCAGGTGCTTCGCGATGACCATCCGCTGGACCTCGCTCGTGCCCTCGCCGATCTCGCACAGCTTCACGTCGCGGAAGTAGCGCTCCACCTCGTAGTCGGTGATGTAGCCGTTTCCGCCGTGAATCTGAATCGCCTGGCTCGTCGCCCACATGCCGACCTCGCTCGCGTAGAGTTTCGCCACGGCGGCCTCGTTGCCAAACGGCTCGCCCTGGTCCTTGAGGGTGGCGGCCTTCTGGATGAGGAGCCTCGCGGCGTCGAGCCGCGTGCGCATGTCGGCGATCTTCCACTGGATCGCCTGGAGCCGCGAGATGGGCCCGCCGAAGGCCTGGCGGGACCGGCTGTACTCGACGCTCTTTGCGTACGCGGCCTCCCCGAGGCCGAGGGCCATCGCGCCGATCGAGATGCGGCCCGCGTCGAGGGTCTTCATGGCACCCGTGAAGCCTTCCCCGAGCTTCTTCCCCAGGACGCGCTCGTCGGGGACGAAGCAGTCGTCGAAGTAGAGCTGGCTCGTCGGGCTTCCGCGGCAGCCGAGCTTGTCCTCCTTCTTGCCGATGGTGAAGCCCTTTGTGCCTTTGTCGACGATGAAGGCCGTGATGCCGTGGACGCCCTTCTTGAGGTCCGTCTTCGCCATGACCGTGAACGTGTGGGCGATGTGGCCGTTCGTGCAGAACTGCTTCTGGCCGGAGAGGCTCCATCCGTCGCCTTCGCGCTTCGCGACGGTCTCGAGGCTCGCCGCGTCGCTTCCGCTCTGGGGTTCGGTCAGCGCCCAGGCGCCGAGCTTCTCGCCGCGGGCCA
>JACPAO010000001.1:13013-13554 GCA_016180755.1 Methanobacteriota archaeon
GACGCTCAAGCCGATGCTCCCGCTCGCCCGAGAGATCTCCTCGACGACGATGGCGTAGCTCACGGTGTCGAGGCCGGCGCCTCCGTCCTCCTCCGCGACCGTGACGCCAAGGAGGCCCTGGGCGGCGAGCTTGGGCGTGAGCTCGTCAGGCCACTCGTCGTCCTCGTCGACCTTGCGGGCGATGGGGACGATCTCGCGCTGGCAGAACTCTCGGACCGTCTGGCGCAGGAGTTCGTGCTCGCTCGTGGGCCGGAAATCCATGGACGCGGGGCCGATTTCGACGTGCGTGATTAAGGTTTGGTCTCCCGGTCGTGGGATGTTCTGCCACGGCCCACGGCTTTCCGGGCGCAGGGGTGCGAGTCGTATACATTCGTGCGAAATCCTTGTATACGTTGGTGACCCAATACCATGCGTGGCCACA
Organism: Methanobacteriota archaeon; assembly: GCA_016180755.1. Classification (GTDB taxonomy): domain Archaea; phylum Thermoplasmatota; class E2; order JACPAO01; family JACPAO01; genus JACPAO01. The sequence continues at coordinate 13,435 of JACPAO010000001.1, forward strand.
GGAATCGTGCAATTCCGAGAATCCCTGCAGGAAATCGAGTTCTTGCGGACGAGCGGAATCAACCCCAATGACCTCGCGCGGGAGGCGTTCCGCGCCCGCCTAGACGAAATCCACCGCGCT
>JACPAO010000002.1 GCA_016180755.1 Methanobacteriota archaeon
CTTCGCCTACAGCGTCGACGACCTCACCATCCACAACTCGGTGGACCAGGACTTCTTCCGCGTCGTCGCCCTGCAGACCGGCGTCCTCAAGTTCGACCTCAGCGCGAACTCCCGGTTCGCGGACCTCGACCTCTCCGTCCTCGACAAGCTCGGGGACACGGTCGCGACGGTCACGCCGACCCTCGACACGTTCGAAACGGAGACCGTCGTCATCCCGGCCGTCGCGGGCGAACCCTACTTCGCGCGCGTGTTCTCGCAATCGGGCCAGTTCCCTTCGATGAACACGTTCTCCCTGGACATCGTCAACCTCGCGGCCCCCGTCCCCGACATCCCCGACCTCATGGCTGTCTCGGACTCCGGCATCAGCGAGTTCGACGACCTCACGAACACGGCCGCGCCGCTCGTCCAGGTCCGCGTCGACGACGTCATCCTCCAGAAGCACGGGATCCCCTTCCGCACGATCGACTCGAGCATCGAAGGGTACCGCGTCGAGGTGTACGACGACGGCACCCTCGTGGGGCTCGCCGAGGCCGTCGCGGGCCAGCCCGGGAACTTCCAGCTCCCGTTCCTCGCCGTGCCGTACGTCCTCGATGAGGGGCTCAACCTCCTCACCGCGCGGGTCCGCATCACCGACGCGACGGGCGCCGCGGGCTTGAGCGGGGAATCGGCCTCGCTCGGCGTCACGCTCGACATGACGGCCCCCATCGCCCCGCCAGCGCCGGACCTCGTGGCCTCAAGCGACAGCGGCGGGATCTCCGACGACGACATCACGACGCTCCCCAAGCTGCAGTTCATCGGCACGGGCGAGCCCAACCGGCGCATCTACTTCTTCGCCGACACGAACTTCGTCGGCCGCCAATGGGCCCAACCCTCGGGCGTCTACGAGATCGAGATGGCGAACGTCCAGGACGGCGTCTACCTCGTGACGACGCGCCAGGAGGACGCGGCGGGCAACGTCGGCGGGCCGTCGCCGCCCCTCAAGATCACGGTCGCCCAGCACAGCCTCACCTTGCCCGGCCAGAGCGTGGGGGCCGCCGCGGGGACCGTCCTCGTCGACCTCGCCGCCGGGACCGTCGGAGGGTACCTTGGCGTGGCGGGCGCGACGGGGAAAATCGGCATCGTCGGGATCCCGACCGTGAACCTCGAGACAGGAGGGCAGGGCCTCAAGGTCCTGGGGACGCCGACCGACAACGGGTTCGAGTATGCGCCGCTCGGCCCGACGGGAGGGACGCTGACGCGCTCGGGATCTCCGCAGGTCCTGGGCTTCACGGGCGTCGGCGTGTTCACCGTCGATCCGCTGCTTGGCAGCGATTCCGTGACCGTGAAGGGAACGACCGGGAAGGACAGCGTCAAGGCCGTGAGTGACCTCGTGACGACGGTCCAGCTCAACGCTCTGCTGCCCATCCACATCCCCACCTCGAGCACCGAGCTCATCGGGATCAACACGGGCTTCGGGGGGGACTACATCGAGGTCGGCGTGAGGGACACCATCAACAACCTGTTCTTCGTCGACGCGGGGCCGGCGGCGACCAACCCGCCGAACGGCGACACGCTCGCCATCATCGATCTTTCGGGCAAGGGAAAGATCCAGAACTTCGGCGGAGGCCCGGCGGAGAACGCCGGGGAAGTCCAGGTCTCGTACGCGCTCACGACGGACAACCTCATCATCGTCGACTACCAGAACGTCGAGCGCGTCACGAAGAAGTAGGACGCTTGCCGAAGCGGCCCGCCGGTTTGGAGCCCCCCGCCGGCGGGCCGCACTCCCTTGGTTCTGGTTCCGCCCGATGAGAACGTGACGATTGCCGGGGCTCGCCGAGCTCCGTTTCGTGGCTTTCCGCGGAAAAAAGGAACGGCGAGCAGGAATTCCGCGGCGTTGAAGCATTGCGTTCAAAGCCCATGGCGTTCGGGCCGCACTTGCCGTGCGTTTCCAACCGCTTTCCCCAAGTAAAGTGCGAACTCCGTTCGCATCGGATGTCCCAAAGCAAAACTAGTTGATAGGGCCAACTCTCCTGAAGTTTGCTTGGCCGCGGGTGTGAGTGGAGTGGAGGAGGCACGGACTTTTTCGGTGAACGGCGTGGGATTCCGCAACGTTTCCCCGCCGCTTCAGCAACAGTTGGAGACCATCGCCACCATCAACCAGCAGCTGTCAGAGGAGCATCGGCTGGGCCTTCCGGCGGCGCCCGTCGTGGGACGGCTTCGCGAGGTCTTGGGTTCGGCGCGTGTGCTGTTCCAGGACTGGACCCTCGAGATCTGCTACATCCTCGAGCATGAAGGGACGCTGCGGTACGGGCAGCTCCGGAAGCGGCTCGTGGGCATCAGCACCCGTACACTCGCGGCGAAGCTGGCGCAGCTCCAGCAGCAGGGGCTCGTCGCCCGGCGGATCTTCCGAGAGATCCCGCCGCACGTCGAGTACGCGTTGACCGAACGCGGTCGCCGGTTCACGCAGTCGGTGTTCCCCGTGGTGCTGCTGCTCAACCAAACCCAGGCCTAGGCAAGGAGGATCGACGATGGGAACCATGCGCGCCGTTTCCTGGCAACTAGCCCTGCGCCCGGCGTGGGTCGCGCTCATGGTCACGGCGGTGGCCCTTGCGGCCTCCTCCGGAGTGGCCGCGGCCAAGCCCCATGACGACAGCGCCACCGGTCGCGGCGAGGAGCATCGCGCCGCGCCCGCCGCCCACAACGATCCGACGCCCCCCGAGCACGGTCCGCCGGCGCACGCCGCGGCATCGCAACCCACTTCGTCCGCGGAAGGACGTGGCCCGCCCTCGGCTCCCCCGGGCCGGGCCGACCCGGACGTTTCGGCCGCCGTGCCAGAACCCACGGCCTCGTCTGACGCGCCCGCGCCGCGGCAGCCCTCCCCGCCCGCCACGCATCAACTGGCCACCCGCGGCGAGTCCAGCGCGGCCCGCCCGGCCCATGCCGCACGGGTCGCGGCGGCCGAGCACGCGGCCCCTCCCCCGCCGCCGCCTGCGACAGCCTTCGTTTCCGCCTCGGGACGCCTCGTCATCGAGGCGCCGCCGCAGACGGGGGCCACCACCGCGAAGGCTCCGGTGGCGTTCCCGCTGGGGAAACCGGTGCGGCTCGAGCTCGTCGACGACGAGCAGAGCCTTCGGCCCCGGGTTCGGAAGGATTCGTCCACCGGTCTCGAGTGGCCGCTCTTCTTCGGGTTCTTCCTCTCCGGCATGCGGCTCGTCATGATCCGGGGGGGCGGTCGCCAGGGCGACGCCCACAGCGGGCTCCCGCCGTCGAAAAAAGTCCCCGCCGTCGCGGCCGTGAAGGCCGGGACGCCGCTCGAGCCGGACGGCGACCTGCCTGTGAAACGCCTCGAGACCTTCGGGATCGAGACGAAGGAGGAGCTGCAGGCGGCGGACCCGGATGCGCTCGCGTTTTGGCTCGCGGTCCCGACCTCCCAGGTCGCGGCGTGGCAGAGCAAGGCGACGGGCCGCGCGGAGGTGGTGGCGCCAACGGTTCCGGCGTCGCCGTCCTTGAGCGTGGACGACCTTCGCCGCAACGGGAACGGGGCGGGACAAAGCGCCCACGACGACCCCGCGCGCGGCCTCGATGGGACCTAACGGACCGCGAACGTGTCCGCGCGCATCGCGTACCAGATGAGGAACAGCCCCGCGGCCACGAAGACGAACGCGCTCACGGCCTCGATCGGGCGCGCGTATCGGACGAGGCGCTGGCCCAACTTTTCGCGGAACGTGGCGGCCGCGAGCGTCACGAGGACCATGAAGAAGGCGCCGGTCACGGCGTAGATCACGACCATCCCGGTCCCGACAAAAGGCCCGTAGGCAGCGGCCGTCACGAGGACACTGAGGAGGACCGGCGTGGTGCAGCCGGCGGCGGCCGCCCCGTACCCGATGCCGTAGGCGAAATAGGATCCCGGCGTGCGGCTCGATTCCTGCTGGCCGGCGGCCCACTGCGAGAGCGGGGCCGTGAGGCGTTGGAGGACGAACGAGTACGGGCGGACAAGAAGCAGCACGCCGAAAAGGATGAGGAGGAAACCCACAAGCGGTTGGAGGAACGGGACGAAGCGCGTCACCCATGGGCCCGCGATGAGGGCGAGGCCGCCCACGCCGAAGAACACGAGGAGGACGCCGAGGGCCGCCCACGACCCCACGCCAAGGCCGCTCGGGGCCCGCGCGCCCTGCGCCGGGGTTCGAACGGCGTGCGCGATGTAGGCGGGCAGCATGCCGACCGCGCAGGGGCTGAAGAAGGCCGCCGCGCCCGCGACCGCCGCGAGCCCGAATAGGCCATACTGCACGAGACTCTCCCCAGAAAGCTCGTTCGCGAGGGCGGCCTGGACCTTCGCCGCGATCCCGTCGCCCGTGATGCCCAAGCCTTTCTCCTGGAAGACCAGTTGGCCCGCGCGGTCGAGGACGACGACGTGCGGGATGTCGTACACGTTGTACTTGACGTTCGCGCGGTCGGCGTTCTGGGCGACCGTCCATGGAATCTCGTGCTCGGCCTGGTACCGTTGAAGCTCGTCGACGCCCTCCTCCCAGACGGCGATGCTCACGACCTCCACCTGGGACTCGTTCCACGTGGGCACGACACGCTTCAGGTCGGCCTCGATGATCCGGCAGGGCGCGCACGTCGTGCCGAAGAACTCGATGACGACGATCTCGCCGCGGTGCTCGCTGAGCGTGAACGTCTCGTTCTTCGTGGTGGGGACACGGAAGTCGGGCGGGGCCGCCTCGACGGAACCTACGGCGACGTAGAGTCCGCCGAGGGCGCCGACGAAGAGGAAGACGAGGAGCGCCGCGGCCTGCGCGGTGATCTTCAAGCGCGACGCCCTCCCATCCAGGCGAGGGCGCCCACGGCGAGGAGGCCCAGGACGAGCGAGGGTCCGGGCGCATCGCGGGGCAGGGCGTAGTAATAGTAGATTCCGCCGGCCTCCGGGAGCGCGGCCGGCCGCTGCGGGAAGTGTTCCCTCGGTGACGTCTCGACGGTGCCGTTTGCGTGATGGATCTCGAATTGGTATCCGACCGTCTCGACCTCGGCGAAGAACGCAGCGTGCCAGGGGATGGTCGTGTTGAACTGTCGGTCGCCCGTCCGGAGGGCCGTGAGGGCGGGCGCGCACGCGTACCGCTCCACGCGGCAGTAGACGACCTTCACGGAGGAGGCGTTCGCGGTCGTGAAGAGGCCTAGGTCGAGTCGCACGTCTTCGCCGCGCGACGGCTGGGCCGGGAGGTGCGTCGCGTGCTCGACGCTCGCGGAATGCGGGGGGATCTCCTCGTGGCTGGGCGCGGCCCCCGTGCCCGTGAGGAGGGCGAACATGACCGCCGCGAGCACGGCACGCACGGTCGGTCCTAGAGGCGCCTATTAGAAAATCGCTTCGGGCACCGGGCGGCAACCCCTACATAATCGCGAGCGGCCCGTCCTCGCGCATCATGGCCTCGAGGCGCTCGAGGACGACGGGGTCGCGGCGGGGCAGCTCCCCCGTGAACTTGACGCGCGAGCACATGGAGTGGCGGGCCTCGCTGTAGACCAACACGCCGGCGAGGTACGTCTCGCGGACGCACGTCTTCGCCACATCGTGCGGCGGGATTGCGAGGATGTCCTGGTCGAGGACGATGAAGTCGGCGAGCTTCCCCGCTTCGAGGCTTCCCACGCGGTCTTCCATGAAGAGGTTGTAGGCGGCGTTCCACGTGACGGTCCGCAACGCCTCCTCCATGGTGAGTCGCTGGCTGGGCTGCCAGCCGCCCGGCGGTCGACCGTCGAGCTCCTGCCGGGTGACGACGCGCTGCAGGCCCCAGAAGGGGGAGATGGTCTCGATCGGGAAGTCGCTCCCGCCGGCGAGAAGGATCCCGGCGTCCATGAGCGTCTTCCATGCGTACGTGTAGGCGGCGCGGTCCTTCCCCACGGCCGATTCCGTGAACGTGTGGTCGCTCGTCGCGAAGCTGAGCTGGTAGGAAAGGACGGCGCCCAAGTCCTTCAGGCGGGGGACGTAGCGCGGCTGGACCATCGAGGCGTGCTCGAAGGCCGGCCGCATCGTCGCGTTCACGCCGCCCTTCTCGTAGGCTTGGAGGATCACGGCAAGGCCCTGGTCGCCGATCGTGTGCGTCGCCATCTTGAGCCCCAGGTTGACGGCCTCGGCGACAGCCGCATCGGCCTCGTTCTGTTCCAGGAACAAGACGCCACGCGACCACGGTCGGTCGGTGTAGGGGGAAAGGAGCGCGGCGGTCCGCGGGCCCAGCCAGCCGTCGCTGTAGTACTTGGTCCCGGCGACGCGGACGAGGTCCGAGCCGAAGTCGGTCGAAGCGCCGCGGCGGCGTGCCTCGTCGAACGTGGAGGGCCCGATGTAGAGGCTCTGGCGCACGGTCGCCTTCCCGCCCACCTCGAGGTCGCGAAGGAGGTCGAAGTAGGCCCAATTGAGCATCCCCGCCTCCGCCGTCATCGTGAGGCCCATCGCGTTGAGTTCCTTCATGCCGCACGCCACCCCGCGTTCGGCCACGGCGCGGTCGTTGAAGCTCGTCGTCCCATGGGCGGGCGTCGAGCCGCTACGGTTCGTGTCCTCGTGGTACGTCATCCGCTGCAGCCGGCTCTGCTCCCACTCGAGGGCGGCAAGCTGCGAGTTGTCGTACTTGGGATCGAGGGGGTTCTTGGCGAGGTCGCAGTTCCAGTTGGCCGCCACGCGGAGGAAATGCGTGTGGCTGTCGATGAGGCCGGGGAGCACGCGCCTTCCTCCGAGGTCCGTCTCGGCCGCCGTCGGGTACCGCGAGCGGGCCTCGGCGTCCGAGCCGACGAACACGATCGTGTCGTCCGCGACGACGAGGGCGCTGGCTTCCGGGTTCTTGGGGTCCGCGGTCCAGATCCGGCCGCCCGAAAAAAGCCGCAGCCCCCCCTCGACGGAACCCGTCTCCTTCGTGCCGCCGAAGCAGCCCGCCAGGCCTGCGAGAAGGAGGCAGGCGCCCGCGAGCGCGACGGTGGCGCGCATGCGTGGCCCGCCCTAGCGAAGGCGGGGGCGGGCAGCGTCAGCCGTCTCGTTCCCGCCGCCGTGCGAATGGTCCTCGTCGATGAGGCCCTTGTCGTGGGCCGTCGCCTCGGCGTCAGCGCCGAACGTGAGTTCCTCCCACCAGAAGTTGATGACCTGGGCGGCGGGCGGGATGGCGACGCCTCGGATCTCGAAGGCGCCCTGGGGCGTGATCTGTCCCGTCGTCGTGACGGAGTAGTCGCCCGCCTCCGTGACGGGGAACGAGACCTGTTTGAAGTATCGGGCCTGCGCCGCCGCCTGCGGGTTCATCGGGTTCGGCGTCGTCGGGGCCCCCACGCGCTGGGCGAGGACCGTCGCGCCGCTCGGGGACTTGATCGTGAACGTCACGTTGTTCCCCGCGGCCGTCGGCGTCCCGGTGACGTTGAAGTAGGCCCAGGCCGTCCCGCCGAGGACCGTCGTCGTGAAGAGCCTGTCGGTCTGCGTAATCTGGTTGCTGGGTGTCCCCCGGAAGCCCATGGGCCCGAACGGCGCGGCTGCGCCGGTCGTCCCGTTCTGCGTCTGGTTCTTGAGGACGAGGTGGAACTCCCAGTCGCCATCGACCGAGAGGCCCATCGCCGGCTCCAAGGGGTTGAATGGCTTCGTCTTGTTCGCGTCGGCCCAGATCGCGCCCGTCGCGTCGTCGCGGACGCCGTTGCGGATGACCATGAAGTGCGCCGCGAAGCGGTCGTTCCCTCCGAGGTCCTTCTGGACGGCGCCGCCGACCTTGTAGGTGGCCGTGCCCCAGCCGGCCATCTCGAGATCGACCTCGGGGATGGTCTTGTCGCCGGTGCCGCTTGCCCCGTGCTCCCGGAAGTCGGCCGCGAGGCCGCCGTCGTGGAAGTCCTTCGCCGGGGCGAACTTGTCGAAGTGGACCTCGAGGTCCTGCCCGGCGGCTTTCCCCTTGACGACGAGGAAACCGGTGTTCGCCTCGTCGTTCACGTCGAGGAAGACGGGGGCGTCAAGGGGCTGGACGGTCTTTCCGCCGCCGTACGCGAAGCCGAACGCGAAACTTCCCTTGGTGCCGAAGGCGTGATAGGCTGTGCTCTTGGCCTCGAGGCAGCCCGAGAAGGCCACGGCAACGACGGCAGCGACGACGATCGTGATGAACAAGGGACGCATGGGGTTCCACTCCTCCGCGAAAGTGGCCGGACGTAGTCCCGCGCGTTCAAATAGCTTGCGCGGCAACGGCCCGGAAAACAGGCCGCGTCGGTTCAAGGTTCTGCGCTCGCATCGCCCTCGGCCGACCATCGAAGGCTGCGAATCGCTGCGCACGAGGAACCGTTCGCCCCATTCGAGATGTTTCTGTTATATCCACAAAGGAGGGCCCCCCATCACGGGGTGGCCGTTGCAGAGCGGGGGCTTGGAAGCTTGGCGGGCTTGTTTCGAAAGGGCGCAGCGCTGGTCGTCCTTGCTTTGTTTATCGGCGCGGTGCCCCCGGCTGTGGCCTCCGAGGACCCTTCACCCCCCGGCGCCCCGCTCGCGCTCATTGGGGTCAGCGGCGTAGACGACACGATGGTGCTCAGTTGGCAGGCCCCCGTTGACGATGGCGGGGCCCCGGTTCTGGAGTACCGGCTCTACAAGGCCGTTTTCCCGAACGGGTTTACCTACCTGGGCACGTCGGAGACGACGACATTCATCGATGAAGTCTCGCTGGACTCAACGACGCTCGTCTCCTACACGGTGACCGCGGTCAACGAGGCGGGGGAAAGCGAAAATTCCGGCCCCTGCGTCCTCGTTGTGCTTTCCGTGCCACCCAGCGTCACGATTGACCTGGCGTGCCTGCCGGTCCCGTGCGATCCCCTCGTCTGTCTGCTGTGGCCGGCCATTTGCATCCCGCCTTGCTGATCTTGCCATGTCTTTGAAACCCGGTGCGCTCAAGGCCTCATGGGCCCTCGGCTTGGTCCTTCTCGCGGGTCTCGCCGGCCCCTCGGTCGCCAAAATGGGCGAGGAAACGGAGCTCCGGGGGGACATGACCTGGCGAAGTGCGATGCTTGACGGAAACACCACCGCGACGACCTCGAGCGTTGGCGCCGCGAGGTTCGCATCCGAACCCGCCCGCGGGCTGTCGGGATCATGGAGTCTCCGGGCGGAACGCGTCGCCGTGAACTGGTCGCGCGTCCAGTACACGGGGGCGGGCGCGTCCCCGAACGACCCGAGCGAGTCCTTTGTGGGCCTGGGTCCGCCGCAAGAATCCTGGGGCGAGCGCACCTTCTCCAACGTGGGCCTTGAGGCGACCGCGCCGTCCATCGAGGCCACCATTCTCGTCGTCGCGCGCGCAGCGGAAGGCGAGGTACGGGAAGCTGGTGCCGCGGCAGTCGCACCCTCCCATGGCCAAACCTGGACGAGCGGGCCCTTCTCCAATCGAAGCGTCGGTCTCGGGCCGATGGCACGCCAGCTCACAGCGGACTACCCGACGACGCCCGGCCACCCGATCCTGCAGACCAGGGCGCCGCACAAGGCCACGATCAGCGGCGAGTTCACGGTTTACGTCTGGGGGCCGAACGTCACAGTCATCTCAGACGACGGCCGCGAGGTTTTTCGAAGCGGCGCGTGGTATGACAACGTGACGGGTCCGCAGGTAGGTCCACGAGGTGCGACACGAACCGACTATTGGCAGCTTGTCCGAATTGACGTAACCGAGGGAACCGCAGCCATCGAGCATGAGGCGGGTCATGCCCAATGGGTCGCGCCGGCGATGATGGTCGAGAACACGGGCATCGCCGCGTTCGTCGGGGCCGAGGGGGCGCTCCACTCAAAGACGAAACTGTATGAACTGGGCGGTCGGGAATTATCCGTCACGGGCGTCGTGCGCCTTTCAGTGTCTCCAGGAAAACCTGGTACCGCGTCATTGGCCTCCCGAGTGGATGCGAACGCGGCCACCATCAGCGTTCCGGCGTCCGCGACAATCCCCGCGCCGGGCGCGGCGATCCCGGGCCTTGCGTGGCCTCTATTGATGGGGCTGGCGGGTGCCGCGACGGCCCTGGCGCTCGCGGCACGCCGCTGGGCATGGTGGCCGTACA
>JACPAO010000003.1 GCA_016180755.1 Methanobacteriota archaeon
GAAACTTCCGCTCCTCGGCTCCCTGTGGTCGCACGCCACGCCGCCCTCCGTGCTCGTGCGCCGCGGCGAATGGGAACCCCCCATCGCCGTCTACGGGAAGGAGGTCGTGTGCGGGCCCGGCTCCAAATGCGAAAGCCTCATGCTCGTCACCAGCAGCGTGCCCCTGTCCGGGGAAGCGTTCTGGCAGGTCGCCGAGGCGCTCGAGGAACGATTCAAGGCGACTGGGGTGGAACTCGTCGTGATCTTGGACTCGCAGGCCGTGGAGGAGAGCGTCGATCCGACGAGGGTTTCAACGGTCGCCTCGGGCAAGATGGCGGTCGACTTCGCCAAGAAGACCAAACTCCCCTCCCTCACGGACGGCATCGTGGCCGGCGTCCCCGCCTCGCTGCTCGTCATGAGCCACGCGACCAACCGCCCCACCCTGGTGTTGGTCACGGAAGCCCACGAAAGCCACCCGGACGCCCGCGCCGCCGCGTACCAAGTGAAGGTGTTGGACGACCACCTCATCCGCGTGGGCGTCGACCTGGAGCCCTTGATTGAGCAGGCGGCCCGCATCGAGAAGACGATCCGCGACACCAGCCGGCGCACGCAGGCGGCGGAGACGCGCGCCCGCCAATCATTGTCCACCATGTACGGCTAACGGAATCCGGATCGCTCGTCCACCCGCCCGCGCAAACACCCAGGCCGGTGGCCGCAGACGGGCGCCGAGGCTCGGAGGGAAGCCGACGTCCGCCAACCAAAGCTGCCCCGCGTGGCTGCGCGCCACGGTCCGACGAAGGCCCGCCTTTCCGACCCCGAGCATGAGCGTGTGGTCCGCACGGAAAGCCACCTCGGAAGGCGCGCCCGTCGCGGGGTCCACCCCCGTCGGGACGTCCGACGCGATACGCAATGCGCCAGTTTCGTTGGCCGCCCGGATCCATGCGTCGAAGGGATGCCGGGGCGGACCGCGCTGGGAATAGCCCAGCATCGCATCCACGACCACATCCCCGGCCTCTGGTCGCGGGTGGGCGCCGATCTTGCCTTCGAACCGCAGGAATCGCCGAAGCGAATCGCGCCATTCCGACGATGTCCTCGAGGACGAGGCGGCGTGATACACGACGACCTCGTGGCCGCGTTGCAGCAGGTGGCGGGCGGCGGTCAAACCCCCCGCACCATTGCCGCCATGGCCGCAAAGCACGCGGATCGTTCGAATGGGCTTCGAGGACACGGCGTCCAAGAGGTCCGCCATGGCCCGCCCCGCGTGCTCCAGCATAAGTTCCAACGGCAGTCCCCGTCCGGCCACGGCGGCCTGGTCCAACCGACGGACCTCGTCGGGCGTCAGCCAAGGAATTCTGCGCGCCGAAAGCTCCCCTTGGTCACGGGCGTCCACAAAACCGCCTACCAGGCCTCCAGGATTCAAAGACGTTGTTGAACGGTTGAAACGACGCCATAAGGCCGGCCCCGGGTGAATCAGGGCAACATGGCAAACCTGCAGGCAACCCAACAAGACGAGTGGCAACGAGACGTGCTCGCGTGGCGCAAAGAGAAGGACCGGTTCTTCGCAAACGGATCCGACTCGCCCCTGCGCCCCGCGGACCAGGCGGGCTTCCGGGGGCTCGCCTACTATCCGGTGAGCGCGTCGTGGCGGATCCGCGCCACGTTCCGCCGCCTCCCCGCAGCCAAGCCGGTTCGCCTCGTGGCCAGCCGGGGAATCGCGCCCAACGAGTTCTTCGAGTACGCGGAGGCCACGTTCGACCTGCCCTCCGGCGACTCGGAACGCGTAACTCTCTACGCTGCGCGACACGACCACCACGGCCACGCCCCCCACGAGCCTGACGAACTGTTCCTGCCCTTCCGGGACGGGTCCAGCGGCGACGAGACCTACGAGGCGGGACGCTACGTGGAAGTCCCCAACCCCCTGCTCGACGGACGAGCCCAAGACGTAGGGGTGCTCGACTTCAACATGGCGTACAACCCCTACTGCGCCTACAACGACGGCTACGTGTGCCCCTTGCCGCCCAAGGCGAACTGGCTCAAGTCCCAGATCCGCGCCGGGGAACGCTCCCCCTCCGAGTAAGCCAAGCCCCCCCATATCCTCAGGTCGAACCCTTGGACGCGAACCAATTGAAGGCCGCGGGCCAACAACAAACGGTGCCGCGCAAAATCGAACTCAAGATGTGCAAGAAGTGCGACGTCCTCGTAGTCGACGTGGAGGAGCACGACGCGCTCCATCACGTGCGGGGCCTGGGTCGCGCCCTCTACGATTCCCGGGAGCTGGCCGACGCGGGCTAGGGGTTCGAAGCCGACTTTCGAGGTTTCAAGGCAACTCATATTAGGCCCCAGGCCCCGGATTCGGGACGTGACGGACCCTTGCGCCGTTTGCCAGGCGGCTCCCGCCGAATCCCGATGGAAAGGCGTGGCGTTGATGGTGGGCGCAGTCGTCTTCTGCCCATGCCACCTGCCCGCGACCCTTGGCGCGATGGCGGCTCTTGGAGGCACCGCGTGGCTCGCGGGGCAGACGTGGCTCGCCTACGTCTTGTTCAGCATTCTGTACGTTTTCGTGATCGTGTTCGGCGCGCGGTACGTCATGCGGGCGCGGGATCGTGAACGCGAGCGAGACGCGCATGCCGCATTGCACGACGGGACCCCAAAGTCGGAGATAGCCGCCTGAACTGAGATTCGAAACAAGGTTCCCGCCGACGAGGAGGGCCGAAGCAATCGGCCCTGCCCCGCCAGCGAGGTGAGGTCGAGACCTACATCTTGTGCTCTTTCTTGGCGTGCGCCTGCAACTCTTCCTTCGTCTTGAACGACATGCCGCAGTTGCACGCGAACTTCTCCTTCTCGCTGAACAATCCCAGGGGTTTCACCTCCTGCATGCTGGAGTGCAGTTAGCGGCCGGTGGCCGCTTCCAACGGTTGAAGCCGAACCATATCACCCAAGGCAGCCGATGGACAGATTGGAGTTCCCACCATGGATCCCAAAAAGAAAAACCAAGCCAGCCCCGTCGAAGACGAGCAAGGCTCCGCGCCCTCGTGCGGCTGTTGCGGCTAAACGCCGCCCCACGTCGCCCCGCCGCTTTCCGGCGGGGCGCCTCTCCCTCCCCCTCACTTTGTCGCCGAGAAGATCCCGTAACGGAGCGCGCCCGCGTCCCGCGCCTGGATGGCGTCCTCGAGGAACCCGTGCACGTCTTTCCACGTCGGGTCCGCTGCGGCGTGGGCCAGTTGCGCCAGCAGTCCGCGAACGTCCAGGCGTTGCTGGACGCGGTTTTCCAGCTCCCGCAGCGCGCCCGACTCGTCGTGCAGCCGGACCGACCCGAAGCCAGCCCCCTCGAGCAGGGTGAGCAGTTGGTTTCCGCTTCGGACATCCTGGAGGCACGCCAGGGCGCCCACCACGGCCGGGACCCTGGGCACCGGGCCTTCGGCGTAGAAGTCGCTGAAGACGAGGCGCCCGCCGGGCCGCAGCACGCGGCGCACCTCCGTCAACGCGTGCTCCCACGAGCCCGACAAACACAGGGCGCACTCGGAGATGACGGCGTCCACGGACGACGAGGGCAAGGGGATCTCCGTGGCGCGGCCCCTCAGGATCGTCACGCCGTCCCCTCCTGCGCCTGGTGCGCCGGGTTCGACGCCGAAGGCGCGCAGCGACGGCCACCGGGCGCGCGCACGCTGGAGCGTCGCGCCGCGCCCGGATCCGACGTCGACCAGGGCTCCGTTGGGCGGCGGACTCGCGAGGCTCAGCACTCTTTCGGACAGGGCGGCGCCGCCCGGGTGCAGGTGCTCACCGAGCACGCTCCGTAAGAGGTCCCAGTCGGCAGCGGGGCCCGCCGTGAAGGGGATCATACGGTCCTCGGAAGGATTCGATGGCCGTTGACGCCGTTCGGTTTGGGCGCGTCGGCGGGGTAGGTGTGGTTGCGCCACGCGTACTCGTTCTTCTCGTCGGTGAGGTAGTAGCCGCAGAAGGGCGCCAATTGGCCGTCGCGGGTGGCGACACGGACGCAGCAGCGGCCCATCCGATCCAGGTCGACCGTCTGGCTGTCCATGAAGCCGGTGACGCTCACCAAAACGGTCTCCTTCATGAGTTTGGCCGCCAACCCCGAAAAGGGGATCCCGCACGCGCAGGCCACGTCCTTCGCTACCTGCTGCGCGTCGGGGGTGCCGGCCAACACGTCCATGAAGCGTCGCTCCCCCGCGTTCGCCAGAGCCTTGAGGAAGGTCGCCTCGCTCAAGTACCGGGTCAGGGGGACGGCGCCCCCGGGGGAGGGCAGGAGGATGGTGGCCGCGTAGCAGGCCGAGCTGCAGCAAGGGACCGGGAACAGGTCGCGGGCGCGAAGGTAGCCCGTTTGTTCCTCCAGGAGTTTCGCGACTCGGTCGAGGCTGAGGTGGCCCGAATCCTCGGCGAAACGGCCGAAGTGGCGCACCGGCTGGATGTTCACGCCCCGGACGACATCCCGGTTCTTCAGGGCGAACCGGAGGATGCTGCCCAGCTCGTGCTCGTTCACGCCGGGCACAACGGTCGGCACGAGGATCACAGTCAAGCCGGCCTCACGGGCTCGCTGGACCGCGCGTTGCTTCACGTCCCACAGGTCGGCGTCGCGCGTCGCCCGGTACGTCGGATCGGTCGTCCCGTCGAACTGGAGGTAGAGGGCCGTCACGCCGGCGTCGTGGAGCGATTCCGCGAAGCCGGGCCGGTTGGCGACGAGGATCCCGTTCGTGTTGACCTCGATGTGGGAGAACCCAGTGCGTCGGGCATCCGCGATGATGGACAGGATGTCGGGGTGGATGGTGGGCTCGCCGCCGCTGAGCTGGATCGGGGTAGGGCCGCCGCTTTCCCGAAACGCGCCCCGGAGCATCGTCCCGACTTCGTCGAGGGAGCGGTGGGTCTGCGCGGGGCCGGAGGAGGCGAAACAGTAGGAACATTCCAGGTTGCACGCGTCCGTGATGGGGACGACGGTGACGCAGCGGCGGCTCGTCGCGTCGCCGCCGCAGCCCGGCGTCCCGGGCGCGCAACAGGCCTGCGACCCATCCCCTAGCGCCGTTTGCTCGATCTGTTGGGTCCAACGGTAGTGCTCCACGTCGCCCCAAAAAGGGCTCGTCGTCTTGCCGTGGTCGGGGCAGTTTCGCTGCAGGGTGACCTTTCCGGCTTGGGTGAAGTAGCCGCCGGGGGCCTCTTTGAGACAGGTGGGGCAGAGGGACCTGGCGGGTCCTAGGTATTGGGCGAGCGACGCCATTCAGGGAAGCTACCGCCTTACAAGTGGTTTAACGGTTCGCTTGAACCGTCCGAAGGGAACTCGGATAACGCCCCTGTCGGGTGCCGTTGTTGGATGCGTGTCGACATCGTTGGCGCCGGCCCCGCTGGCTTGGGTCTGGCGATCCAATTGCTCCATGGGGCCAACGGGTCGAGCCCGAACGTCCACATCTGGGAGCGCGCACCCGCGCCGCATTCGACGCCGTGCGGAGAGGGCATCCTGGACACGCATCTCGCCCTCATCCCCGGCGTAGACCATGGGCACCACGTGCGGTCGCGCATACGCCAGGTCCGGGTCGACGGCCCGGCACCACCGACACTCATCCTGAGATGCCGGGCAAGCGTCTTGAATCGCGAAGCGTGGATTCCCGCCCTCGCCCACAAGGCGCAAAACCTGGGCGCAACGATCCACTGGTCCAAGGGAGTCTCGGCCGCCGGCGTCGCCCACCTGCCGGGCGACGTCGTGGTGGGTGCGGATGGACCCTCCAGCCGCGTCGCCCAATTCCTCCATGCCCCGCGTCAAATGGTTCCCGCGCTGCAGGCCCACGTAAACGCACCAGCCCAGGATCCGGCGAGCCTCACGTTCGTGTGGCGGCCCGACGAGGGCATGGAGTACGGGTGGGTGTTTCCTCGCGGCGACGGGGCTAGCGTGGGGCTCTTGGGTCCGCACGGTCCTGAGAATCGGCGCCGGGTGCTGACGCTCGCCAAGCGCCAAGGCCTCGACGCCTCGGGCGCCTCGTTCCAGGCGTGGCCGATTCCCGTGGGCGGACGCCTGGTCCAGCGGGGCCGCTATTGCTTGGTGGGGGACGCGGCGGGCGCGGCCAATCCTCTCACGAAGGCGGGGATCGCGCCCGGCCTCTTGCAGGCGTCCATGCTTGCGCGCCTGATCCTGGAGGGTCGCGCCGACCAGTTTCAGCGACGGTTCCGGACGTCCATGCTTTGGCCGGCGCGGGCCGAGGCGGCCTGGGACGCGTTGCGCAGGCGCGGGCCCGAGATGTGGAAACGCGCCCCTTGGCCATCCCGGTCCGCGTTGGCGCTCACCGGCGGCGCCGTACGGCGCCTGGCGTTGGCGACCATTCTGCGGAACGGATTCAGGCCTGGTCTCGTTAGGGACTATGCTCGCGTCGCGGTGGGGCTGCGGGACGCGGTTCGCTATGGATGGTGAGCTCGCCCGCCTGGTTGAGGTGCCAATCGTACTTGGCGAACCCGACCCGGGGCCCGTGGCGTCGCACGTACTGGGCGTCCGGTTTGGGGCCCCAGCGTTCCAACGCGCCCAGTGCGCCGCCGATGCGAGCGAAGTCCTTGGCGTACCAGCGGAAGATCCGGTTGAAGGTGACGCGGTTGCGGTCGCGGTCCAGTTTGTAGCCGACGTTGGGCCGGAGGAAGGCGCGCGCGGCATGGTCCAGTTCCTGGTCGACGTGCGTCCCCGAGAAGAGTCCGTCGCGAAGGGGTGGGCAGCTTCCGGTGGCGCAGACGAGGGCGAAGTGGATCCGGGGGTCCTTGAAGCGTCGCCTGATCGTGAGGAACTCGAGGCCGAAGAGGGTGCGGCGGCGCCCGGCCACGGTGACGCGTTCGAGGAAGAAGAAGCGGAAGCGGGCCCACCATCCGCCCAGGCCGCGGCGCCGGATGCCGCGGCTGCGCCGGTACCAGCGAGCGGCGATCGCGAGGGCCGCCAGGTTGTACGCGTTGAGGAAGAAGGCCAACTCGTGGTGCCGTGACTCGAATCCCTGCGGGTCCTGCTCGGCGACGCCGGTCAGGATGCTGTCCAGGTTCTCGGGCGCGTCCGCGCGTTCGTAGTGGAATCGCCCGTCCGCGTCCACGCTTTGGGCGAGGAATGCGTCGGCGCGTTTCATCCAGGGGGCGGCCACGGCGAGTGGTCGATGGAGCGTCGCGGGTTCATAAGGGGGGCCTTGAACCCATCAGAGGCCGGGTAAACGGGTTCTTGGAGGGTTGAAGCGCGGTGCTTTCTAACGGGATACCCTAATCTGGGATTGAACGAACGTATGGCTCGGACCGTCATCGCCTTCGTCGGGGGTTTCCTCGGCGCCGGCAAGACCACCACTATCCTCGCCGCCGCGGCCCGCCTCCGGGAGGCCCGTCTTCGGGTGGGCGTCATCACGAACGACCAAGGCGGCGACCTCGTCGACGCCCTCCTCGTCCGGGACCAGAACATCCCGAACAGGTTCGTGACGCGGGGATGCTTCTGCTGCCAATTCGACGCCCTCGAGGAACGCGTCCACGAATTGGTGAGCCAGGAGGGAGCGGAGGTTGTGTTGGCTGAAGCGGTCGGCAGCTGCACGGACATCAGCGCCACCGTCCTTAACCCGCTTCGACGCCGCCGCGGCGACGCCTACGTCTACGCCCCGATTACCATCGTCGTCGACGCCCACCGCCTCCGGACGTTCCTGAACGAGCGGACGAGCGACGGCGAGTCCGACCTCGACTATCTCTACTTGAAGCAGCTCGAGGAAGCGGACGTCGTCCTGCTCAACAAGACCGATGAGGTCGACGAAGTTCGAATCCAGGAATTGGTCGGGCGGCTCCGCGCCTTGGTACCTTGGGCGTACGTTCTCCGAGTCAGCGCCAAGACCGGCCGGGGCCTGGACCAGTGGCTGCGTGTCTTGGGAACGCCTGGCGCATGGGGTCAGCACATCCTGGACGTGGACTACGACCGGTACGCACGGGCCGAGGCCGCCCTGGGCTGGCTCAACGCCACCATCGAGTCCAACACGGCGTGCGACTGGCGAGCCTTCGCCGAAGACTTCCTCCAGACGCTTCTTCGAGAAATTCAGGGTGTCGGGCGTCCGGTCCATGTGAAGCTCCACGTGGAGACGCCGGACGGGTGGGTCAAGGCCGCCGCAGCGGCGCCCCTGAACCTTCCCAGCGTTGCGGCCGATGGTAACGCCCGGGCCGCCCCGGCGCGCATCGTGCTGAACGTGCGCGCCGTCGCCGATCCCGACGCATTGCGCCAGGCCGTGGAGACGGCGCTGCGCGTCACGTGCGAGAATTGCCACGTGGAGGCCGCCGTCTCGGCGGTGGAATCGTTCCGACCCTCCTACCCGAAGCCCACGCACCGGGACTCGGAGCCCGCGCCGGCATGAAGACGGGTTTCCATTGAACCCGAAAGCCGTTCACGCGCGAGGCTCACGTGAGACCGGCATCCGTGGTCCGCGCAGGCAACAGGTCGTCCTCGCCTACCCTTGTTCTTTGGACTCGGGCGATCCGGGCCGAGGCTTCTTCTCACGCAGCATGCCCAACGGTGCTTTCTCCAGGAGTTCAGCGCGGACCTCGGGCAGCCTCCACACGTTGCCGCACGAGAGGCACATGGGCGCAATCTGGACAGCTCCTCCGACGGGCATTTCGCCCCGGTTGAAGAAGACGGCCAAAGCCGTGGAGCGCTCGCACGACGGGCAGACGCCTTGGAGGATCTGCATCTTCCACTGGGTTTCGGGTAACGTGTCAATGGCCATGGTGACGACGGGAAAGCCGCTGGCCCGTATCCTTTTGTCGTTGAACCGTGGAGGATTCTCTGCGATGGCGCCGCGGGCGGGAATCCACGCTGGGGCGGCACGGGGGTTCAAGACATAATCCAACTCCCGTACCGAGACTGCGTCCGTTGGCGGCACCCGACAAATACCCCGACGCGCCATGAGCACAGATCATGGGTACGAAAACCTACAACCTGTGCCACACCGCCGACTGTTGCCCCATCGTCGAGGTCTCCGACGAACGCGTCATGATCGGGGAGAAAGGGAACCAAGTGTTCCTGAAGCCCGACGAGTGGGAGGCGCTGCGCCGCGGCATCCTCAGCGGCGCCTTGTAACCGCGGGGCCGTGGGCAGGGGTCGTCGCATGTGACGTGGATCCGCGCCTCCTCCGCCTTCGCCGCTGCCTGCCTCGTTGCCTTGTCGGCTACCATCTACATCCGGGCGGGCGACCCCGACCAAGTGCACGATGTTCTCCCGCGGGGCGCCATCCCCGCCCTCTTCCCCGCCGACGACGAGTTTCGCGCGGTCGACGAGGCCTCCACCGAACTTGTCCTTGGCGTCGAGATGGGAGGGGAGGCCCACGCCTACCCGATCGGACTCCTCAACTTCCACGAAATCGTCAACGACGAGGTCGGAGGCGTCCCCGTCGCGGCCACCTGGTGCCCCTTGTGCGCCACGGGAATCGTCTTCGACCGGCGCGTAGCAGAACAGACCCTCACCTTCGTCGTCTCCGGGAAACTCCTGCGGAACAACCTCGTGATGAGCGACGAAGAGACCCGCAGCCTATGGCCCCAGTTGACGGGCGAGGCCATCGAAGGCCCGCTGAAGGGCCACACATTGACGGTGCTGCCGAGCGTCGTCCTGCCCTGGTCGTCGTTTCGGGAGCTTCACCCCAACGCGACGGTGCTCGCCCCCGCCGGTGAAATTCCCGCGTACTCGGATCCCTACGCCGGATACGATCAACGCGAAGGCGCTCTCTTCCCGATCGGCCACCACGACCGCGCGTTGTTCACGAAGGACCTCGTCTACGGGTTGAGCGTCAACGGCGAGCACCGCGCCTACCCCGTGCGCACCATCGCGGAGCGTCAAGTCTTCCAGGACCGGTTGGGCAGCGTCAACATTACCGTCACGTATTGGTCGGGCGCCGCCTCGTTCTTCACCACGGGAAACAGGACGTTCACGATCCTCGACGCGGCCCGCATGCAGGAGGCCAACGGGGCCGTTTGGCATCGTGCCACCGGCCAGCGCCAAGTGGGAACGGATTGGACCGACGAGCGCCTAGACCGCCTGGTCGCGGTCCCGTCGTATTGGTTTGCGTGGAAGGACTTTCACCCCGACACCACCATCTATGGGGCGACCCCGAAACCGGGGGCTGGCGTCTGGAACCGGGTCTTCATTCCCAACGATTACTTCACGTTGCTCGCAACCGTGGCCGGCCTCGCCGCCCTGGCCTTTCCGGTTCGAGCGGCGATGCAACGGCTTCGGTCCTTCACCCCGGGCCCGTGGAGAAGCCTACCTGTTTGGCCGGGCGTCGTCGCGGCCATCCTGGGTTCCGGGTTCGTGTGGGCCGCGACCGGAGCGGATACGGCGTACGCAGCGGCCTTCCTGCTCCCCGCCGTAGGCCTGATCGTGGCGGGGGTCCTCCGGATATGGGAGGCAAGAGCCCTTGGGGCCTATCAGGCGAGTTTCGGACCCTGGCATTCGCGCCGCGCCCGGGCGGCTCTTGCGTCGCTGGGTGCCGGACCCGTCGTGCCGGCGAAGGGATGGGTGGGCCCACGAAGAATGATCGGGCTCGTGCATGCGGCGTCCGGGCAAGAATTCTTGGTGACCTGGGGAGCCCTGCTTCGACGACGCGAGGAACCGGGCTCGGTCGATCAAGCACGCGTTGACCCGTCACCGTCGCCGACCGCGGCGCCAGGACCAACATAAGACGGCCCCGACCGCCGCCAACAAGACGCTGAAAGTTGCTGGGCCCGGGGTATCATAGGAAATCACCGTGAAGGAGGCCGAATATGGCACTTCCATCAGGGTCCCGTTCGCATCGCGGACAGCGGCGTCCACCGTCACGGTCACGGTTCCAAATGGCCAACCCGCTGGTGCCCGGACGACCAGGGTCTGAGGGTCCTTCCACTGGTGTGTCCAGTTCACGGCAGGGTCGACGCTGAGCCACGCCGCGGGTTCGCCGCGTTGGGTCTCGTTGACCGGGCCGGAGAATTCCAGGGTGACGGATTGGGCGGCGTTCACGCGGCGCGCGCCGTCGGCCGGGGTCGTCGACCGGACGCCGAACGAACCCCACACCAGGGTGTCGGGATGGAAGTCGGACCAAGCGAACCAGAACGACGGGACGCCCGCTAGCCTCGTGAGCCCCTGGCCGTTGGACGACGTTCCGCTTCGCGGGTCCCACGCAGACCCGTCCTGGTCAACGATCGCACCGTCGGGGCCGCGGTGGAACGTCCATGATGCCGCGTCGAACAGGTACGCGGTGTCGGCGTGGAACGTGGCGAGCAGGCTGTGGCCGTGGAACGGGGTCTGCGCAAAGCCGGCTTGGGCGAGGCGCGAGTAGCGGAACGCGAGGGCGTGGCCGTTTTCCTCGTAGCCGAGCACGAACTCCTTGGGATGCATGCCCCGCACGTCGCCCCGCGTCTGGCCCGAAATGCCGATGCTGCGGTCGGAGTCGTAGCCGGCGTAGGGGTCGCGGTCGTAGTCGCGGTCGTGTCCGGTGTCCCGGCTGAGGACCTTCGTGTCCGGGTGTTGGGCGCGCCACTCCGACCATGGAGCCAGCGTGGAGCCCAGGGCCGTTAGGGTTCGACCATGCAGGCGGCCTTGGATGCCTTCGCCGGCGACTTGGCTCCACAAGGATTCGGTCTTGGTGTCGTACATGACGAGGTCGCTCTTGTACAACTTGCCGCTCACCTTGAACGTGAGGGGCTCGTCGGTGACCCGCCGGTCGAACACGATGCCGGTGCCGCAGAGAGGGCAATACGTGACGGCGACGGGCAGCCCGGCAACGGTGTCGTCGACGATCTCGTGCCAGGCAAGGATGCGCAGCGGGTAGGCACGCGCCTCGCCCTCGTGTTCGAAGCCGATTACTTTGTCCGCGTCGCGCAACCATCTCGCGTCTCCGAACTTGGGCTCGGTGATGGCGGGGATCGCGTCGGGCGGGAGCACGTACTGGATCTCGTCGTCGTTGACGTGCGTCGCACCCACGGACGGTGCCAATAGGAAGCCCACGGACACGGCGCTCAGCAACGCCCATTGCCAAGTGGATGGATCTTTTCTTCTCATGATTTGGACGCGCACATCGTTGGGTCTGTGGCCGGGCAGCGACGGAGGTGGGTGGGTGGCACTCTGGATTCCGTCGCAACGGAGGAGTTTGGGCGGATGGCGTCGCAGCCCGGCCGCGGCCCCACCCGTGATAGGGGTCCCGCTGGGCCTAATAATCGCCCGCCAACCGTCAAGGACCCTCTCCAACGCTGGGACACGTCTACTGGGAGCTGGCGGAACGGGCCTCGAGTCGCCTCCACCGCGTCACCGCCCAATACAACCAGCCAATGTGCAGCCCGACCGAGAGGGGAATCCAGACCTCGTAATGGATGTAGTACCGTGGAATGATGGACTCGATCCATGGCGGGTAGAGGAACACGACGACTTCGATGGCCGCCAACAATCCGAACAGGGTCAGGACGTATCGAACGTGGGGATGCACGAAGGCTGGTTCCGCCTCCGGCTTCTTATGGCCGACGTCGAACCGTCCAACAAAATGGACCGAGTTTCGAACGGTTCAAGGCCTCCCTAATAGCGCGGAACCGACTCATTGGGGCCTCATCATGGCGTCGTCCCCGACGTACGCGTTTGGCGTCGCCGCGCTCGTGGCCCTCAGCGGATGCACGCTCACCAGCGGCCCTGAAGTGGGCAAACAGGCCC
>JACPAO010000004.1 GCA_016180755.1 Methanobacteriota archaeon
TCTGCGCGATGCGGGTCGGCTCGTAGAGCATCCGGAGGCCCGTGCTTTGCATGCGCGCCGCGTCGAGGAGGTCCTTCATGAGGTTCGCAAGCCGCCGCAGGTTGCGCTCGAGGATCTCGAGGGACTTCGCTTGGGCCTCCGTCAAGCTCCCAAGCTGGGGCTTCTTGAGGAGTTCGAGCTGAAGGATGATGGGCGTCATGGGCGTGTTGAGCTCGTGGGCCGCCGCGCCGATGAATTGGCCCTTGAACTGGTTGAGTTGCGCAAGCCGCTCGATGTCCTCGCGCTGAAGCTCGGCGAGGCGGCGCTCCGCCTCGGCCGCGTGGATGGCCGTGACGTCCTGGGCAAGCCCGACGAGCCGGACCATGGCACCGTCCTCGTCGAAGAACGGCTGACCGCGGATCCTCAAGCGGATCTCGCGGCCCCCCGACAGGCTGATCCGGCACTCCTCGTCGAAGGGGAGGTTGCCTTGGAGGCGGGTGCGGATGTTCTCGACGAGCCGCGTCCGGTCCTGGACGTGGACGCGGGCCAAGGCGGCCTCGTAGTCGCCCTGGGGAAGGGGGGCCTCCAGAAGGTGCTGGAGCGACGGGGACCAATCGACGCGTGCCGCCGCGAGGTCGACCTCCCAGCTGCCGAGGCGTCCGATCTCCTCGGCTTCGTCGAGGCGTCGCTGGGCGCGGCGTAGTTCGGTCTCCTTCGCGCGGCGGGCGTCGACCTCCTGGACGAGGTGGACCTTCTCCTCGGCAAGGGTCCCCTGGAGGTCCCGGACCCAGCCGACCGTGAAACCCACGAGGAGCCCCGCGCCGAAGCGCGTCGCGTGCGTGACGGACAGGAGGAACGGCGGCTCGATGGTGCCGAAGGCCAGGGCGAGGACATCGCCCATCGCCATCATGGCGACGGAGGCGATGAGGCCGCCGCGGCGACCGAAGAACCAGGCCCCGAGGACGATGGGGCCGATCCCGAGCGGGATGTACGCGAGCCCGATTCGGGTGCCCAAGGGATGGAAGAACGCCGCATAGAGCGCGAAGCTGCCCAGGACGAGGCCCCAGGCCATCCGGGCGCTGGCCCGCGAGTCGCGCGGGGGGCCCGGGCGTGCGCTCGCGGTGGCCGTCATGGGCGGCCGTTTCTTGGCCCGTCCCCTATATCAATCCTTGACGGGAAGCGTTTATCAGGCCTGGCCCGGAGAGCCCCCGTGCCCCGTTTCGGACAGGCGTGTCCCGCCCTGACGCTTCCTCGGCGATACGGCTATAAGCGGCGGACCTTCGATAACGGCCCCATGGCTTCCGGCAACGGCTCCTCCACGCGAAAGAAAGTCGTGCTTGCCTACTCGGGCGGCCTCGACACCTCCGTCGCGATCAACTGGCTTCGGACCACGAAGAACCTCGACGTCGTGACCTGCACGCTGGACCTCGGGCAGGACGGGACGGACCTCAAGGCCACGGAGGCCAAGGCCAAGAAAATCGGCGCGGTCGCCACGTACACGGTCGACGCGAAGGACGAGTTCTGCAACGACTACATCCGGTACGCCATCTGGGCGAACGCCCTCTACGGCGGAAAGTACCCGCTCGCCACGGCCCTCGGACGGCCGCTCATCGCGAAGAAGCTCGCCGAGGTCGCGTACAAGGAGAACGCCGATTTCATCAGCCACGGCTGCACCGGAAAGGGCAACGACCAGGTCCGGATCGAGGTCTCGACCGGGGCGCTCCACTCGGGGCTCAAGACGATCGCGCCGATGCGGGAATGGATCTACACGCGCGACGAGGCCGTCGCCTACGCCGAGAAGAACGGCATCCCGGTCCCCGTGAAGAAGGGAAAGGCCTTCTCGATCGACGAGAACCTCTGGGGCCGCAGCATCGAGGCGGGCCCCATCGAGGACGCGACCATCGAGCCCCCCGAGGAGGCGTTCCTCTGGACGAACAGCCCCCAGGACGCGCCGAACGCGCCGCAGACGGTCGTGATCGACTTCGAGAAGGGAGTCCCCGTCGCCCTCGACGGCAAGCGCATGAAGCTCCTCGACCTCGTCCTCAAGCTCAACGAGGTCGCCGGCGAGCACGGCGTGGGACGCATCGACCAGATCGAGGACCGGCTCGTCGGCATCAAGAGCCGCGAGGTCTACGAGAGCCCCGCCGCGACGGTCATCCTCTACGCGCACCACGAGCTCGAGACGCTCGTCCTGAGCAAGGACGTCCTCCAGTTCAAGCCGACCGTGGAGCAGAAGTTCGCCGAGCTCACGTACAACGGCCTCTGGTTCAGCCCGCTCATGGACAACCTCAAGGTCTTCCTCGAGCACACGCAGACCCGCGTCACCGGCCAGGTGAAGCTGAAGCTCTTCAAGGGCACGATGACCATCGCGGGCCGGACGAGCCCGTTCTCGCTCTACAACAAGAGCCTCGCGACCTACGGGACCGAGGACAGCTACGACCACACCGCCGCGGAGGGCTTCATCAAGATCTGGGGCCTACCGCTCAAGGTGTGGAACAAGGCCGGAACGCAAGGAGAAGCCAAGCGTGAGTCGACGCCCCAAACGCCTCGCAAGAAAGCTTGATCCCGGCGCGCAGGCCTTCCTCGACTCGACCCCGGAGGACGCCCACCTCGCCGTGGACGACGTCCTCGGAAGCCTTGCGCACGTGGAGGGCCTGCGCCACGCCGGCATCCTCACGGGACAGGAAGCCGACCGGCTCGCAGAAGCCCTTCGCCACATCTACCACGAGGCCATCGAGGGGACGTTCCGGCTCGACCCGGCCCACGAAGACGTGCACATGAACGTCGAGGTCCGCCTCACGAGGGAGCTCGGCGACCTGGGCAAGCGCCTCCACACGGGTCGCAGCCGCAACGACCAGGTCGCCCTCGACCTGCGGCTCTTCGGCCGCAGGTGGAGCCTCGCGTTCGCGAAGGCCCTCCATGACCTCGTCGCGTCCCTTTTGGCTCTTGCGAAGAAGAACGCGGGGACCGTCCTTCCCGGCTACACGCACCTGCAGGTCGCCCAGCCGGTGGACCTTGCGTTCCACCTCCAGGCCCACGCGGAGCGCTTCCAGCGCGACCTCGAACGCCTTCGCGACGCCTACGGACGGATCCTCGTGAGCCCTCTCGGCGCGGGGGCCCTCGCCGGGACGCGCCACCC
Organism: Methanobacteriota archaeon; assembly: GCA_016180755.1. Classification (GTDB taxonomy): domain Archaea; phylum Thermoplasmatota; class E2; order JACPAO01; family JACPAO01; genus JACPAO01. The sequence goes on from JACPAO010000004.1 coordinate 3,119, forward strand.
CATCGAGCCGGCCCACACCGCGGCGGCCCTCGGGTTCCGGCGGCCTTTCCGAAACGCCATGGACGCCGTGAGCGACCGGGACTTCGTCACGGAACTCCTGTTCGTCGCGACGCTCGCGCTCCGCCGCCATCGCGGCCGGAAAGAACCTCAGCCTCGCCTACAACCGCGACCTCCAGGACCAGAAGCGCGTCTTCATCGAGACCTACCCACGGGTGGCCCCCCACGTCGAGCTACTTGCGCGCGCCTTGCGCGCCGTGTCCTTCAACGCGGAGCGGACCGCCGAGGCCGCCGAGCTTGGGTACGGGGACGCGACGGACCTCGCCGACTACCTCGTCGAGCGCGGCGTCCCGTTCCGCGACGCCCACGACGCCGCGGCGACCGCCGTCCGCCGCGCCGTCGAGAAGGGCGTCCCCTTGCGCGGTCTGCCCGTCGAGGAGCTGCGCCGCCTCCATCCGAAGATCGGCCGCGACATCCGCCGCCACCTCGGCGCCCAAGCGAGCATCTCCGCCAAGAGGACGCCCGGCGGCACCCAACCGGCCGCCGTCACCGCCTCACGCAACGCCCTCCACAAGGCCCACCGGGAGACGTGGCGGTTCTTCGAGGACGAATTCGCCCACGTGCATCTTGCCACCCAGGCCCTGTTGGGCGCGCCAGTCAAGGTGAAAGCGTGAAAACCGTAGCCATCGCCAAGACGAAACCGAAGCGCGACTTCCTTTCCATCGTCGACATCGAGGACCGACTCCCCCAGCTACTCGAGACGGCCCATCGCTTCAAGTCCCAGCTGCGCGGGCCCAAGATGCTCGAGGCCGCGCGCGGACGGAACCTTGGCCTCATCTTCGAGAAGCCCTCGACGCGCACGCGCGTGAGCTTCGAGGTCGGCTTCCGCAAGCTCGGCGGCCATGTCACGATCCTGGGGAAGAACGACATCCAGCTGGGCCGCGGCGAGTCCGTCGAGGACACCGCGAGGGTCCTGAGCCGGTACGTCGACGCCATTGCGTACCGCGCCTTCGACGCCGACAACGTCCGCGAGCTCGCGAAGCACGCGTCGATCCCCGTCATCAACGCGCTCGACGACGAGGAGCACCCATGCCAGATCCTCGCCGATTGGCTCACCGTCAAGGAGCATTTCGGAAAGACCGCCGGCCTCGAGTTCGCGTACGTGGGGGACGGCGACAACAACACCGCCCACTCGTACCTCCTCGGGGCGCCGGTCGCGGCCATGAACGTCCGGATCCTTGCGCCCAAAGAGTACCAGCCGGGGGCCGCTTGGGTCGAACGGGCCAAGAAGCTCGCGGACGCCCACGGGACGACGGTCACGGTCGCGGAGCTCTCCGACAAGGCGCTCAAGGGCGTCGACGTCGTCGCGACCGACACCTGGGTCTCGATGGGCGACGAACGTGAGGAGAGCCGCCGGCTCAAGGCGTTCACGGGCTACACGATCGACGACAAGGCGATGGCCGCGACCGGCAAGAAGACGACGCGGTTCCTGCATTGCTTGCCGGCGCACTACGGGCACGAGGTCACGTACGCCGTCGCGCACGGGCCGCAGAGCCTCATCTTCGACGAGGCCGAGAACCGGTTGTGGGCGCAGATGGCGGTCCTCGCCGACCTCTTGGGCCTGAAGGCGTAGCGCCTCACGCCGCCGCGGCGATCCGGGCGCGCATGGTCGAGATTCGCAGCGCACCCAAGAGGCCGGACGCGAACGCGGCTGCGACAAACGCGGAAACGGCGGCTTCGGGCGGCAGCCGCAGGAGGCCTTCGGCGAATGCGACGAGGCCCAAGCCGACGGGCATCCGCGCCACGACGCGGCCCGATACTCCGAGGTTCACGCGAAGGAGCGTGGTCGCTGCGCCGACCACGGCGAGCGCGACGCCGACGAGGAGCCAGCCGCCGGCCGGAATCGTGTGCGCGAGAAGCGGCAAGAGAGCGACGCCGGCCGCGGCGCCCGCGACGACGCCGATGCAGCCCGCGCAGACCGTGGCGGGCCCGAAGCGGGCGACGTCGCGGTCGAAGGCCGCGCAGGCCGGGTGGTGAGCAAGAAGGACGCGACCCGGGGCGCGTAGCAGGTTTCGCCAGGTCGCGCGCATCCACGCGCCGAGGGACGTGAACGGATTGGCGAAGGAGGCCGCGGCCGCGGGGATGGAGGCGGCCGAGGCGCAGGCCGCGCAGAGGGCGAAGAAAAGGAGCACGACGAGGAACGCGAAAACGCCGAACAGGGATCCCAGGATGCCGAGGACGAGCCCCGTCACGGCCATCGCCATCGAGGGACCCGCGTTCACGTAACGGTTCGCCTGGCGGATGCCGAGCGCGCCGAATACGATCGCCGTGATGGAGCATGCGAGGCCCGCGAGGAGAAGGACCATCGCGAGGTTTCCCGCGCGGACGCCCACGAGTTCGTCGCCGACGATCCCGATGACGGCGGGGATCGCGCCCGCCACGCCGAAGGCGAGGGCGAGGATCGAGTTGCGGTTCGTGCCGGGGATGGGGGCGGCGGTCGGCATGGCCGGCACGGGCGCCATGGGCGCGGGCGGGGCGGGAGGCGCCATCGGGGTGAACGAGCCTTGGTGTGTCGGCGTGGGGACCCTCGCGCCCGGGAGAAGGCTGCGCCTTCTTTACCTCAGCGAACCCCCCCTATCGTGTGACGACGAGCGGTGGATTGCTTCTCGCGTCGGTGACGGCGCTCCTCCGGACGATCCGCGTCTCCGTTCGAGGGACGGCTTCGTGCCACTCTTCCTGGTCCATCCAAGGATAGCAGTCGCACATGAGGGATGGATCACTCTCTGCAGGCGCTTCTAGTTTGGGGCGCCGGCGGGTGACCCGGATAAAGACCCGGGGCCGGGATCCCAGGCTGGCCCCGTCCGGCGAGCTCCAGGAAGACAAGCGCCGCGATGCCGGCGGCCACGACCAGGAAACCGGCGACCGCCCCGATCACGAGGTCCCACACGGCCATGACGCCGAGCCATGCGTAGACAAGCGGCGGGACGCCAGGGGCCTTGGAGGCCACGTTCGCGGGGCCTTTCTCCACGAGGGTTGAAGGCCTCGGGCGCCTATCAAGGGTGCGTGTGGGGGTTGCGCCCACTCTGGGCATCAATCGACAGGCGGCTTCCCGGTGAACGGCATCACTCCCGGGGGCTTCGCCCCGAGCCGTTCCGACAGCCGCGCGAGGAGGGCGCCGCGGCGTACGGCCTCGGTCGCGCCGCGGCGGAGAGCCTCTTCGGCGACCTCCATCGTTTTGTGCTGGTGGCAGACGAGGATGAGCCAGGGGCAGGCTTCCTTCGCGGCCTCGAGGACGGCCCAGGCCCCGTCAAGGTCCCGGGTCGCGTCGATCACGAGGGCGTCCCCGTCGACGCCCTCGGCGGGAAGGGCCCTCGCCCGAAGGTGCTGCGCGGTCCAACCCTGGGCTTCGCTGGTCCCCTTCACTTGGGAGTAGAAGAGCAGGTCCGGCGTGTAGACGAGCACGCGCCGCATCGGGTCCTCGCAAGGCCTAGGGGGCCTTGAGCTTGATGCGGGCGTCGACGACCCCGTTCTGGAAGCGGACGTTGTGCTGCTCGGGGTCGACGGCGCGCGGCAGGTGCACGAGGTGCTGCTCCCGGTGGGCGCTCTCGCCCCACACCATGAGGTAACGGCGGCGGATGGAGTAGCGGAGCTCGGAGTCCTCGACCTCGGGTACGTGGAGCGTGACGCAGACGTAGCCGTCGTCGATGCGGATGTCGGCCTCGGCGACGCGCCGGACCCTCGGCCGGACGAGTTGGGAGGGGGAAAGCCGGACGTTGGTCTGCCTGCGTCCCGGGGAACCAGAGGCTTCAGAACTCATCGAAAGGGCCCAACCACGCGGCGTTCGCCGCCCTCTGCAATGAAATCAGCGGGTCTCTATTTCAATGCCACTGCCGGCAAGGTAAGTGGAGGGGCTCTCCAGGGCGTGCGCCGCAGAAAGAGTTGTAAGTGTTGCGGCTCTCGACCCGCGCAACGATGGACGTAAGCGGCCAGCAGTCAGCTGAGTCGGCGCCGCGCGAGAAAACCGCGGTCCCGCTCGTGGAAGAAGCGCCCCACCGCTACGTCATCCCACGCACGTACAAGCCGGGCATGCGAACGGAGGGCCTCATCTTCTCGAGCCCCCTCCTCCTCGAGGGGATCCGCAAGGACAACGCGGCCGACCAGGTCGCGAACGTCGCGACGCTTCCCGGTATCGTGGGCCGCTCGCTCGCCATGCCGGACATCCATTGGGGGTACGGGTTCCCCATCGGGGGCGTGGCGGCCTTCGACGCCGAGACGGGCGTCGTGTCGCCGGGTGGGATCGGTTTCGACATCAACTGCGGCGTCCGGTTGCTTCGCACCGACCTCACGGTCGACGAGGTCGCGCCCAAGCTCAAGGAGCTCGTCGACGCCCTGTTCTCGAGCGTCCCGACCGGCGTTGGCGGGAAGGGGGCCTTGTCGACGAAGTCCCGGATCGACGAGGTGCTCGGCGAAGGCGCGCAGTGGGCCGTCAAGGAAGGCTACGGCTGGGATTCCGACATCGGCCGCCTCGAGGAGCGGGGCCGGATGGAGGGCGCGCGGCCGGACGCCGTGAGCGACAAGGCGAAGAGCCGCGGCGGCCCGCAGGTAGGGTCGCTCGGTTCCGGCAACCATTTCCTCGAGGTCCAGGCCGTCGATCAGGTCCTCGATGAGGCGACCGCGAAGGCCTACGGCCTCACCGGGCGCGGGCAGGTCGTCGTCATGATGCACACGGGAAGCCGCGGCCTCGGGCACCAGGTCTGCACCGACTACGTTCAGTCGTTCGTCTCCCATGAACGCGAATGGGGCATCCCGCTCGTCGACCGCCAACTCGCCTGCGCGCCGCTCCGATCCACGCAGGCGCAGGACTACCTCGGTGCCATGATGGCCTCGGCCAACTTCGCCTGGTGCAACCGCCAAATCCTTACCTTCCAGGCGCGGGAGGCCTTCCAGCGCGTGTTCGGGCGCGACGCGGAATCGCTCGGCATGGGAATCGTGTACGACGTCTCCCACAACATGGCGAAGCTCGAGGAGCACCGCGTCGGCACGGCCCGGAAACGTCTCCTCGTGCACCGCAAGGGCGCGACCCGGAGCTTCGGCCCGAGCCGGGAAGAGGTCGCCCCCGAATACCGCGAGCACGGGCAGCCGGTGCTCGTCCCCGGCGACATGGGCACGGCGAGCTGGGTCCTCGCCGGCACCGACACGGCGCTCGCGGCGTCCTGGGGCTCCTGCTGCCACGGCGCCGGCCGGCAACTCTCGCGCGCCGCGGCGAACCGCGCGTTCCAGCACGACGCGGTCCTGCGGAACCTTCGCGCGAACAAGATCCAGGTGCGTGCCTTGACCCGCGTCGGCGTCACGGAGGAGGCTCCGGGCGCGTACAAGAACGTCGACGAGGTCGTCGATGTCTGCCACCGGGCGGGCCTCGGTCGCAAGGTCGTCCGGCTTCGCCCGCTGGGCGTCATCAAGGGGTAGCCGCGGACTCCTCGGCCGGGATAGGGCCTGGTCCGAGGAATCCGCGGGCGCTTTACTTGGGCGAACCTGGCCGTTTATGGTACAAGACTCTCTTTGCGCGTCCGGGTGGCAAACATGCGAGCCGTGATCCTTGCAGCCGTAGTAGTGACCGTAGCCTTCGCTCCCGTCGCCCTGAGCGCGCCGGCGGTCGAGGACGTCGACATCGAACTCAACCTTGAGGGCGTCGCGACGCAGACGAGCGCCGGCTCGAACGCGTACTCGGCGACCATGAACGTGTCCGGCGAAGGGACACGCAAGACGCCCAATGGCAACGGCGTACAGATCAAGGCCACGGACGTCGAGGCCAAGATCGTCATCGTCAGCACGGAAACGGGCGACGAAGTCGCCAACTTCACCCTGCTCGTGAACTTCCATGCCCAGCAGGCGAGCGCGATCGCGCAGGGCCTCCCGCAAGGGAATTTCAAGTTCAACCTCGAGCTCGCCGGGAAGCGGAGCGAGCACACCGTCGCCCAGAACCAGACGAGCGGCCGCATCCTCGCCATGAACGCCCAAGGCGACACGAACGGCGCCTCCGACGACGACGGCTTCTTCGCCGTCACCGGCCAAGGCAAGAGCACCTCGAAGCCGTCGGCCGGCGGAACGACCCACTTCAACATCGTCTGGGGCGGCGAAGGCCGGATCCAGACGTCGGGATAGGCGGCGACCTTCCCTCTACCATCCCAGGCCGGAGGGACGTCGGTTTCTCCGGCCGGCCCTCTTCCCGTTAGGCCACGGCCGAGGGCCGTTTCGAGAGCGCCGCGCTGCGCATCTGGCCGAGCACGGACACGTAGACGTCGATCTCCTCCTGCCGGCGTTCCTCCGTCCAGCCAAGAAGCCCTGCGAGCGTCGTAGCGACGGCGTCGCGGGCCCGGTACCCTTGCCCAGCGTGGAGGCCCCACATGGAACGCCGCAGCATGAAATCGGACAGGCCGTCGCAGAACTCCTCCTCGACGGCGAGCTGGACCTCGGCCTTCACGACCGGCTCGAGGGGCAGGAACCGTTCGCCCTGCAGCGCGTCCGTCTCGATGATCTGGAGGACGCGCTTCGCGCGGAAACCGTAGACCCGCAGCCAGCGCGCGACGAGGTCGGGCGCCATGCCGGCCTTCTGCGCCTCGTCGCGGAACTGTCGGGCGAAGGCGGGCCAGTCGTGCACGGCGCCGCCCGGCAGCGGCCGGTTCCGTGTCGCACTGGGCGGGCAGCGGCGGCCGAGCTTGTGGAACACGAGGTCGACGGCCTCCTCCGCGATGTTGCGAAACGTCGTGATCTTGCCGCCGACGACCGTGACAAGGCCGCGTCGTCCCTCGGTGAGCTCGTGGTCGACGAACTCGTGCTTGCGCGTGATGTCGGCCGTCGCCCGGCCGGTCTGGCGACGTAGCGGCCGCAGCCCCGCGGTCGTAAAGAGGATGTCGGATTCCTTGAGGACGATGGAGAGCTGGGCCCGGATCTCCGACAAGAGGTACTGCACGTCGTCCTCGTCGGCCGCGGCGTCCTCGTTCGGGCCCTCGTAGTCGGTGTCGGTCGTCCCAAGCAGCGTGTACTCGCCCCAGGGAATCGCGAAGAAGACGCGCTTCGCGTCGCGCGTCTCCATGATGAGCGCGTGCTGGTTGAACCGGGGCACGACGAGGTGGACGCCTTTTGTACGCCGCAGCCGGCCCGGCGCCTTCGGGTCGTAGAGGTGCTCCACCTCGTCGAGCCAGGGACCGGTCGCGTTGAGGACCATCGAGGCCTCGACGTTCTCCTCTCGTCCGTCGTGGGTGTGCCGGACGCGGACGCCGTAGACCTCGGCCGCCTCCTGGAGGAAGCCGACGACGCGCGCGTGGTTCTCGATCCGTGCCGCATGCGCGGCCGCGTCGATTGCGTTCTCGATACAGATGCGTTCTGGGAACTCGCACTGCGCGTCGTAGTAGAGGAAGCCGGCGTGGAGGCCTTCGTGGCGCAGGGAGGGTTCGAGCCGCAGCGCGTGGGACGCGGGAAGGAGGCGGTGGTGGGGCATCCCGCGGCGGAGGTTCATGACGTCGTAGAGGCCGATGCCCGCCCAAAGGACGGGCAGGGTGTGGCCGTGGTCCTTGTAGACCGGGAAAAGGAAGGGGAGCGGCTCGACGAGGTGGGGCGCGTTCTTGAGGAGGCGTCGGCGTTCCTGGAGCGCCTCGTGGACCAGATCGAAGTCGAGCTTCTCGAGGTAGCGGAGTCCGCCGTGGATGATGCGCGTCGACCGGCTCGAGGTGCCGCTCCCGAAGTCGTCCTTCTCGAACAGGGCGACCTTCAGGCCGCGCAGCGCGGCGTCCCGGGCGATGCCCGTGCCGATGATGCCGCCGCCAATCACGACGAGGTCGAACTTCAACGGCGCTCGATTGGGTCGCTCGGATTAAGGTTTCGCGCGACGACGCTTCCGCCCGGGCGGACCGAACGTGGACGCGGCGCGCCTACCCCAGCCGGCGGCGGCCGAGCGCCAAGACGAGCGCGAGCCCGAGGAGGACCACGACGAAGCCGGGTCCCGGGAGGAAGCCCTCCTCCTTGGGGACCGCCTTCGCCTTGATGGCGGGCGGCGTGTACGGGAGCGTGAGGTTCATGCCGACCTTCGCGTGCTGGGCGGGGTTGCCGGTCGTGGGCGCGCTGGGCTGGCAGCCGGGACCCGAGACCGTGCCGGCCTCGTGCGTGAGGTTGAACGGGGCGAGCGTGGGCTTCGTGAGGTTGCCCTGGTAGTGGATCGTGATGGTGGCATCCTTCCAGACCCGGGTGTTTCCCTGCATGGGTGCCGAGGGAGGGACCTGCTGGCCGATGTCATACGAGACCTGGGCGGGGGAGATCATGATGTGGGCGCCGGGAATCTCCGCTGGGTCGGTCTTGAGCTTGATGTTCATCATCGTGCCGGGTTGGCAGACGCGGAGGAAACCGCCGCCCATCGGGCCGCCACCGCCACCGCCGCCGCTCGTCCGGCTGTAGCCGACACGGAACTTCGCCTCGGCGCTGCCGTTGACGATGTCCATGGTCTTGTTCGTCTTCGCCTTGTCGGGGCTGACGATCTCGATCATGACGGGCCGGTTCTGGCCTTGGCCACCTTGGGCCGCCGCGGCCGGGATGAATGCAATCAACAATGCGAGCGCGCTGAGGACGGTCACGGTTCGGAGGATCTTCGTAAGGCCCACCTGCAGGCTCGGGCAGCCCGGACACGGGTTCATAAGGCTTGTGTCAAACGGCGCGTGGCGTCGGGAGGACGGGCCGGTAGAACGGCGCCCGCTCCGCGACGACGCGCCGAAGGGCCGCCAGCAGGCCCTCGTCGTCGAGACCCCGCGTCGCGACGAGGCCGTCGTTGCGGTTGATGCAGCCCTTGAGGTGGCCGTCGTGCGTCACGCGGACCCGGTGGCAGTTCATGCAGAAGTCCGAGTTGTTGACGGGGTCGACGAGCTCGACCCACGCTTCGCCGATCCGGTAGCGGCGTCGGTGGTGCATCTCGCGCTGGACGGACTCGGAGGCGAGGCGCGCAAGCCGCTCGTGGACCTCGCGGATGTCGATGGCATGGGCCTTCTGCCACGCCATCTCGGGCATGAACTGGATGAGCTGCAACTCGAGGCCCGCCGTGCGGCCCACGTACTCGATCATCTCGTCGAGGCGCCGCAGGGCCTCCTTGTAGAGGACCAGGTTGAGCTTGAGCGGGGCGAGGCCCGCGTCGAGGGCCGCCTTGACGCCGCGAAGGACGGGCGCGAGCTGGCCGCCGCGGATCTCGGCGAACTCCTCGGGCCGAAGCGAGTCGACCGAGACGTTCACGCGCGCGAGCCCTGCCTCCTTGAGCTTCCGGGCGCGGTGCTCGAGCATCGAGCCGTTCGTCGTCATCGACACCTCGACGAGCGGGCTGAGGCGGCGGACAATCTCTTCGACGTCGCCCCGCACGAGCGGCTCGCCGCCCGTGAGCTTCACTTGGCGGACGCCGACCTCGGAGGCGACGCGCACGATCCGTTCGATCTCCCGGGGCGTCATCTCGTCCCCGTGGGGGGCCCCGGGCGAGGCGACCGGCGTGCCTTGGCCTTCGTTGTGGCAGTAGAAGCAGCGGAAATTGCAGCGCTCGGTCACACTGATGCGCAGGTCGGTAAGGGGTCGGCCGTAGGCGTCGACGAGCACGGGCGCCCGCTCAACGGCCGCGGCGCTACATAAGACTGCTTGACGTCGCGGTTAGCCCAGGATGGGAAGGACGCGGGCGCGGAGGGCCTCTTCGGCCTCGTTGAGCTTCCCGAGCATGCGTTCGATCTGCGCGAGGTCGGGGTCCCGTACAGGATCTTAGAGATGGATCCGGCGCTCGTGCACTACTTGGACTGCGTGCGGCAGCCCTACAACGTGAGCTCGGTCGCGCAGGCGGCCGCCCTCGC
>JACPAO010000005.1 GCA_016180755.1 Methanobacteriota archaeon
GACCGAGCTTACGAAGAACTACTTCGAGACCCGGTTCGACTCGATCGTCGGCATCGCGGCGGCCGCCGTCCTCCTCCTCGCCCTGCATCCCCTCCAACGCCTCGCCGACCGGCTCTCGCGCGCCGCGGTCCCCAACGCGAAACCGCTTGCCGCGATGTCGCATCCCGAACACCTCGCCCTCTACAAGGAGCAGGTCCAGATCGCTTGGGCGGACGGAACCATGTCCGCCAAGGAGCGCCGCATGCTTGACCGCACCCGGGAGCGCCTGGCCATCAGCCTCGAGGAATCGATGCGCGTCGAGAACGCCGTCGTCCGCTCCCTGAAGGTCGCCTGAGGGCGTCCGGGAACCGTCTCCAAACCTTCATATGGTTCGCGACGCCCCTCGGCCGAGGGGCCAGATGAGGAACACGAGCGCGTCGCTTGCCGCCGTCGCCGCCATCCTAGTGGCGGGATGCGCCGCCGAGGTCGACGAGGACGCCTTGGGCCTCGACTCGACGGACGCGACGGACGGGGCCCCGACCTCTGCCACCGACGAGGAAACGGTCCCCGACCCGGAACCGGTCACCTTCGAGCTGTTCCTCACGACGGACCGCGGCCTCTCGACGACGCGCCCGCCCGCGAAGGGTGAGGTCCCCGAGACGATCGGCTTCACCGACGCGCAGTTCGCGCTGGGCCAACGCAAGTACGCGCCCTGGAAGTTCAACGCAGGATGGCCCCTTTCGTGGAGGATCACGCAGGCGAGCTTCGAGCTCTGGTTCCACTCCAACCATCCCCAGGCGAGCTGGGGCAGTTCGTTCTCGATCAAACCCATCGGGTTCTGGTACGGCGAGGAGGACCGCTGGCTCGACACGCTCAGTTGGGACGCGCCCGCCCAGCTTTCGACGGGCCAGGTCGTGCACATCAACCAGACGTTGCCCCTGCCCAAGGGCGGGTACGTGTACGAGGCGGGTTCGGCGCCGGCCCTGATGTTGACGTTCTTCTACACGCAGACGGCGCAGACCCCCATCTTCGTGCACACGGGAGCGGCGGAGGCGAGCGTGTTCCGTTTCACGGCCGTTCCCTACGAACTCCCCCGGGTCGCGTCCGTCGACGAGAAGACCCACCAGGGCGCGTTCACGTACAGCAGCTTCTTCGCCCCGCATCCCGACGCGGCCCAGCGCGAACGGATCTTCGACCTGCCCATGAACCGGACCCCCGCGAAGGTCGAGCTCGCCCTCGAGGGGAGTTCCGCCGCGCTCAACCAGGACCTCGACCTTTGGCTCCTTGACCCGACGGGCGCCCAGCTCTGGGCGAGCACGGCCCCCCACGCGCGCGAAGCCATCCGGGTCTACGACGTCAACTTCGCGGAGACCGGCACGGGGACCTACAAGATCCGCATCGAGAACTTCCAGACGGTGAACGGCTCGTTCAAGCTGGTCGTGCGCGTGCACGAGCCGCAGGCTCCGCCGGAAGGCTAACGGCTCGCGCGCGCCGCCTGGTTCAAGTGCGCGATGAGTGGGCTCGCAAGGGCGGCGGTCGCGCGGCCGTCCTTCGTGAGGAAGTATTCGATCCGCACCGGTTTCTCGTCGAACACCTGGCGGTCGACGAGCCCGGCCTCTTGGAGGAACTGGAGCTTGTCCGATAGCGTGCGGGAGCTGAGCCCGAGGAGCTGGGCGAGTTGCCCAAACCTCGCCTTCCCCAGGGTCGCGATGACGTACACGAGCTCCATGGTCCAGGGCTGGAAGACGGCGCGGCCCGAGTCGACGCTGCGCTTGAGCCAGGCCGCCTGCTCGGCCGCCGGCCGCCGCTTCAGGAAGTCGAGGCAGGCGAGGCTGAAGCGGCTCGATTCCCTGATGCAGCTATGGAACTGCGCCGCGGCGTCGCCTGCGAGCACCGGGCAATCGTCGGCGTCAATCGGGGTGTGGCGCGGCACAGTGAGTGTCTTGGGCGACATGGCGTGTTTCCTCCGTTGCTGGCGGCTATATGATGCGCTATGTACATCTACTTCTCTCATGGAAGGTAGTGTCGATTTGGAAGCTCCGTCCCGGCTCGAGAGGCGCGTCGTCGGCGCCATCGTGAAGCGATGGTTCGGGAACCGGCGCGCCCCCCTCCCCGAGGTCCCGTTCGACTACGATTTCGAGCCGATCGAGTTCCGCGGCAACGGCGGCGCCCGGACGCGCGGACGCTGGTTCCCGCTCGACGGCGCCCGCGGCACGGTCGTCCTCGCCCACCCCGACCGAAGGTACGGACAGCACTGGTTCGTCCGCTCGGGCTGGATCCGGTTCCTCCAAGCCGCCGGCTACCAGGCCCTCACGTTCGACTTCCCCATGTACGGCCAAAGCCGGGGCGGTTCGACGTACCTGCACGACGACGTCCTCGCGGCCGTCGATTGGGCGAAGGGCCGATCCTCCCTGCCCGTCCACGTGGTCGGCCTGAGCCTGGGGGCGTTCGCCGCCGCGAACGCGTCACCGCAGATGCACGACGTCGAGTCCCTGGTGCTGGAATCGCCCTACCCCACCTTCAACGCCTGGTTCGCCCGCGGCCCGCAACGGTGGGCGATGGACGCCTTCGACCGCGCGTTCCCCAGGACGGCCCGGCGGATCCAGGCCCACGTCAACGTCGCCAACGCGCGGCCCCAACGGATCCTCGTCGCGGCGAGCCGCAGCGACCGCGTGACGCCCATCGACCTTTCGCGCCGCGTCGCGGCGGCCGCGCCGCCCGAGCGAACATCCTATCTGGAGCTCGACGGGCCCGGCCACCTGGAGCTGCTCACGGCGTCGGCCGCGTACCGGGAAGCCGTCTTGGCGACGCTCGCGGGCGGCGCGCCGGCCACGCCTGTCCTAGAGCCCGAATCGGCGCTATTCGCCCCTCAACCGTAGGTGAAGCCCTCGACGAGCGGGGCCGGCTCGGGCCGCGGCCGGTTCGCGAAGGCCCAGCCGGCGGCAAGGAACAAGGCCAACGCCGCGAGGATGAGGACGAGCGAGTCCTTCAGCACGCTCCGCGTCAGGTCTCGGGAGAGGTACGCGTCCTGTAGCCGCAGGAAGATGGTCGCGACGAGCGCGAGGCCCCCGCTCATCCCGAGGCCGAAGGCGGCCCAATAAGGCAGGGCGCGGACGTCGAACCGCATGACTAGAACGGACGCTTGAGGGCGAGGAAGCCGTTCTTCCAGAACCGGAAGAACACCCAGCTGAGGGCGCCCATCATGAAGGCGAAGCCCGTCATGACGCGCCACCAGTTCCCATCGTTGTCGGGCCTGGCCGTGCCGAGCTCGAACCCGGCGAGGTAGACGTTGCCGATCACGTAGGCGGTCGCGGCGGCGAACACGGCCCACACGACCACGTCGATGTAGAAGAGGTACTTCCGCCACTCGCGACGGTCAACCTGGAACGGTTCGTCCATCGTGCATCCCGGGCGCAACTATGACCGGTGGCCTGATAAAAGGGTGTCGAATTGAATCGACGCTCTTGGTGGCGCACGTGGTGGCTGAGACGGTCCAGAAATTGGTTTCGCAGGACGACAAGAAACGCGCCGCCGCGATGGAGGCGTGCATGTTCGTGAAGCCCAAGATGAAGCTCGGGCTCGGCACGGGTTCGACGGTACAGTACATGCTCGATGAACTCGGGCGGCGCGTCAAGGAGGGCCTCGACATCGTCGGCGTCCCGACGTCGACGAAGACGGAGCAGGAGTGCAAGAAGCTCAAGATCCCCCTCACGTCCCTCGACGAGACGCCGCGCCTCGACCTCATGATCGACGGCTGCGACGAGCTCGACGCCCGGCTCAACCTCATCAAGGGCGGCGGCGGCGCGCTCGTCCGGGAGAAGGTCGTCGCGAGCTCGTCCCAGACCGTCGTCATCATCGCCGACGACTCGAAGTACGTCGCCCGGCTCGGCTCGAGCTTCCCCGTCCCCGTCGAGGTGCTTCCGTTCGCGCGCGCCTACGTGATGCGCGGCCTCAAGGCGCTCGGCGCCACGACGGCGCAGCGGATGCTCAAGGACGGGAAGCCCTACGTCACCGACAACGGCGGCTGGATCCTTGATGCGCGGTTCCCGCACATCCAAGACCCCGTCAAGATGGAGCAAGAGATCACGCTCATGTCGGGCGTCTTCGACTGCGGCATCTTCACGGGCCTCGCCGACATCGCCCTCGTCGCGACGGGCGACGGGGTCCACCGGATGACCGCGCCCGCCCGGTGAGACCCTAAAAAACAGCCCAAACGCGTCGTTGGAGGCCCCCCGCCGCGCAATGCTTTTAACGAACGCCAGCTTCGGCCGCGTCCCAAGTGACAGTGAAAGACAAGCGGCTCGTGTTCCCCGGCGACGTGCTTGCCACGTCCGAGGAGCTCCTTCCGGGCCCCGGAAGCCACGACGACGGCACGAACGTCGTTGCGACGCGCATCGGCCAGTTCGAGGTCGAACCCAACGAGATGCGTGCCGTCGTGAAGCCCCACACGAGCGTCCCGCCAAGCCTTCGCATGGGCGACTACGTCCTTGGCCAGGTCACCATGATCAAGCCCGCCATGGCGGGCGTCGAGGTCCTCGCGATCGAGGACGAACCCCGCCCCATCCCCGGCGACACGAACGGCACGCTCCACGTCTCGAAGATCGCGCCGAAATACGTGCGCGACGTCGGCGAGGAGTACCGCCTCGGCGACGTGATCCGGGCCCGCGTCATGAGCGTGAAGCCCAGCATCCAGCTCACCACCGACGACCAGCGCGGCGGCTGCATCAAGGCGCTCTGCTCCCGCTGCCGCAAAGGGCTCGTCAAGATCGGGAAGGGCCTCGAGTGCCCCAACTGCGGACGCCGCGAGATCCGGAACATGGCCCCGGACTACGGGAAGGTCAAACTCCCGACCGGGCTAAGCGTCGAGAAGCAGAACGCGTAGCCACCCGTTGCACGCGGGGCGCGTAGCGACTTTCACCGAACCGCCCAAGGGCTCATATCGTCGCGGACCCGTGCTCGGAACCAGGTGGTACGACCCTTGGCGAAGTCTTCCGGACCGATGGAAACGATCTGCGAGAAAGGCCGGCACCAGAACTGCATCCACACGCGGATGGCCGAGCGTCGGGCGAAGTAGCGCGATCCGCGGCCGCGCCTGGATGTCATTCGCGGCCGGTGCCGTTAACATCGTCCGCCGCATCCGCGCCACGTTGGCAGACCCCGGCCATCCGGACGCAATCGCGCGCGACGAGGTCGAACGGATCCGGCGCGCCCTTCGGCACCGCGAGCACGACGGAAAGGCGCCCCCGGGCGCGAGCGCCGTCCTCGCTCCCCTCGTCCCCACGCCCTCCGGCCTGTTCGTCCTCCTCGAACGCCGACCCCTCGGCCGCTCCTTCTTCTCGGGGCACCTTGGTTTCCCCGGCGGCCGCATCGAAGCCCAGGACCCTTCGCCATTGTCGGCCGCGCTTCGCGAGACGCGCGAGGAGATCGGCATCGGCGCGGACGCCATCGAGATCCTGGGACATCTCGACGACTCGAAGGACCCCTTCGGCCGACGCGTGTCGTGCTTCGTCGGCGTCGTCCCCGAGGCGGCGGCGGCGAAAGCGCTCCCGGCCCCCGACGAGGTGGACGAGATCCTCCTTGCGCCCCTCGACCATCTGCGCGAGCCCCTTCACGCGCCGCGCCTCCCCACCCACGGGCCCGTGGGCGCCTATTCCGTCACCGGCTACGAGTCGCGTGCCCTGCCCAGCCAGGGGCGCGTCGTCCACTATTGGAATCTCCAACGCGGGGCCCGGGACGCCACCCTGTGGGGTTTCACGGCGGGCCTCGTCGCGCTCCTCCTCGAGCGCGTCTACGGGTGGACGCTGCCGCGTCCGCCGCGCGTCGTCGACCGCTGGGAGGATCTCCAACCGTGAGGCGGCCCGCCGAACCGGTGGAGCTATCTTCGGGCGACGCTCCTCCATCGGCCAGCCGGAAGCCTGTCCATGGAGCCCGAACACGAAACCGCCCCCAAGATGCCCGTCTGGGTCAAGGTGTTCATCGCGATCGGCGCCGCGCTTGCCGTCGTCGCGGTCGCGGCCGTGCTCGTGGGCGGCGAACACGGGCCGGGCCGCCACCTGGGAGGCGGAGACGCCGCACCCGCCGACCTGCCTTCGGAGATGCAGCCGGAGCCGACCCGCCTCGACGCGGGTCACGCGACCCCGCACTCCACGGACGGTCGTCGTTGAGCCCGCCCCCGCGGCCGCCCGACTCCCCTGACGACGTCCCTCGTCGCCGCGCGCGACGGCCCGGTGTCCCATGATCATGGCGCCCAAGCTCCGCAAGCTCATGCTCATCGTGCACCTCGTCGTCTCGATCGGCTGGATTGGCGCGGTCGCCGCCTACCTCGTCCTGGACCTCACGGCGACGACGAACGACGACCCCGCCACGTTGCGCGCCGCGTACATGTCGATGGGCCTCATCACCTGGCGCGCCATCGTCCCCCTCGCCGTCGCCACCCTCGCGACCGGCCTGGTGATGTCCCTCGGCACGAAGTGGGGCCTCATCCGCCATTACTGGGCCATCATCTCGCTCGTCCTCACGGTCCTCGCAATCGCGGTCCTCCTGTCGGAGACGCGCACCATCGACCGGTACGCTGCCCTCGCCGAGGACCCTTCGACTCCAGACGGCGCGCTGCGCGCCTTGGGCGGCACGCTGCCGCACTCCGTGGGCGGGCTCTTCGTTCTCCTCGTAGTGACCGTCCTAAACGTCTACAAGCCCCGGGGCGTCACGCCGTACGGTTGGCGCAAGCAACAAGGGGAGCGCCGCCTCGGCGAGGAAACCCGCTGAACGCCCCCTTCGGCCCAGGTGTAGCCGCCCTACGAAACGGGAGGCCCCTCGACGTTGCGAGGCCGTGGGCGCCAGAACGCGCCCACGTACACGCCGACCACGACGAGCAGGCCCCTCACGACGAGGGAGCCCGTCACGCGCGGCCGCGGGAAGCCTCGTCCCCTTGTCGGAAAAAGGCTCGCGTCGTAATCCTAACCTTGATGGGTCGTACGAGATTCAGGTCGCGCGTTACGGGAGGTCCCATCCTGCCTCGCGCAACACGTCGCGAATCCGCTTCGCCCGGTTTTCAGGGCAGGAATCCAGCATGACTTTCAGGGCCGCCGTGTGCCCCCGTCTTCCCAGCCCCAGGAGGACCACGAGGACCCGCGACACGTCCTGACGGAACGCCGCGGCGCGCGCACGATGGAAGTCATTCGGATCCTTTTGCGCTTCCACGAGCTTATCCTGATCGACGGCAGCCCATGCCTTGAGGAAGGCCATGGCCTCGGGCGGCGGCCGCAGGACCACGCCTTCAGGGTTCGAGAGCCCGGCGGCCACCTCGAGGACCCGTCGGGTGACGAAGTAGCCACCCGATTGAACGTTTCGGCCCCGGATGAGTTCCACCTTTACGGGTCCTGATTCGACTGCCACGATGGCTTCAACGCGGGTTTCATCCTTCCTCATGCCCACGACGTTGGAGAGCGCGTTCGCCAGGGCCAGAACGTCCCTCGCGGGAGGCACGCGGAATTCCTTGTCGACCAAGACAAGGGGAACCAGATCCACGTCGCGTGTTAGTTGGCCCGGGCTCGGGACGACGTCCATCATCCCCAATCCCCCGATCGGCATGATCTTCCATCCTGGGGGCAGACGTTCGGCGACGCCCTCGAGGACCTCGTGGGCCACTCGGGAATCGACCGGGACCGGATCAGCCGGCATGAAGACCTCGCGCGATGGCCTCCAAGGCATCGCGATGAAGATTTTCGAACCAGGCCGGCGTCACGAGGCGCTGACGGTGCGGAGGCCCGTGGCCCAGCATGATGGGGAGGATCGGTTTGGGGTTGCCGATCCGATGGAGCGTGGCCAACGATTTTTCCAGCCGTTGGACCTGGGGGGCCGTAAGGTGCTCGGTCCAACGGGAGGTGGCCGCGCGCCAGCGGGGGTCGGCGTTCGAACGCGCCAGGACCAACGAATCGAACCAACCCGGAACCGGCACCTTGGCTACGGTCTCATCGCCCAAACGGACCGCCCATGTTTCGGGCTCGCCCAGATCATAAAGGAAGGCGCCCCACTGCGCCGTCGGCCTTGCGGCGGTCGATTCGGAAGGAGCCAAACGGAGCACCGGCGCAGGTTCGTCCAAGCTGAGATCAGAGAAACGCCAGACCCGTGGCGCGAAGAAGGCGACGCTCCGTTTCGAGAGCGCCGGCAGCGTGCGGACCCAAGACAGGAAGCGTCGCTGGACGGGGTTCGCCATCCTTCCAAGCCAATCGATGGTCGCCTCCGACGGGACCTGGTACGATCCCCATTCAATGGGGACGAGAAGTCCGACGCTTGTGGTCTTGTCGATGAAATGGTTCGCGGCGCTGTGACTGCCGCAGAGTCGCTCGAGGTCGGCGCGGTCCGCGCGCTGGCCGAAGCCGAGGCTACGGATGCGGGCGCGCATCAAGGGGGGGAATCCGGGGGCCGGAACCGCTATGGAGAGTGTCGAAGTCTCCATTTTTAAGGGAGATACATAGTGTATTCCATCGGCCGAATCTTAAGGCTTTCGCTCAGCCATAGTACATTAATTCGTTGATTAACGAAAAGATGGTCCAGTCGGGAGTTTGACCATGGTCTGCCGGCAGCTCTGCCCTGGGTCGCCAGCGCTGGCCATCAAGCGGGCACCAGGAAGCCGAGCAGGTTCCTAGAGCCGAGAAACATCCGGTGCCTTATATTGTCCAAAGTCCAAAGGCCGGAAGGAAGGCGAATCGATGAACGGACAGCAGAACCGCTTGCTTCTCGGGGTGTTGGTTGCGGTGGCTGCGATGGGACTCCTCATGGGTGTCGTCGCCTGGTCTTTGGAGGGCAACGGCTGGATGCTCGGCTGGGGCGGCATGATGGCGTTTGGTTGGCTGTGGATGCTGCTCCCCATCGCCCTGATGGTCGCAATCATGTACGGCATGATGTCCATGGGCCATGGCCACCACGGCGCGGCGCACGCCCAGGGTCGTCCGGACGATGCGCGCGCCATCCTCGACCGGCGATACGCCGCTGGCGAGATTTCGCGCGACGACTACGCCCGAATCAGGGACGACCTGGACCCGCCGCGAAGGCCGTGAAGGGGCCTGACGAATGGACCCGTATTGGTTCGTCGTTCCGTTGGTCGCCGGCGTACTGTTGGTGGGAGCCAGCGCGTTCACGACATCAATCGCAAGGCGCTGGGGCGCTCGCAACGGCACAAGGATCTGCGCCGCGTTGCGCACCTACACGGGCATGCCACTGGTCATCGTCGGGATGGTCCTCGCGTTGGTCGCTCCGGGGAGCTTCCTCTGGCCCTGGAACTCGATCGCCCTGGGCGGTGTCCTGATCGTCGTCGGACTCACCGTGTTCATCTGGGCCCACGTCCAGTTGGGCAAGCCGACGGGTTGGCCCTCCGTGGAGGACCGACTCGTCGACCGCGGCCTGTACGGCGCGGTGCGCCATCCCATCTACTCGGCCACTGTTCTCATCGCTCTGGGCCTGCTCGTCGCCCACCCGACCCCAAACGTAGCGGTCGGCGTCGCCATCCTCCTTCCTTCGCTCGCCGCCCAGGCGCTTCTGGAGGAGATGGATCTCAAGCAACGAATCCCCCAATACGTCCATTACATGCGGCGCGTGCCGCGCTTCGTTCCGCGGTTGCGACGAGGAGCGCCATGAGCCAGTCGCCGAAGCGCCGCGCCAGCCGACCAGCCTTCTTAGAAGGCGGGCGCGGAAGGAACCCATCTCCCCATCCCCGTGAGGCTTTCCAAAGTCTTACCGAAATGGTGCGAAGGCCCGAGTCGGGATTTGAACCCTAATTTGGACCCAAAGAATTCGCGCCATCAGACCGGGGCGCCAGCCGTGGCGAGCAGGCTCCGGATACCCTCGCGCCGCTTATCCTTTAGGAGACCAAGGAACTCGACCAGGAGTTCCCGCCGCAATCCCTTC
>JACPAO010000006.1 GCA_016180755.1 Methanobacteriota archaeon
CTCCGAGGCCATGTGTGCATCCAAAACGCACAGGGCCCCCGGAGGGGACCTCTATTTCCTTTTGAACCGCCCAGGACCGCCTAAGGTAACAGCATCGACGGCCCCCGCCAACAAAGTATATACCCCGACCGGGCCCTGGTCGCGGTCCGATGCGGGCCGTCGCGACCGCTTTCATCGTCGTCGCCGTCGCCTTCGCCGGGTGCGCCAAGGAGGAGCCGAGCGAGACCCGGGTGGGGCGATCCCCGTTCCCGTGGGACGAGGAGGCACCCGACCGGTCCGAGATCGCGGCCGAATCCTACTACGTCCTCAAGCAGTCCTCGAGCTTCCTCGTGAAGGGCTCGAGCTACGGACGCTACGTGTTCCGCGTGGACCACACATTCGAGGACGTCGACGCGTTCTTCACGAGCACGAACCGCTACGCGCCGCCCGGCGTCCGACGGCCGAACGTGAACGACGCCGCGTACCACTTCGAGTTCATGCAGATCCGGCCGCTCGGGAAGTCCATCCGCGTCATGGACGTGAACGCGGGGCCCGCGTTCGGGAACGCGAGCGCCGGGCACGCCTACACCCTCACGTACATCTACGGCAAGGGGGCGAACTACGAGTACATCGCGCCGTTTGACGGGAACCCACACCACTGGAGGCTCGACCCCGGGTTCTACGAGCTCATCGTCGCGACGGACGAGAACCTCACGGTCGGCGTGAACCTGGGGCTCGGAACGCCGCTGTGGACGACGCACTACCACCCCCAGGAGCTCGGCTCGGCGCGCGCGGAGGCCCTCAACACGTACGTGAAGGTCTTCCCCGGCTCGCCCCCGCGCGCCCTCCACGAGTCCTTCGACGAGGTCGTCGACGCGAAGGCCGGCGAGACGCTCAACTACTTCGCGTTCGCAAGCCTCTATCATCGCTCGAACTTCGTCTCCGTCGGGTCCCAGGGCGTCGTCCGCGTCCGCGTCGACGACAAGGAGGTCCCGCACCGCCTCGAGGCGACGGGCTTCCACGCCCTTCAACCCCAGCAGCGCGAGGCCTACGCGTACGCGGTGAGCTTCAACCAGCCGGGCCCGGCGCAGCACGAGATCCGGACCCACCTCGACTTCGAGCAGCTTGGCAGCTTCCAGTCGGACCTCGTCGGGCAGATGCTTATCTTCGCCGTCGCGCTCCAACCGAAGCTATCGCACGAGGGCGCCCCAAGACCGACCGAGCCCTGACGCGTGCAGGGAAAACCTAAAGGCCCTTGGCGGGGCTTGGGGTCGGCCGTGCCGCTCATCCACCAGGCCCTGTGCGCCCAATGCGGGGGCTGCGTCGGCGTCTGCCCGGAGGACGCCTTGACCCTCCGGTTCAAGGAGCTCCGGCTCGACCAGGCGCGCTGCACGGAATGCAACCTCTGCGTCGCACTCTGCCCCGTCGACGCGATCGACCCGGTGAAGCCGTTCACGACGGGGTAAGAAAGATTCCGCAAGGAATCCCGGCGCGCCGAACGTATTAATATCCTCCAGGGCTCCGGCGGGCGGAGAGCCCATGCGCCGCTTCTTCACCAGCGAGTCCGTGACCGAAGGCCACCCGGACAAGCTCGCCGACCAGATCAGCGATGCGCTCCTCGACGCGTTCCTTGCCGAGGAGCCCGAATGCCACGTCGCCACCGACAAGACCCTTGTCACGACGGGGATCGTCTTCGTCGCGGGCGAGGTGTCGACGGAAGGCTACGTCGACATCCCGGGCGTCGTCCGCAGGACGATCAAGCGGATCGGCTACATCGACGCGAACTACGGGATCGACGGCGAGACGTGCGGCGTCATCACGTCGATCGACGAGCAGTCGCCCGACATCGCGCAGGGCGTCAAGAAGGGCAAGAAGGTCGGCGCCGGCGACCAGGGGATCATGTTCGGGTACGCGACGAACGAGACGCCCGAGTACATGCCGCCCACGATCGTGTACGCGCACCGGCTCGCGAAGCGCCTCGCCGATGTCCGCAAGACGAAGACGCTCGACTACCTGCGGCCCGACGGCAAGACCCAGGTCACGCTCGAGTTCGGGGAGAAGGGGAACGTGCTCCGTTGCGAGGCGGTCGTCGTCGCGGCCCAGCACGAGGCGCACGCGACGAACCAGCAGATCCACGCCGACATCCGCAAGGAGGTCGTCGAGAAGGTCATGCCGCCCGAGTGGCTCGACAAGAACACGAAATACTTCATCAACCACACCGGGCGCTTCGTGAAGGGCGGACCGGCGGCCGACTCCGGGCTCACGGGCCGCAAGATCATCGTCGACACGTACGGCGGCGTCGTCCCCCACGGCGGCGGCGCCTTCAGCGGAAAGGACCCGACGAAGGTGGACCGCTCGGCGGCCTACTACGCGCGGTACGCGGCGAAGAACCTCGTCGCGGCCGGCTTCGCGGACAAGCTCCTCATCCAGGTGGGGTACTCGATCGGCGCGACCGAGCCGCTCTCCCTGCACGTCACGACGTACGGCACGGCCCGGGTGCCCGAAGAGCGGATCGAGCAGGTCCTGCGCTCCGAGTTCGACTTTGCTCCGGGCTCGATCATCGATGAGCTCGAGCTGCGAAAGCCCCAGTTCGAGCCGACGGCCGCGTACGGGCACTTCGGCCGCAACGACCTCAAGCTCAAGTGGGAGGCGCTCGACCGCGTGTCGAGCCTCCAGGGGAAGCTCGGCCTCAAGGCGACGACGCGGGCGCGTTAGCCGGCTGCGGCTCGTCCTTCTCGGCCTCGGCCACCTTCCGGACGGCGCGCCCCAGGAGCGCGAGCGCGACGACGCGCGTCACGACGAGGAGCGCCGCGACGACGACGAGGACCTCGTCGAGGAAGCGGTCGTAGTAGAAGTTCGCGGCCGAGGACGAGTCGACGTAGCGGCCCGTCTCGCCCTCGAACTCTCGCAGCGCGCCGAGGCCGACGCTGATCACGGCGACGCCGCCCCCCGCGAATCCCATGTACACGTACACCCACTTTTTCCAGTCGGCGCCGACGAGGTTCCAGAGGACCAGCGAGCCGGAGACGAGTTCCGTCGAGATCGCGGCCCCGAGCATGACGAGGGGCGGGACAAGGTCCTTGAACCGGTGGAGGCGGGTCTCGTCGACGGTCTCGTTGTCACCGGACAGGTCGAGGCCGAGCGACGTCGAGGGAAACGTCTGGAAGCTGAGGAGGGCGAGAACGAGGAGGATCGAGGCCGCGGCGAACGCGTAGACGCCGCGCCTTGCGGACTTCTCGTGCTCGGGGCCGAACTCGAAGCGCCCGACCCAGATGCGTCGCGTCGATAGGAGGCCCGGCGCGCCCGCGACGAGGACGCCAAGGACGAGGATCCACGGTTTCAGGCCGCCGACCAGGAACCAGATCGCGGCGACGAGCACGATGATCTCGCCGGTGCGCGCCGCTAGAAGACCGCGACCCGTCGCGGTGCCAAGCCGTTCCCGCATCCAATCCCATCCCGCTCAGGACGCAGGAGGCCCAAGGCCATTCGCGAGAATCTCCACCACGTCTTGAACCTTTGTGTCTTCCTTGCCCGCCAGTTTCGCGGCGTCGTCGAGCATCGTCATGCAGAACGGGCACGCGGTCGCGACGACCTTCGCGCCGGTGGCGACGGCCTCCTTGAGCCGGATCTGGCTGATCCGTTCTTTTTCCTCCTTCACCTCGAACCACATGTTGCTCCCTCCGCCGCCGCAGCAGAAGGAATTGCTGCGGTTTCGCGGCATCTCGCGTACGTCGGAGCCGACGCTCGCCAAGATCTCCCGCGGCGCGTCGTAGACGTCGTTGTAGCGTCCGAGGTAGCACGAGTCGTGGTACGTCATCGCGTCGCGGACCTGTTGCGTCGGCTTGAGACGGCCGTTCTTGATGAGGTCGCCGATGAACTGCGAGTGGTGGACGACGTCGAGCTCCCAACCGAACCGCTTGTACTCGTGCTTCAGGGTGTTGAAGCAGTGGGGGCACTGCGCGACGACCTTGCGCACGTTGTGCTGCTTGAACGTCTCGATGTTCGCGAGCACCATCTCCTGGTAGCGGCCCTCCTCCCCGAGGCGCCGGGCGGGGTCGCCGTTGCATCGTTCCTGCGCGCCCAAGATGGCGAACCGGACGCCGGCGGCCTTCATGACCTTCGCGAAGGCCTGCGACACCTTTTGGTTGCGCGGATCGAAGGAGCCGGAGCAGCCGACCCAGTAGAGCACCTCGATGTCCGCGGCCGTCTGCCCGTTCTCGCCGAGGACGGGCACGTCGAGGCCTTCGGCCCATTGGGCCCGGTCCGAGTTCGGGAAGCCGTAGGCGTTCCCGCTGTTCGCGAGGTTCTGAAGGAGCTGCGACTTGTGCTTGTCGATCTTCGATTCGGCGACGAGGCCGCGGCGAAGCTCGACGATGATGGGGACGTGCTCGATGAGCACGGGGCAGACCTCCATGCAGGCGCGGCACGTGACGCACGACCAGAGCGTCTCCTCCTGGATGACGGGCCCGCCGAGGAGGTTCGTGTCCTCGGGGATTGGCTTCGGGACGCGCATGGGGTCCCATGACTTCGACGACGTCGCGTGGAGGTTGTCGCGAAGGTCGAGGATGACGCGCATCGGCGAAAGCGGTCGGCCCGCGGCGGTCGCGGGGCACGCCTCCTGGCATCGCCCGCATTCCGTGCACGCGTCGAGCGAGAGGAGTTGCTTCCAGTCGAGGTCCTCGAGCTTCTTCGCGCCCATCTGGACGCTCTCGGCGGGGGCGGCGCCGCTGAGGACGTCGGCGAGGTTGAAGGGCGTGGGCAGTTCCCCGCGCGGAGTCCGTTCCACCTCGTAAGGCGTGCCGAAGAAGATGTTCGCCGGGGACACGAAGATGTGCTGGAGTTTCGTGTACGGGATCATAGCGATGAAGAGGAAGGTGACGCACGCGTGGGACCACCAGAGGAAGAAGTAGAACGTCCGCTGCGCGGGCTCGGCGAGGCCGTCGAAGGCGGGCTTGAGGAGGTAGGCGGCGAAACTCCACTTCTCCCATTCGGGGTCGCGGATCGCGAGGCGGACCGCCTCGATCACGAAGCCGGTCACGCCGAGGAACAGGAACGTGCCGAGGACGTAGACGTCCTGCCAAGTGGACACGAGGGCCTTCGGTTTGAAGAGGACGCGCCGGGCGATCGCCATCACGATCCCGAGGATGAACGCGAGGCCGGCGGCGTCGAGGACGATCTCGAACCCGAGGTAGAAAGGTCCTTGGAGGAACTGCCAGTGCAGGACCGGCTGCGTGATGTCGTAGTCGATGAGGACGAGGACCGTGCCGATGAAGAGAAAGGTGAAGCCCCAGAAGATGAAAAGGTGCATGGGGCCCGCGTACTGTTTCTTCGCCGTCCGGGCCTGGAGGAGCGCGTACTTGACAAGCCGCTCGAGGCGTTCACGGGGACGATCGAGGAGCCGTTCCTTCGGGTCCTTGCGGCCGCGCCGCCACATCCTCCACTTGCGCCAGAACCCGTACGCGAAGGCCGCCATCGCGACCGCGAAGAGGGCGTACATGACTAGCGCGGTCCACTCGGGCATGAGTTCGAGGGTCTCGCGCCGCGGCTGCGCCATTTGCGCCCCGCAACGGGCCCACTCTAAAACCCCTTGTCGGTGGCCCGCGACTTACCGAAGGTTAATATGCCGACGCGGCTCGAAGCAGCGTCGATGGACGACGAGCTCCTCGCGATCCGGACGCGGCGCCTCGAGGAACTGAAGCAGAAGGCGGCATCGCCGGCTCCCGTGGCGGGACGGGCGAAGCCCTTCGAGCTCGACTCGGCGTCGCTCCCCGCGTTCCTCGAAAACCATCCCATCGCAATCATCGACGTGTGGGCCTCCTGGTGCGGTCCGTGCCGTACGATGGAACCGGTCATGGAGGAGCTCGCGCACGAGCTCGCCGGCCGGGCCACGATCGGCAAGGTCAACGCCGACGAGAACTACGACGTCGTGCAGGCGTTCGGCGTCCAGGGCATCCCTTCGTTCCTCGTATTCAAGGACGGCAAGTTCGCCGGCAAGCTGGTCGGGGCGCGGCCGAAGCGCGACTTCCTCGAGGTCGTGCGGCAGCTCGAGAACCCGGTCTCAGCCGGGTCGGACCCATCCGTCCAGTAGGTTGAGGCCCTCGCCGCCGGCCAAGAGGTAGATGGCGTAGCCGAGGCTCGCGAAGGCGAAGAACACGTTGAGGGCGGGCGCGGTCCACCGGCTCCCGATGCGTTCGTCCGCGAAATGCACGCCGGCCGAGTAGAGGAGCATCCCGACGAGGACGCCGAGGCTGAAGAGGGCGACGCCCGCGAACACGCTCCACCAAGAGGACGCGCCGAGGCCGACAAGGAGCACGACAAGGAGTTCGTCGTTGCTCGCCAAACCGTGGACGACGCCGATCCCCGCCATCGCGCCGTGGCGGTGGCTCTCCTTCACGTGGAAGTGGAAGTGGCGGTGCGGTGGGCCGCCGTCCGCGTGCTCGTGGCGGTGGAGGTGGAACCGCCGGTACTCGGCGCCCAGGGCGAGGAGGCCGACGACGATGAGCATGACGGGCACAAGGAGCTCCATGCGTCGCAGGATGGCGGGCAGGACGTCGCCGGCGAGGAAGAAGAGCGCGGCGGAGACGACGGCCGCGGTGACGAGGTGGCCGGCCGCCCATGCGGCGCCGAGGCTGAGCGCGCGGTCGAGGCCGGCGCGGCGCGTGAGGAGGTTCGAGACCGCGACGAGGTGGTCGGCGTCGAAGGCGTGTTTCACGCCGAGCGTGATGGCCAAGGCCGCGAAGACGGGGAAATCCAGGGCCATCGTTGCGCCGAGCCGGCAACCGCCATATGTAGTTTAAGGCACGCAACGGGCGCCCGGTGTCACTGTTTCGGGAGGGCGGTGAAGTTTCCCACGTCGTCCTCGGAGTAGTCGTAGAGGAAGCTCAGCCACATGTCGATGCGCTGGTCGACGCACGGCCAGATGCCGGCGGCGGCGCTGCCCGTGCAGAACATGGAGCCCGCAAGGGGGACCTCGCCTTTGGCCGCGGCGGCCTTGACGTTGGCGTTCGAGAGGAGTTTCTCCTGCGGGTAGTCGACGCGCCACGGCTGCGGGATGGAGCCGAAGCTCCCGATGTCGGTCCCCTTCTCGAAGGCCGGACCGCTTCGTAGGATGTAGTACATCGTGTCGGGACCTGCGGGGGGCGGGATGGTCCGGGTCCACTTCGCCTCCCAGACGAAGTGGTCGGGGATCGTGGGCGCCGTGGCGCTCCACGTGCACGGGTTGCAGGTCGGTGTGCCCGCGACGTTGCGGTTGGTCGTCGTGTCGATGGTCGACATCCCGACCGTGTAGTGGACGCTCTTGGGGATCGTGAGGGAATACGGCTCGTCGACCGGGAGGGCCTTGAGCGGGACGTGGAGGCGGCTGGGGCCGTAGGGGACTTCGACGGCGCGGACGAGGGTCTCGTAGCCGAGCCGGCCCACCTGCAGGGTGTACTTCCCTGGTTCGAGGCCGCAGAATTCGAAGGCCCCGTCGACGCCGGTCGTGACGGAGGCGTTCGCCTCGACGAGCCCCACGGTCGCCTGGTCAAGAGGCGTGAGTTCTTCGTTCGTGACGTACCCCGCGAGGCACTCGGTGCCCTGCCCCACATCGACTTCGGCGGTCGTCGTCGGGGCCGCGGTCGTGGAGGCGGTTGAACCGGGCGCGTCGGTGCAGCCGGATGCGATCAAGGCGAGGCAGGCGATGACGGTCGTCCTTGGAAGCGTGGTAGACCCCGACCGACGGGGTTCCCATGACGGGACTTAAGCGTTGTCGTCGAGCGGTCGACGCCAACGTATGAATCGGAGAACCTGTTCGCCCTCGTGGCGCCGCCGTTCGGCCGGCTCAAGTACCTCTACGTGGGGACAGCCGACTACGCGAAGGACGCGGCCTACTACAAGGACGTCCTCGGGGCCGAGGTCGTATGGGAGTTCAACGAGTTCGACGCGTGGGTGGGGGCGTTCCGCCTCGGCGACGGGCCCCTTGTCCTTCTGGCCGACCATCGGCCCGCGAAGTCCGTGATGCAAATCTACGTCGTCGACAAGCTCGAGGCCGCCGCGAAGCGGCTTCGCGCGCGCGGTTGGAAAGAGAAGGGAGAACGCTTCGAGGTCCCGGACGGCCCATGCTACCTCTTCGCAGACCCTACCGGGAACGAGTACGCACTCCTCGAGCCGTCGCGCGGCGAACCGCTCGAGCGTTGACGCGCGCCCTGGGTGCGGCAAAGCCTAAAAAGGCGTGACGCACGGAGGAGCTCGTTGTCCCTACGACCCTTCCTTGTGGCCGTCGCGTTGTGCACGGTCGGGATCGCTGGCTGCAGTGGCCCCGCCGAGGTGGCCGCGGCGCCGCCCACCTCCGCGCCGCCCCCTCAGGCCAACGAGACCACGGCGAGCGTGGTCGGCGTTGTCGTGGACGAAGAGCAGCGGCCCATCGCGGACGTCGACGTCGCGGAGGCGAAGACGCGCACGTCAGCCCGAAGCGACGCCGAGGGCCGGTTCACGCTCAACGGCCTCCAGCCCGGCAAGATCGTCCTCCTCTTCCAGCGCGTCGGCTACGAGCAGCTGACGAGGAGCGTCGACACCCTCGCCGGCGAGGTCGCCGAGGTGCGCGTCACGCTCGTCGCGTTCGCGATCCCCTCCGAGCCTTATCACGAATCGAAGCCCAAGACGGGCCACATCGTCCTGGGGAACGCCCTGCTCACCACGATCTGGTACCAAGGCGTCAACCAGTCCGTGTACAACACGCTGGTCTGCGATCCGTGCCGGTTCACGTTGTACCTCGAGCCGAACCCGGCCGACATCCTCTCCGAGGCGATCTGGACCTCCGGGGCGGGCGCCGGATACATCAACAACGAGATCTTCGTGAACTACCTCAAGAAGGGCACGGACGCCGACTACGCGGAGCCGAACTGGCTCTACTACGGGTATCACAAGAACCGCCAGGGGGTCCATTGGCCCGAAGCCCAGCTCAAGAAGATGCCCAACATGGAGCAGATCCGGCTCTGGTTGCGTCCCGACCTCGATGGCGTGAGCGTCGACCACACCGTGACGGTCTGGACGACGTTCGGGTACCACGGGCCGTTGCCGGAAGGCTTCTCGGCCCTTCCCCCTCCTTGAAGGGACCCGTCCGTTGCTTGCCCCACACCCTTAATGTATGTTCTAGACGCTTCCCGGGACGAGACTGGCCGGGAGGCGTTCGATTGGTCAAGATGGCTTCCGTCGCGCGTGGCGTCACGCTTCACGCCCCCGACCACGGGCTTTCGTCGATGCTCCTTACGCCCGCCGCCTTGGAGTTCCTTGCGGACCTCCATCGACGCTTCGAGCCGCGGCGCCAGGAGCTCCTTCGCCTGCGCACGAAGCGGTACGACGAGCTGGCTCGCGGCGCGCGTCCGGACTTCCTCTCCGCCACGAAGTCCGTGCGCGAGGGGTCGTGGAGCGTCGCGGCGGCGCCGCGGGACCTTGCGGATCGGCGCTGCGAGATCACGGGTCCGACGGACCGCAAGATGATGATCAACGCGCTCAATTCGGGCGCCCGCGTGTACATGGCGGACTTCGAGGACGCGAACGTGCCGACGTGGCCGAACCTCCTCGAGGGCCAGGCCAACCTCGTCGAGGCCGTCGAGCGGCGCCTCGCGCTCACGACGCCGGAAGGGAAGGAGTACCGGCTCAAGGCGAAGGTCGCGACGCTCGTCGTGCGGCCGCGGGGCTGGCACCTGCATGAGAAGCACGTCGCGGTCGACGGCGTCCCGATGTCGGGGAGCCTCTTCGACGCGGGCCTGTTCCTGTTCCATTGCGCGAAGCGCCTCCTCGCGCGCGGGTCGGGGCCCTACTTCTACCTGCCCAAGATGGAGAGCCACCTCGAGGCCCGCCTGTGGGCCGACGTCTTCCAACAGGCGGAGGCCGCGCTCGGGCTCGGACGCGGCGCCATCA
>JACPAO010000007.1 GCA_016180755.1 Methanobacteriota archaeon
CTTCGAACTGAGGCAACGGCGGCGGAGCGGCGGGGGCCCTTAAGACCCTGGCGACCAACGTCACTCCGTCGCGTACGCCAGTTTTGGATGGCTGGCGCCCGACCACGCGGCGACCGTCTCCCCGCCCGCGTCGCGGCCGAGGGCGGTGAAGTTCCTCGGCTGGACGTGCTCTTGCCGGATCTTGTACACGACGACCAACGTCCAGGCCGCGTCGCGGGCCGCCTCGTGGTACTTGTCCGCGCCTCGCACCTCGCAGGTGTCGTTCGCGTGGACGTAATGGTCCCGGAGGGCGACGCAGGAGGCGGGACGCGTCGATCCGGCCGGCGCGACGAGGCGCGACTCGTGGGTGCGTTCGCCATCGTGGACGTGCGAGGTGAACCGGGCGTACTCGAGGAGGCTCGCGGCGCCGCCGTTCGGCGTGGGGGACGGCTCGGACTCGAGCAGGAGGCAGCCCGAGAGGAGCGCCGTGACGAGGAGCGCGGCGGACCGGGTCACGTGGATGCCTGGGTCCGACAGGCTTCTAATCGGTTGTGGTGCGGGCGCGAAGTCGCGCGGGGCATCCGGTTAAGTTTATCTCGAACGCGCTCTTCGGACGCACCTTCATGGTCCGTGGAAAGGACTTCCCGGACGAGGGCGACCTCGTCGTCGGCACCGTCCGGGCGGTCGAGAACTTCGGCGCGTTCGTCAAGCTCGAGGAGTACCCCGAGAAGGAGGGCTTCCTCCACATCGCCGAGGTGAGCGCGGGCTGGGTGAAGCGCATCCGCGACTTTGTGCGCGAGCAGCAGCGCGTCGTGTGCAAGGTCCTCAACGTCGACACGGGCCGCGGCCACGTGGACCTCTCGCTCAAGCGCGTTAACGAGCACCAGAAGCGCGAGAAGATCCAGGAGTGGAAGAACGACCAGAAGGCGGAGAAGCTCCTCGAGATCGTCTCGACGCAGCTCAAGAAGACGACGGACGAGGCTTGGAAGGAGTTCGGCGCCAAGCTCGCCGAACGGTACGGTTCCCTCTACACGGCCTTCGAGGAGGCCGCGAACGACGTCGAGGCCCTAAAGGAGGACGGCTTCAAGGGCAAGTGGGTCGAGGCGTTCGCCCAGGTCGCGAAGGAGAACATCCAGATCCCCTTCGTGGACGTGCGCGGGTACCTGGAACTCACGTGCCCGAAGGCCGATGGCATCGTGCACATCCGCGAGGCCCTCGCCGACGCCCTCAAGGGCGAGTTCGAGGACGTCGGGATCACGATCAAGTACGTCGGGGCGCCGCACTACCTCGTGAAGGTTCGCGCGCCGGACTTCAAGATCGGCGAGCAGGAACTCTCGAAGGCCGCGGAGCGCGCCATCAAGGTGATCGGCAAGCGCGGCGGCCAGGGCCAGCTCAAGAAGGAGCTCGAGGCGGCCGCGGCATGACGCGCAGCCTCATCCTGCAGTGCGAACGCTGCCACGAGTTCACGCTGTCTGAGACGTGCCCCCGCTGCAAGGGCGTCGCGAAGAACCCGCTTCCCGCGAAGTACTCGCCCGAGGACCCCTACGGCGAATACCGCCGCCGACTGAAACGCTTGACGCGCCAGGAACGGGGGACTCCCTGATGGAAGAGGTCGTCCTCCGAGTCCTCAAGGAGCCCAAGGTCCGCAACCCCATCTTCGTCGAGGGGCTTCCCGGCGTCGGCAACGTCGGCAAGCTCGCCGCCGAGCACCTCATCGACGAGCTGAAGGCGACGCGGTTCGCCGAGATCCACTCGAAAGACTTCCCGCCGCAGGTGTTCGTGCTCGCGGACGGGACGATCAAGCTCGTCGACAACGCCCTGTACTACTTCCGTGCCAAGAAGAAGGGGCAGCGCGACCTCATCCTACTCACCGGCGACTACCAGGGGCTCTCCTCGCAGGGCCAGTACGAGATCGTCGACAAGGTCCTCACGCTCCTCCAGAAATATGGCGTGCACGAGCTCTTCACGCTCGGGGGGTACGGGCTCGGACGCATGGTCGCGAAGCCGGGCGTCCTCGGCGCGGCGACGTCGACGGACCTCGTGAAGCGGATGAAGCGCCTCGGCGTCCAGTTCCGGGAGGACGAGCCGGGCGGCGGCATCGTCGGGGCGAGCGGGCTCTTCCTCGGGCTCGGGAAGCTTCGGAGCATGGAGG
Organism: Methanobacteriota archaeon; assembly: GCA_016180755.1. Taxonomy (GTDB): domain Archaea; phylum Thermoplasmatota; class E2; order JACPAO01; family JACPAO01; genus JACPAO01. The sequence continues at coordinate 2,132 of JACPAO010000007.1, forward strand.
GCGTCTGCCTCATGGGCGAGACGAGCGGGTACCTCGTCGACCCCAAGTCCGCGCAGGCCGTCCTCGAGATCCTTTGCAAGAGCCTCAGCGTCACGCTGAGCTTCGGCTCCCTCGAGAACAAGGCGCGCGAGATGGACCGCGTCGCCCAGCAGCTTCGCGACCTCGAGCGGAAGTCCGGCGAGAAGTCGGGAGAAGAGTTAAGATACATCGGTTGACCCTTCCCATCCTCGGATGGGAGGGGCCCCCGGGCTCGGCTTCGTGCCGTTGGATTGCCGCCAGTGCCGGCTCTGCGAGGGCCGGACGCAGGTCGTTCCGGCCGAAGGCGGTCGGCGGCCGCTCGCGTTCTTCGTCGGGGAGGCGCCCGGGCCGGAGGAGGACCGCGTCGGCCGGCCTTTTGTCGGCCGCGCCGGCAAGATCCTGCGGGAGGCGCTTCGGAAGACGGGCTGGTCGGACGACGATGTCTGGATCACGAACACGGTGAAATGCTTCCCGTTCGACGCGCAGGACGGGAAGAAGAAGATCCGGGCGCCCAGACCTGCCGAGGCCGCGGCCTGCCGCGCCCATCTCCGGCAGGAGATCCTGGCCCTCAAGCCGCGGCTCATCGTGGCGTTGGGCCGGACGGCGGCCTCCTCGCTCGTGGCCTCCTTGGGCCCGTCCCTCAACGCGCACCGGGGCGTCCTCCTTCCTGCGCGCGACGACCTCGCCGGTCACGTGTTCGTCACCTTCCATCCGAGCGGCCTCCACTACGAGCGGGGCCGCAAGGAGGCATTCGAGGCAGACCTCGCGGCGGCGCGAAGGATCGCCCTGGGGGCGTCGAACGCATGATGGCGTGCCCGCTGTGCGCGACGTCGATGGATTGGAAGAAGGCGCACTACGAATGCCCCCGCTGCCATTGGATCAAGCCGTGCTGCGAAGAAGACCGCGAGTGCGCCTAGGGTCCGGCGTAGAGGGCGTTCGCGAACACCATCACGAAGAGGACGAGGAGGACGAGTCCGTTCATGAGGAACGTCGTGAAGCGGAGCCGCGCCTGCAAGAACCGCAAGTTCATGGGGGGCTCCTCGCCGGGCTTCGTCGCGGCGACGACCTTCGCCATCACCTTCATCGTCGCCCGGACGGAGGTTCCCGCCAGGTAGAGCACGGCGACGGTCACGATGATGGCGAACAGGACCACGCGGCCCCAGGGTGTCTTCGTCAGCCCGTCCCATCCGTTGGGATGAAGCGTCACAAGGAGCGCCCCGGAGGCGAGCACGAGGCCTCCGACGATGCTGTTGTAGCGGAAGAGGGGCGGCGCGAGGCGCCCCATGACCTCCTGGCGCGTCCCGGGAAGCGCCTTGAGGAGCACCGGCTGCAGCACGAGGAGGTTGAGGAGGCCGCCGCCCACCCACATCGACGCGAGGGTCACGTGCAGGATCTTGGTGGCGAGGTAGGCGGCGTCGACCATGGGCCGGGCGGCCAACCTAGCCGTTATTTATAAGCCACGCGTGAAGATATTATCCACGCTCGGCCAAGAGCCGGGTCAACGGGAATCCACCGTGGCCATCGAAAAGGACTTTCAAGCGCGGATGGTAACCGGCCGGGAGAAGAGGGTGGGATCGCTTGGCAGCTAAGTCCGCTTGGACGCTTCTTTTCGTCGACGACGAGGTCGACATCCTATCCTCGTTCAAGGAGTTCCTGGAGTCGAGCCTTCCGGGCTTGACCGTCGTCACCGCCGAGTCCGCCGCGGCCGCCATGCCGCTTGTGAAGAAGGGCAAGCTCGACCTCATCATCTCCGATTACAAGATGCCGGGGATGGACGGGATCACGTTCCTCAAGAAGGCCGAGGAGATCATCCCCGACACGCCCAAGGTCCTCCTGACCGCGTTCCCGAAACTCGATCTTGCCATCGAGGCGATCAACGAGGTCGCCGTGGACAAGTTCCTCACGAAGCCGATCCCGCCCGAGAAGCTGCTTGGCATCGTGAAGGCGCTTCTCAAGATCGACCAGCCCGCGAAGCCGCCGCTGCCCACGAGGCGCTAAGCTCCAAGCGGTCGGCGCGCGCCCCGTTGAAAATCCTGCAGCTGTCCGGCCCGCGGGACGGCCACCTAGCCGCGCAAGCCTCGACGCCGCCCGTTGAATCCGCGCCAATCCCGCTGTCGTCCCAACCCGGTCGAGGCTTGCCTCAGGAAAGCCGAAAATAGGGTCCGCGTTTGCAGGCGGTCGTACCTCGGCTCGTCGCTCCGTCGGTGCGGGGCGGGTGGGTGCGTAGGAGGACTCGAACACATGCGGAACCAGCGGAAGCTATCGATCGGCGCCACGACGACCTTTTTCTTCTCCATGATCCTGGCGGCAGGAACCTCGGAGGCGCAGGCCACGCCGCTCGGCTTCGGCATCGACCGTTCCGGCTACGACCTCCTAACGGGCGCCGGACTGCGGCCCGAGTACGTTCAGGTCTGGGTGGGGCCGTGGCTGTTCAAGAGCGGATGGGCCCACATCGATGCGCAGTTCGAGGCCTCGGCTCGGGAGGGCAGCGTGCCGGTCCTGCAGTTCTACTACTGGGGCGCCGACATCGGGCAGACCTGCGTCGAGAAGGGCTGCTGGTCGGCGAGCAGCGGACGCTGGAAGGACCAAGCGGATTGGGGTCGCCTCGCGTCGGACCTCGTCTCGCACATGAAGTCGAAGCTCGCCGGCAAGCGCGCCGTCATCGTGCTCGAGACCGAGTTCAACAAGAACGGCATGAGCCGCAGCGAGACGCTCGACGCGGCGCTCGAGGCGAAAGCGAAGTACTTCCGGTCGAACTATGACGGGGCCCAGGTCGCGATCGGGTTCGGCAACTGGGGTTACGGGGACTGGGGCACGTTCGACCGCGCCGTCGCCGCGGCGAACTACGCGGGGCTCCAGGGGATGCGCGCCTCGACGCGCGACAGCGAGTCCTCGTACCTCGGCCTGGGGCAGGCCCTCGTCGACGGGTCGCGCGGGCTCGAGCGCCGGTTCTGGAAGCCGGTCTTCATCGGGGATATCGCGCTCAGCAGCCACTGGGAGCCCGACTGGCTCGAAAAGCAGAAGCAGGCGGTCCAGAGGATCATGGACCTGCGGGGCCCGTTGAAGGACGCGGGCGTCGTCGCGCTCGTGTACCGTAGCGGCCTGGACGCCGCGGGGGCGAGCACGTCCGAGTACTACGGCGAGGCGGAGCGGCATTTCGGCCTCGCATGGGCTTCGAGCAAGGTGGGGAAGCCGGCGATGGACGTCTGGAAGGCGGGCATGAGGGCCGAGCGTTCCGGGACGACGACGTCGACCGTGTACGCGTCGTACGGCGAACTCGAGACCGCCAACCTCCGCTCGGCCGGCGGTTCGAGCTACGACGGGCAGGCGAGCGCGACGCGGTTCTGGAACCTCTGGTCGAACGGCCACGTCTCGCACTGGTTCGCCTTGCCGGGGGACGGGACGTACGAGGTGCGCGTGCGGGCGCAGGGGACGCATCTGCAGGGCGTCGCGCCGCACATGGAGGTGCGCCTCGGTGGCAAGCCGGTCGTCTACGCCGATCCGGGGCCCTACGGCTGGCACGAGTACGTGGGCCGCGCGTGGGTGGCCCGGGGAACGCACGAGGTGCGGATCGATTTCACGAACGACGCGGCCTGGGGCGGGGAGGACCGCAACCTCTGGCTGGACCGAGTGGACGTCAAGAAGGTCGGTTGACCAGGAGCCCACGCCGTGCCGGCCTCCGCGCAGGCCGGCACGGTCCCTCCACGTACGCTTGCGGCCTCGCCTCGAAAGTTCCAGGTTCTCAACTGAAGACATAAATATTCAGACGAAGGCGTGGGATGGATGCGCGGCGCGGCCTGGTTCTTGGCTCTCTGTTTGCTCTCCGGCTGCCTCGGCGGGCGCGGCCCGTCGACGAGCGCCGTCGAGCCGGGCGTGGAGGAGACCTCGGGCACGCCGGCCCCCAAATCGACGGCGAACGCAACCGTCGAGGAACGGCCGGAGTTGGAGGCGAAGGGCCAAGGGGCGGTCGAGGGCATCGTGCGGGACGAGTTCGAGGCGAGGGTCGCCAACGCCCACGTCGCGCTCTTGGGGACGGACGCCTTCAAGACGACGGACACGACGGGCACCTTCAGTTTCCAGAACCTCACAGCCGGCGGCTACGCGCTCCGGGTGGACCACGAGCGTTTCCTTTCGCTCGAGCTCGAGATCACGGTGGAGAAGGGCAAGGCGACGGTCCTCGAGGTGAGGCTCGCGTTCCCGGTCGAGTCCTTCCCCGGCTACCTCGGCACCCCCCATCGGCACGACTGGTGGGGCGACGACCGCGAGGTCGTCATCATGGACCGTTACGTGAGCATGGGGACGACGGGCGTCTGCGCGACCGTGACCGTCCAGAACGGATGCTACTCCGGGTTCCTCGTGGACAACACGCTTCCGACGAAGAACTATCCGGAGTCGCGCATCGTGTTCACCTCGCCCGCCGACGAAAGCCAGCGGCCCAACATCGTGTTCGAGGGGACTGGGAAGCTCGCCGCCCAGATGGAGCTCGAGGGAAACGTGGTCCACCCGTTCGACATCCACGTCGTGGTCCCCGGGGAAACGGGGTCGCGCAAGGTGGCGACGGTGACGACGACGAAGGCGTCCTTCGAGGTGCCGGTCTTCGAGAACAACACCGACCCGCCCCATTTCCGGCGCTCCGGTTGGGAGTTCTACATCTACCCGTCCAAGGGCGGCCTGCCGGCGCCGGCGGCCCTCTACCAGGGCCGCATGCACTGGAAGGTGACGGTGCATCGTTCGGACCGCGAACTACCGGTGGGCGGCGCGCACCCGGACTACTGGGGAAGCGACACGGTCCGGACGCTCCTTACGAAGACCTGCGACGTGGTGCGCACGCCGGCCGCGACGTCGGGGTGCGGCGATGCGGACCTTCCCGAGAACAAGACCGTGACGATTGGGACGGCCATTATGGTCGTGACGTTGTCGTGGACGCAGGACCTTGTCGTGCCGGTCAAGGTCGGCCTTGAGTACATCGGGGCCGACGTCACGAGCAACACGTACTACGTCCAGTGGTATCGACCGACCGCCACCCAGGACGGGGACACCCGGCGCGTGTTCAAGTTCGATGTGCGGGCCGACCAGTGGGATTCGCCGTACGTGTACAAGAGCGCCTGGCGTTTCCGGCACTTCATCGACAACCCCACCGAGACCGGCGCGTGGGACGGGACCATCACGTACAACGTCGAGATCCACAAGCAGCAGTAGGACCCGACACCACCGAGCGTCCAGCGCTAGCACGGCACGTGCGTGTCCATGGTTCACTCACCCTCACCTCCAGCAGAAACGCAGGTTCGTCCGGGCCCACGGCAGCGCTCGCCCCCGCGATGGCCAAGGCATAAATAGGGGACCCCTCTAACCGCGGTTCCACTCGCGTCCAAACCAGACCGCTCACGAGGGCAAGTTCCTCCGAGGAATCCCTCCCGTGCGGGCCCGGACCCTTCGGGGTCCCGCGCTCTCCCAGCGCGCCGTTATGGCCCCGCAAGCCGCGGTCACGGTTGGACAGCCAGCAATCCGTTGCTGGTCGAATCCGAGACAGTTTGGCCCCGCGAGTCGATGAGAGAGCGTACTCTCTCGAACCGCACAGGAACGTGACCCCATGGGACACAACAACCGCCCGATCCAAGGCTCCCGCGCATTCTGGCCGCGCAAGCGAGCGGTCAGCCCGGTCGCGCACATCAAGACCTGGCCGGATGGCGGGCAGGCGCCCAAGATCCAAGGCTTCGCCGGGTACAAAGCGGGCATGACGCACGCCCACATCGTCGACTACCGGCCGACATCCACGACGAGCGGCCAGGAGGTCGTGATGCCCGTAACGATCGTCGAGGTCCCCCCCATGCGCGTCGCCGCCGTCCGCGCGTACACGCTCACGCCCTACGGGCTCAAGACGAAGACCGAGGTCTGGGCCGAGAAGCTCGACAAGGACCTCGCCAACCGCGTCAACCTGCCCAAGAAACCCTCCGCCGAGGCGTGGAAGGAGATCGAGGGCGGCTTCGAGGACCTGCGCGTCCTCATCCACACGGTCCCCGACAAGGTGACCGGCGTCGACGGCAAGGTGCCCGAACTCATGGAGTACCGCATCGGCGGCGGGGACGTCAAGGCCCGCCTGGAATTCTCGAAGAAGATCCTCGGCAAGGACGTCGACGTGTCCGACTGCCTGAAGGAAGGCGACATGGTCGATGCGATCGCCGTCACGACCGGCTACGGGTTCCAGGGCCGCATCAAGCGCTTCGGCGCGAAGCTCCTGGCCCACAAGAACTCGAAGCGGCGACGCAACATCGGTACGCAGGGCCCGTGGCACCCGAACTTCGTCACGTCCACGATCCCGCAGACGGGCCAGCACGGGTTCCAGCAGCGCACCGAGTACAACAAGCGCATCCTCAAGGTCGGCGAGAACGGCCAGGAGATCACGCCGCGCGGCGGGTTCCCCCACTACGGCATCGTCCGCAACAAGTACGTCATGTTCCACGGCAGCCTCCCCGGCCCCGTCAAGCGGCTCATCCGGTTCCGGGACGCCGTCCGCTACACGGCGGGCGTCACGATCGAGAAACCACAGATCAGCTACGTGTCGACCCAGTCGAAGCAGGGGGCGTAATCCATGACCAAGGTCCCAGTCTACAACCCCGACGGATCGAAGAAGGGCGAAATCCAGTTGCCCAAGGCGTTCAGCGCGCACCTGCGGCCGGACCTCGTGCACAAGGCGGTCCGCGTCGCGCAGAGCAACCGCCGCCAGGCCTACGGCGCCGGCCTCATGTCGGGCGCCATGCACTCGACGAAGGGCGCCGGCAAGGGCAAGGGCATGGCCCGCGTCCCCCGCATCCAAGGCTCCGGCTCGGCCGCGCTCGCGCCGCCCACCGTGGGCGTCCGCCGCGCGCACCCGCCCGAGGCCCGACGCGTCTGGACCGAGAAAATCAACGACAAGGAACGCAAGGGCGCGATCCGGGCCGGCCTCGCCGCGACGACGCACCGCGACCTCGTCGCGGCCCGCGGCCACCGCATCGGCGAGAAGCAGACCGTCCCCGTCGTGGTCGCCGACGCCTTCGAGAACGTCGGCAAGACCGCCGACGCCCTCACCGCCTTCGAGAAGCTCGGCCTCCTCGACGACCTCACGCGCGCCGACGAGGGCAAGCACATCCGCGCCGGCATCGGGAAGCTCCGTGGCCGACGCTACAAGTCCCCGACCTCGCTCCTGGTCGTCGCCGCGAAGAAGGACAAGCTCGCCCGCGGGGCCGGGAACCTTCCCGGCGTCGACGTCTGCACCCCCAAGGAGCTCAACGCGGAGCTCCTTGCCCCTGGCGGCGTCGCCGGGCGCCTCGCCGTGTTCACGGAATCCGCGTTGAAGGCCCTGGAGGGATATTGATGACCCGGAAGTTCGCGAACGCGCACGAAGTCGTCTTCCACCCGCTCGTGACGGAAAAGACGATGTTCAACATGGACAAGAACAACACGCTCGAGTTCCTCGTCCACACGAAGGCCAACAAGGGCGAGATCAAGGCCGCGATCGAGGAGCTCTTCAGCGCGAAGGTCGCCAAGGTCAACACCCGCATCACGAAGGACGGCAAGCGGGCCGTCGTCAAGTTCGCCGAAGGCGTCAGCGCCGAAGACGTGGGCATGAGGATCGGGGTGTTCTAACATGGGCAAGCGGATGATCATCCAGAAGCGGGGCGCGGGCGGCAGCCGATGGCTCAGCCCGGGCCACCGGCACCTCGCCGACGTCAGCAGTACGTCCTCCCCAACGAGGGCCTGCGCGTCGGCGCGACGATCAGCTTCCTCGACGGCCAGTCCATCGTCCCAGGGAACACCACCGTCGTGAGCAAGATCCCGGAAGGGACGCCCGTCTTCAACATCGAGGGCAGCCCCGGCGACGGCGGGAAGTTCATCCGCGCGGCGGGCGCCTACGGCACGGTCATCGGCCATGACCCCAAAGGCACCATCATCCAGCTCCGTTCCGGCCAGCTCAAGACGTTCCACGGCCAATGCCGCGCCACGATTGGCAACGTCGCGGGCGGCGGCCGCGGCGAGAAGCCGTGGATGAAGGCCGGCAAGAAATTCTACGGGTGGCGCTCGAACGCCAACCGGTGGCCCACCGTCCGTGGCGTCGCCATGAACCCCGTCGCGCACCCGCACGGTGGCGGTTCCCACAACTACACCGGCAAACCCAACTCCATGGCGCGCGGCACGTCCCCGCGCCGCAACGTCGGAAAAATCGCGCCCAAGCGCACCGGGCGCAAGAAGGTGTAAGCCATGGCCCAACAGATCAAGATCTCCGCCGGCGCCGCGCGCCGGCGCATGCGCAAGGCAGCGACCCTCATCGAAGGCCGCAAGCGGAAGGAGTTCACCTTCCGGGGCCTCACCCTCGAGGAGCTCAAGGCCCTCCCGTGGGACGAGCTCCTCGACATGCTCCCCGCGCGCGCCCGACGCACGCTGCGCCGCGGCTACACGAAGGAGGAGATCCACCTCCTCGAGACGATCCGGGGGACGGCGCCTGGGACGCCCGTGAAGACGCACCGGCGCGAGATGGTCATCGTCCCCGAGATGATCGGCCACGTCATCGCACTCCACGGCGGCAAGGAGTTCACGAACTTCCAGATCCAGCCCGAGATGGTCGGCCACTACTTCGGCGAGTTCGTCCTGACGCGAAAAGGCGTCAAGCACGGAGGCGTCGGCGTCGGTGCGACCCGGGGCAGCAAGCACTTGCCGCTCAAGTGAGGTGAAACATCGATGCCATACTCCCTGAAATTCCCCGAAGAAAAAGCCGCCCGCGCCTACGGGCACGAGCTGCGCACCTCGTGGAAGAACTCGATCAACATCTGCATTGCCATCCAAGGCATGCCCGTCCGCAAGGCCGAGGCGTACCTCGAGGCCGTCATCAACCTCGAGAAGCCCGTCAAGATGGTCCGCCGCAACCGGAAGATCGCGGCGAAGCCCGGCATCGGGCGGGGCCGCTACCCCGTGAAGTCGGCCGAACGGACCCTTCGCGTCCTTCGGAACGCGATCAACAACGCGGAGTACCAGGGCCTCGACCCGGACAAGATGGTCATCACGCACGCGCAGGCGTACAAGGGCCGCTCGCTCAAGGCGTTCATGCCCCGCGCCCACGGACGCGCGACCAAGAAGAACGAGGAGACGACGAACCTCGAGATTTTCATCGTCGAACAGGAAGAGGAGGCCTAACCTTGGCGGTCCAGCGAAAGTTCATCCGCGAGGCCGTGAACCGGCTCATGATCCGCGAGTACCTCGAGAAGGAGACCGAGCGCGCCGGCTTCGGGGGCATCCAGATCCAGCGCACCCCGATGGGCACGCGCGTCTCCATCCTCGCCGAACGGCCCGGCATGGTCATCGGCCGCAAGGGCTCCACGATCAACTCGCTCACCGAGGCGCTCCAGAAGCGCTTCAAGGTCGAGAACCCCCAGATCGAGGTCATCGAGGCCGGCCGCAATGCCGCCTTGAACGCGCAGATCATGGCCATCAAGCTCGCCGAGGCGCTCGAGCGCGGCTGGCACTTCCGCCGCGCGGGCCACTCGACGGTCCAGCGCGTCATGCAGGCCGGCGCCCAGGGCTGCCAGGTCATCATCGCGGGGAAGCTCACGGGCCAGCGCCACCGGACCGAGAAGTTCTCGCAGGGCCACCTCAAGTACTGCGGCGACACGATGGACAAGGTCATGGACGTCGGCTTCGCCGTCTGCAAGAAGAAGCTCGGCGTCATGGGCTGCACGGTCCGGATCATGCACCCGGACGCGATCCTTCCCGACAACATCAAGATCTTCAGCCCCGAGGAGGCCGCCGCGAGAAAGGCCCCGAAGGTGACGCCGGCAGCGGCGGCCGACATGGCGCCCCCGCCCCCGAAGCCGGAGGAGAAACCGGCCGAGGCCCCGAAGAAGCCGCGCGCCCCCCGCGCGAAGAAGGAACCCGCGCCCGGCGCGGTTGAGGGAGGCGAGTGATCTTGGCGTACATCAAGGCCCCCGAGATCCGCGGCATGAACCACGACGACCGGCAGTCGCGCCTCAAGGAGCTGCGAGGCGAACTCATCCACGAGCGCGGCGTCGCCGCGATGGGTGGCTCGCCCCCGAGCCCCGGCAAGATTCGGCAGATCCGGCGGCAGATCGCGCGGATCCTCACGATCGAAAACGAGGAACGGCAAGGCATCCGCGGCCAGACGCCCAAGAAGGCCCCCGCGGCCCCG
>JACPAO010000008.1 GCA_016180755.1 Methanobacteriota archaeon
GCTGTGTCGCCTCCGGGCGACTCGCGCGCACAGGTCCGAACCATTTTCGGCCGGCCTGCGGCCCCTCGGAGCGGGGCCGGCGACGAGAGCCGGCCCCTTCCGGGGGCCCCACGAGTGCACTTTTGGTGAACTAAGGTGTCAACAGTGACGACCCACCAAGAGGCATCGGCAGCGAATGCGACTCCCGCGTCGGAAAAGCGGACCTACGACACGCCCAGCGTGTTCGGAAGCGGCAAGTGGCGCGAATACGGCCAACGCATCAGCGTCGGCGCATTCAAGGGCCGCGTCTGGCTGCACGTCTACGCCAACCGCAAGTTCGGCAAGGGCGTCAAGAGCGTCAAGGTGGAAAGCATCCCCATCGACGACGACAACGCCCAACTCCTCCTCCGCCTCGTCAGCGGAGCGATGGTCGAGGCGGAGGAGCAGAACGCGGAGTGGCGCTCGAAGCGCCCCTCCCGCGACGACGAATTCGAGACGGCCGCCGAACGCATGGAGCGCGTCGAGGAGCGCCGGGGCAACGCCCCAGCCGCTCCCATGACAGCCCGCCAGGCCGTCGACGCATTGAACGGCGCCGAGCGAGCGGAGCTCGCCCGGCTCCTCACAGAACAGGCGGACCGCGAAATCGCGGCCGCCTCAAGACAGTATCAGGACGACCCCGAGCTCGCGGCCGCCAGGCGGCAAGGGGAGTGAACCCCCTGCCCCTCCCCATCCCCATCGCCGGCGCCGCAGACAAGTCCGACGCCGCCACGATGAGGCAAGTCGTGTTCCTCTTCGCGTACCGCGAACGGGTCGGTCGCCTCGCAGGGGTGTGAAACCCCTGGCGAAGCCCGGCGCGGTCACGTTCATGAAGTGCGGCACCTGCCGCACCACCGTCGAGGCCACGCCCTCGAACCTGGCCCTCCTGGGCCGCTTCGAGTGCCTCGACTGCCGAACGGACCGAGTGGAAGACTGCCAGGCGTGCGACGACGCCTGCACGCCCGACGAGCACGCCGAAGCGTGCAGCGACCGCACCTGGGTCGAAGACCCCGGCAGGCACACGTGCGGCGGACGGCCGGTCCACGACCCGCCGCCCTACCGGCTCCAAACCGGACCCCGGACCAAGCCGGGCCCGTTCCGGCGCCAAGCCCCCTCCGGGGGCAATCGTGGGGGACTCCCCGACTCCCCCGACCCCTCTCGGTCCTGCAACTCCCAGACCCACAGAGGCCACGCCGCGGCATCGGCCCAAGGTCCGCCGCCTACGGCGCCACCGCACCCCACCCCCGCCGCCCCTACGCCTAAACCCACCAACAGGGGCGGCCCCGACGGCCTCCACCGACGCCGTCGACTCAACCTCCTCGCACGGCAGCGCGCATCGACCAGCGAGGCGGCCCGCCCCCTACGCCTCGCCCTGCGCGCCGCCATCGACCGAACCCAAGGAGCCTGAGCGACCATGGAAACCACGATCCAACCCGGGACCAAGGCCACGCCCGAGCCACGGAACAAGTCCGCAGCGTACTACCATTTGCGCCTCGTCTACACCGACCGCCACGACGGCACGCCCCTCACCCCCGAGGACCGCGCCCTCGTCGAGTCCGGCCTACGGACCCTACGCAAGGTCCTCAAAGGCCGCTGCCTCGACATGAGCTGGGGGCGCCCCGAATGAGCACCAAACTCACCGATCCGACTGTCCAGCCCACGCGCGCCGCGGTCCTCGAGAAGGTCCGAGGGAGCCCCGGGTGCTCCTTCGTCGAGGTAGCGCGCGCCGTCGGACTCGCCTTCGGCAGCGCCGCCTACCACCTCAGCGTGCTCGAACGGTGGAGCCTCATCTTCAGCGCACGCGACGGACGCTGGCGCCGGTATTGGCCCACGAACCGCGGCGCCGCGCCCGCACCGGCCGAACGCGTCATCGCAACGAGCCGCCGAGGACGACTGCTCGCAGCGATCCGCGAGCACCCCGGTATCGACCAGACGGAACTCCACCGGGTCGCCGGCGTCGGCCACCGCCAGAACACCGGCTACCACGTCCGGGTACTGGCCGCACTGGGCATCATCCACCTCGAGCGTTCAGCCCGCCGGATGCGCCACTACCCGGGCCCGGCACCGCCTGAAATGCGGCCGTTGCGGTGCAGCTACCTCCTCGACAGGCCCGTCCGGGACCACAACTACGCCTCGCTCGCCCGACTCGAGCTCGTAAGCCCCACGGAGGTGACCGCGTGACGGCCGCACTCCCGCGCCGCGCCGCCGTCGCGCTCTACCTCGGGCCGGGAACCACATGGACCGCCGGCGTCGCGTTCGAGCGCGCTCCAGGGTACGTCCCCACGTCGGCGCGCTTCCCCAACGAGGAATCGGCGCACGCCTTCTGCGACCGCATCAACCAGCGCTGGGGACTGACCCCCAAGGACGCCTACGAGATCATCGCGACCACCATGCGACGGCCCCGGCCGCCCCACGTGGTCGTCGAAGTCAGGGGCGGATGCGTCACCGACGTCTACTGCCTCGAGCGAGCCTCGGGCCGACGCGCCGAAATCGAGCACACCGTCCGCGACTTCGACAACATCCGCCAAGGCGACCCCGACCCCCTCGCCGACCTGGAGGTGAACGCTTGACGCGAATCCTATCGCCACCACCATCCCACCGGCTACCCGCATCGCGCACGGGCGAGGACGGCTACGAATGGATGGAGGAAGCCCAGGAGGCCAAGTGGCAAATCCTCTCGGCCTGGGGCCGCAACGGCTGGGACCTCGGCAGCTGGCCCTGCGTCGTCGTCGCCATCAAGGACGACGGGCGCGCCGGCGTGTGGAGCCTAGCGGTCCACACGGAAGGCGACGTCGAGACGCAGCACTACTCGACCGAAGAGGAGCGCGACGCCGCCATCGACAGGACCGCCGAGTGGTACTGGCGCCGCAACGCCAACGGCCCCCTCGACATCGCCGAACACCCCGAGGGGCACTTGCCGAGCCAGTACCGCGGACGCTACAGCAGCGAGCGCGCCGACGCTGAGCGCCGGGCCGCTCAGGTGGTGCGCGCATGAAGCCACTCACGCCCGCGTCCGGCATCGACCGCCTCATCGTCGCCAACTTCCCGGACCTCACGTGCCTCAAGTGCCTCGCACGCGGCAACGAACCGTGCCTCTGCGAGGTGCCGGCATGAGCCGCCACACGCCCACCCGCAACGGGTACCCGGACGTGAGCTGGGAGGACTTCGCAGTCCTCATCGACGGCCTACGGAACAGGACCAACCACCTACGGGGCCTGGTGCGACGACTCCAAGACGAAGTACTGCCTACGGAAGCGCACCGGAAGGCCAACCACCACCTACGCGACGCATTCCTCCATGAAATCGAACAGAACCGCGCCACCCTCCAACGGCTCGGGGAGGAATAGGCATGGACCCCAGAAGCACCATGCCCACATTCGCGGCACGAGGGAGCCCGGAATGGGACGCCGCCTGGGCCGCCCTCGCCGCCGCCATCCAAACACGCGGCCTCGGCGACGGCTCCGACCTCGAACAGGCCAACGAAGCCTACGGCGAAGTTTGGCAATACATGGGGCGCGACGGCGATGGACGCCAGTGCTTCCGCCACCGCGCCCACCCATCCAACGACGAGCGAATCCACATCCGGGTGAACGCATGAAGCCTAGCCAAGAAGCAATCGCCGAGGCGGCCCGCCCATGGGCCGTCGAATGGACCGACAAGAAGACCGGCCGCCGCAAGCTCGCGCCACCAACGGCGCTCGCCGACGACGGCCCCACGACCCTCCTGGACTTCGGGGGCGACTGATGCCCTCTGACACAACGCCAACGAGCACCTACGACGAGGTGAAGACCCACGAGGGCCAGCCCTACTCGGGGGTGCCGGTCTACGGCACCCACCAGTGGCGCTACCCGAACGGGTACTGGACCGAGATGAAACTCGCCCCCGACAAGTGGACCTTCCAGTACGCCTCCAAGAAGATCCGCACCGAAATGGCGCCCGACCACAGCGGAGCCGACGTCGGCAGCAGCTTCCACTGGTTCATCACCGCCCACCAGACCGCACGCAAACTCGACGCCCAAGCGTACGAGACCTTCATGACGGGGCTCAAGTGGAAGATCGGACACCGCCGACCCTACTGGCGCGACTGGAGCCACGGATACCCGGAGCAGCAACCCGAGATGCCGCGGATCCGCGAGATCCTCATGCGCGCCCTCCACGAGGTCCAACCGCTTCCGCGCAGCCCGGGCGAGCCACGGCTTCGAGCGCCTGAAGGCGAACCAATCGGGGTGGCCTAGATGGGCGCGCCCTGCCCCGACTGCGGCCAGGACGGGCGACCCTGCCTACCGCGAGGCCGCGCCTTCGACTGCCCCACCTGCGGAATCCACTTCCTCGCCAAGGAGGTGGACGCGTGACCGACCGGTGGTGCGAACAGCCCGACTGCGACGTCAACCTGGACCCGTCGTACATGATCCTCCTCTTCCGCGAATGCTGGTACTGCCCGGACCACGCCCTCGTCCAGCTCCAGGCCGCCCTCGGCGAGCGCGACCTCACTGACGACGAACGCGAACTCCTCGCGGACCTCGGGGGGGCCGCCCATGCCGCTTGAAATCTGTTGGGCGTACGTCGTGCCCGTACGGCTCTGCGGTCGCCGCCACTACGTCGTCGGGCTCCGAGGCAACCCCAACGCGACCCTCGCCGCCGGCCTCGGCCGGTGCATCGAACAGGCCGACCGCCTGAACGCGGCCGTGGCATGGTCGCACCGGGGAACGGCCTAACCAGCGACGGACGAAGGTGAACAAGTTGTCGGAAACCCAACAACGTAGCGGTAGCAAGGTCCTGCGCGTGCTCGACCTGTGCAGTGGAATGAACGGCTGGACGGCGGCGTTCCGCGCCCACGGTCACGACGCCTGGGGCCTCGAACTCGAAGCGTCGTTCGAGCCCGAGCTGAACATGGATGTCCGGTTGCTCGCCAAGGCCCCGGGAGCCCTGCTCGACATCCTGGTGGGACCCGGGTGGCGGCCGGACGTCATCCTTGCGAGCCCCCCCTGCGAAGGGTTCAGCGTCGCAAGCATCGGCAAGATGTGGGAAGCCACGCCCCACGGGCCCGTGCCCAAGCACGCAACGTCCCGGTACGGACTCTCCGTGCTCAACGGCGTCCTCGCCGTGAACAGCGGCCTGCAACCGCGGTACACGTGGATCGAGAACCCTCGAGGCATGATGCGCAAGATGCCCCAGATGCAGGCGTTGCGCCGAACGACCGTCTCGTACTGCCAGTATGGCGAGACCCGCGCCAAGCCGTCCGACCTATGGGGCCGATGGCCCTCGACGTGGTCGCCCCGCCCGATGTGCACGGGCGACCCTGCCAACGGACTCGTCGACGTCGAAGGGAAGACGTTCGTCCTGGACCGCCTAGGCCGGGCGTGCCACGAGTCGGCCCCCCGCGGGGCCAAGACGGGCACCCAAGGCCTCGCGACATCGGCCTTGCGGGCAGTCATCCCCTACGCCTTGAGCGACGACGTCCGCCTCGCCAGCGAGTCAGCCTTCCAACTCGAGACCGGCCTTACGCCCGTCCTCGAGGTCGTCGCCATGAGGCAGGTTCCGGACGCCAACCCCGCCGCGCCCGAGGCGGAGGACTTCGCCCCGCCCGCGAGGTTGACCGGCCAACGTCAGCCCACCCTTGCAGCCTACGGAGGCGGGCGGCCATGAAGCACGGCGTCACCGTATCGTGCGACAAGTGCGGCCTGTTCCTCGGCTGGTTCACCAGCGAACGCAAAGCAAACCCCCTCATGCACGGCCACATGGCCCAATCAGGCCACACCGCCTATCTCGTGCAATCGGAGGCCAACTGATGCCCGAACTCGCTGGCCACGGCGAAGCAGACCCCGACGAGTACTACGCGACGACACCGCCCATGGCGCTCCGCAGCTGCGAGACAATCGCCGAAGGCATCCCTCGGCTCCTCAAGCTCCAACCCAGGGAGCCCCGGCTCATCCTCAACCCGGTCCACTTCCTGGAGCCGACCACGGGCGCCGGCATCTGGCAGCAACAGATGCGCGTCCAATGGCCCCACGCCCAGATCAAGGGCGTGGAGCTGAACCCGGAGCTGGCGGCCTACGCCCGCAACCTCGGCCTCGACGTCGAGACCGGCGACATCCTGCGGGTACGGCACCCTCACCGGTACGACGTCATCGCTGGTAACCCGCCGTTCAGCCTCGCCCAGACCATCATCACCCACCTCTACGAGGACTTCCTCAACGTGGGCGGCGTCCTAGCGTTCCACCTGCGCCTCAACTTCCTGGGATCCGTCAAACGGTTCGCTTGGTGGAAGAAGTACCGCCCAGCCGTCGTGTTCCCCATGCCGGACCGCCCCGGCTACACCCCTGACGGGGCAACCGACGGCACCGAGTACGCCATGTTCTGCTGGGTGAAGGGCTACGACGGACCCACCCTCCTGGAGCACATGGACAACACGGACATCCAGGTCAAATGGGCCGGCACGCCCGCCCGGAAGGTCAACGGGACGGTCGTCCGTCCGGCCGTCCTTGACCCCGCCTTCCCGGACCCGCGAAGGAGCCCACGGCCGATGGCCCGACCCACGGTCGCGCCAGCCGAGCCGGCGCTCGAGGGGTGGGCCTTCTGACGACAACACGCAAACGCCGTTACCCCAAACAACGTGACCACCCACGTCCACCATGGCGGACGATGATAGCCCCAGCCATCCCGGACCGTGCACCCGACTACGACGTCGAGTGCGGCGCCGACGGCTGCCGGGCAACCGCCGAAGCCTGGGAAGACTCTTCCGACGACTGCATCCTGGTCTTCGTCAGACCCGGCAAGTGCGGGCACCCGGCCCGCATCTTCGCCGCCGCCGTGCCTGGCCCTAACCTTGACGGCCAGCCCCTAGGTGTTGCCTGATGGCCGGCGGTACGTCTCCAGTCCGGCCACGGACACGTAGCCCCTGTGGAGATTACGGAGGATGGGTCGCCCTGAGCGACTTCGCCCGCCATTGCGAGCCGTGCGAGCACGGACGCCACCACGCGACCACCCCCGTCGCGAACCACGGCCTAGCGTGCCTCTGCTGCCGGCGCCTCGCGCCGCCGCCACGGGAGTTGCCCCGATGAAACGAGCGTACCGCGAACGCCCCAAGCTCGACCCCAAAATGGCCCGCCTCCTAGGCGCAATTCACGCCCGACCCGGGCTAAACTTAGGAGGCCTCGCAGCCCACATCAGCCGGCCCGTGGCCCACGTCCGGTACCACCTCCAGCGCCTAACACGGACCGGCCTCGCGCGGACCTTCGGGGGCGGAGGCGGAACCCAAATGCACGTCTACGGCAGCGAGCCGAGGGCGTCCGCCGCGGACAAGCTGTCGTACGCCCACGCCGAACCAACCCGGTCCAGATTGCTCTGCGCGATCGGGAGCCAAGGGCCCCCCAACGTCAACCAACTTGCCGCCCTTTGTGGAGTCAGCCAAGGATGCGCCGCCCACCACGTACGGACCCTTATCGCACTAAGAATCGTGACCGCCTCGGACGGCAGGATCCGCCTCGCCGGCGCGCACCAAACGGAGCCCCTCCGAACGCCGAAACCGACATCGAACCGCCACGGGGAAGGGGCGGCCACGGGGCCCCAAACCGGGGAGCCAAAGGAACTCCCCTATTGAATAGACGACCCAACGTTTTGCAAACGATTGAACGTGAAACCATTTGCTTTCATGAAATTCTCAGACGCCGAAGGCTTAATATGTATACAAAACGTGCGCAGACTCAGTGCCTTTTCGGGGCTTCTCCTCCCCGTACAAAGGATTCGCGCGCACGCGAATCCTTCGTCCATGAGAATCCCCAAAAAAAACACATAGTCCGCGCACGCTTAGAAACCCCACAGCCACTGTTTCTAAGAACTTCCCCGAAAGAAAATAGTTACACGACAAAACATTCTACGCGCCCAGCTGGTCGGGCGCTGCGGACGCATGTAGGGTAGATAAAGCATGTTAGGCGGCGCCGCCTCGCCGGCCTAGACGTCCACGCGTCACCATCGGTTCCAGTGGAAACCAAGAGATGGGGCGAACCTCAAACGCGGGCGTCGCGCGGGCGTTTTCGCGGGCAACCCTTCTATAGCGCGGGCGGCCTGAATAGGGGACAGATGTTTCCTGGTGCGTACCTTCGGGTCGTGCGGCCCCTCTTCCGGACGTGGGTCCTCGGGGTCTTCGTGTCGGGCGGCGCGTTCCTCGCGGTGGCGAACGTGGCGGCCTCCTACGCCGGCCGGTCGCGTCCCATCGAGCTCGCGAACGATTTCGGGCAAGGGCTCGTATTCGCAAGCGTCATGGTCTTCCTTCTCGAGGCCGCGGTGTTCGGCCTCATCCGCCGCGCGGCCGCCGCGCGACTCTCACGGTTGGAGTCACAGACGACGCGCGTGGCGTAGCTGACTCGGCCCGCGCCCCATGGGGCGCTCTGTTTCCGCCAGCGCTGCGGGAGAACGGCTTAAATGGGGCGGCTTCTTCCGCGCAAACCCCAAGGGCCGTTAGCTTAGCCCGGCTTGAGCACCCGGCTGATAACCGGGAGGCCTCCAGTTCAAATCTGGAACGGCCCATTCCTTTCCCTCCCCACGAACCCTTGCCGAATCCCACCCGCCACTGAACCCAGGCGGGGACTCGCCCAAACCTTCGCGAAAGTGCGGGCAGACGCACGGAGCCGGGCGCCAATCGCCGTGAACCACCACCGAAAAGGGCTAATCCCGGCGGGTCCCATGCGCGCGGGCCATGGGCATGGAGGCGCCGCCCAACATCATGAAGGCCGGCGAACGGCCGGCCCGGATCCGCACAGGCGCGAAGACGGCCACGAAGGGCCAGGAGCGCGCGATGCTCGACAAGCTCGAGGAGGTCGCGTCGCACCCCGAGTACCTCGTCCCCGAGTGGCTCGGCTCTGGGCGTTCCCCCTTCGCGAAGCTCGACCGGAAGCTTCGCAAGGTCCAGTCGCGCCGCCAGAAGGTGGGTTGGCTCCGGTGGCTCGCCCGTGGGAAGAAACTGTGGAACGGGTACGCCGCGAGCCTCGTCGTGCTCAGGGGGGAAAAGATCCCGAGCTTCGCGAGCATCAAGTTCCAGGGCCACGACGTGAAGTTCGTCTACCGAAGCGGCACCGGGCGCCAGGCGCTGATCGGCGTGCAGCACTACGACGACCCCGAGGTCCGGCTCCTGGGGTACACGGAGTCCGCGCGCAAGCACCGCGTGTATCTCGTGAGCGGGAAGGACCGCTTCGTCGCCGTCCCGCGCGGGGGCAAGGCGCCGCCCGAGTTCCTCACGGAGTTCCTCGGCGACGAGGGCATCGCCACGCACGAAGAGGAGGGCGTGCTGCGGTGCGACCACGCGACCGGCGGGCGGTGGCGGTACCGGTACGACCTGCCCGACCTCGGATGGAAGGCCGCGCTCTGCATGGACTGCCTCCAGAAGGTGAAGGGCACCTTCCACGAGTTCCTCGAACGGCACATGCTCGGGCCCGACAAGCACCTCGACGTGAAGCGGCAGGTCCGCGGCAACGCGTACACGATCCGACCCGAATCCGCGACGCCGGTGTACGAAGGGCTTATCGACCAGGCGTTCGAGCGCGCGAAGAAGCACGCCGCCGACAACTACGTGCAGTACTCGGACATCGAGCTTGCGCAATGGACCCGCGACGAGCTCCTCAAGATCCTAAAGGAGCGTCCCGAGGGGTTCCTCCTCGTCGGCGACGACCTGTGGCTGGCGTCGTACGAGGAGGCCGCGAAGACGTACACGGACTCCGACCTCGAGCGTCGCGCGCTCATCCACGCGTTCAAGCTCAAGCCGCCCGCCCTTCGTGTGAGCGGCAAGAGCCTCCACAAGATCCTCGAGCCCTACTGGGCGGAGCACGGCGG
>JACPAO010000009.1 GCA_016180755.1 Methanobacteriota archaeon
CGCCCCCCCGAGCCTTGCGGCCGCCCTCAAGAACGTCCAGCCGCTTGCCGTCCCTGCCCCCGTCTACGTCGAGCCGCCACGCACGACCCCCGCCGTCACGAGCTCCGCGCCCGCCGCCCCCGAGGCCCGCACGCCGCCCGCATCCAGCGAGGCCGCCCTGGACGCCGACTTCAAGGCGCCCGGCGTCCCCGCGGCCGCGAACGAAACCGTCTCTAAGAAAACCAAGCGGCCCGCGAGCGTGAACCAGGCGCCGCTCGTCCCGAGCGACCGGCAGACGAAGGAACTCCTCCTCGGCCTCAAGCAGGCGCCGACCCGGACCTCCGGAAAGGCCGTCGAACTCAAACGCCTTCGGAAGGAGCACGAGGCGCGCGCGAAGCGCGAGAAGAAGCTGCAGGCCGACCTCGTGCGGCACAACGCGTACGCGGAGCGCGTGAGCGTCGAGCTCGGCGTCAACCCCGACCGGCCCGTCACTCAAGTGCCGGAGCTCGACGAGAACCGGGACGAGGTCGACTTCATCACGGTCCAGGCCGACCGCTCGTTCATCCGAATCTCCTTCGACACCCAGGCCAACCGGCACATCTACGAAGTGATCGAGCCGACCCTCGATGCCCACGAGGCGGAGGTCCTCGAGCTCGTGCGCGACACGCTCATCCGCACGATGGAGGCGCGGCCCCCGGCCGATGAGGACCAAGACCGGTACCTGCAACGCTCGATCGACGAGATCATCGTCGACCACTCGATCCTCATCGACCAGGTCTCGCGCCAGCGCGTCCAGTACTACATCGTGCGCGACTTCCTCGGGTACGGCCCCATCGACGCCCTCATGAAGGACCCCATGATCGAGGACATCAGCTGCGACGGGCCCGGTGTCCCGCTGTTCCTCTTCCATCGCCAGTTCGAGGCGATTGAGACGAACGTCGTCTTCAAGGAGGAGGGGGCGCTCGACTCGTTCGTCGTCCGGCTCGCCCAGCGTTGCGGGAAGCAGATCAGCATCGCGGAGCCGCTTCTCGACGCGACGCTGCCCGACAAGTCGCGCCTCCAGGTCGCGCTAAGCCGAGAGGTGACTACGCGCGGGTCCGCGTTCACGATCCGGAAGTTCCGCAGCGACCCCTTCACCCCGACCGACCTCATCCGGTACGGCACGATGAGCGCCGAGATGGGCGCCTACTTCTGGATGCTCATCGAGAACGGGATGAGCCTCATCTACGCGGGCGGCACGGCGAGCGGCAAGACGAGCAGCCTCAATGCGATCGCAACGTTCATCCCGAGCCAGAAGAAGATCGTCTCCATCGAGGACACGCGTGAGATCAACATCATGCACCGCAACTGGATCGCGGGCCTCACCCGGACCGGTTTCGGCGGCGAGGTCATCGGCGGGAAGGTCGCCGGTACCATCGACATGTACAAGCTCCTCGAGGCGGCGATGCGGCAGCGGCCCGAATACCTCGTGGTGGGAGAGGTCCGCGGCCCGGAGGCCCTCACCCTGTTCCAGGCGATGGCGACCGGGCACGCCACGTACAGCACGATGCACGCCGACAGCGCGCCGAGTGCAGTCTACCGGCTCGAGAACCCGCCCATCAACGTGCCCCGCATCATGCTGACGTCGCTCTCGGTCATCGCCATCCAGATGCTCACCCGCATCAAGGACCGCACGGTCCGGCGATGCAAGGAGATCGTCGAGGTCGTGGGCATCGACCCCGACACGAAGGACCTAATCACGAACACGGTCTTCCAGTGGGACTCCACGACGGACACGTTCAAGCAGGTCGGAAAGAGCCGCATCTTCAAGCAGATCTCGCAGAAGAAGAGCATGACCTCGGCGCAGATCGAGGTCGAGCTCGCGAACCGCGCGCAGATCCTCCGATGGATGGTCGACAAGGGCATCCGCCGCCTCGAAGACGTGTCGAACGTCATCGCGAACTACTACAACCGGTCGCAGGCGCTCATGGACGTCGTCCACGGGAAGCCGCCCGAGGCGGCGCCGAACGCCGCGCCCACGTCGCGGCCGGAGGCGAAGGCACATGCTTAGCGCCTACCAGCGCCAGGCGTACCGCCTCTTCGGGAAGTTCGCCCACAAGGTCGTGCCCCAGAACCCTCGGCTGCGAAGCTCGCTCCTTCGAGCGCACATCAACCTGCGCCCCGAGGTCTACGTGAGCACGTCCTACCTCAACATGGTGCTCTCCTTCGTCGCGAGCGCGCTCCTCATCTTCGGCCTCGCCATCGCCGCCGCCTCGGGCGTCGTCTCCGTCGCCGCGACGACGTTCATCCTCCTCGCGCCGATGCCGATCGTGCTCGCGGGGACAATCTACCTCGTCACCTCGGTGCTCCCCGACCTCCGGGCCGCCGGACGCGTCAAGGACCTCGACGCGAAGCTGCCGTTCGCCCTCAACTACATCGCCACGATGGCCGCCGCGGGCATCCCGCTCGACCGCATCATCGCAAGCCTCGCGGAGAAGCAGGTCTACGGGGAGGTCGCGAACGAGGCGGCCTGGATCAACCGGGACCTCAAGTACCTCGGAATGGACATCGTCACGGCGCTCAACCTCGCCGTCGATCGCACCCCGTCGCGACGCTTCCAAGACCTCCTCCAGGGCATCATCGTGACGCAGACGGCGGGCGGCAACCTGAAATCCTACTTCAAGGCGAAGGCGGACCAGTTCGCCTATGAGAACCGCCAGGCCCAGAAGGGGTTCCTTGAGACGCTCGGCGTCATGTCGGAGAGCTTCGTGACGGTCGTCGTCGCGGCCCCCCTGTTCCTCCTCGTGCTCCTTAGCGTCATGACGATGTTCGGCGGCAGCGCCGAGAACATGCTGTTCCTCGGCTACGTCCTCATCCTCGTCGTCCTGCCCCTCGCGCAAGCCGGGTTCGTCCTCACGATCAAGTCGATGGCGCGGGAGGCCTAAGAGATGGCGGGCTCCGACAGCCGCTTCACCTTCGTTCGCGTCGTGGAGTGGGCGCTCCTCGCGACCCTCTCCATTGGATTGGGCCTCGCCGGACTCGGCGCGGTGGCCATCTCGCTCGTCCTCGAGCCCTTCTATGGCTACGGCGTCGACCTGTGCGCGACCGGCCTCGTGATGGTCGCGACGAGCGTCGTCGTGTCGCTTCCGGTCCGGACGCTCAAGTGGGGCCGGCCCGACGCTCCGCCACTCAGCGACGCGGCCCAACGCAAGTACTGGGCCCGACTCAAGGGCGTCTCGATCCTCCTCAACCTCCTGATGATCATCAGCGGCGGCGCGATGGTCGTCGCCCTCATCGTCCGCCTTGGCGTCATGGACGCGCTCGCGAGCGCCGAGGGCGTCGTCCGGATCGCGGCGACCCTCATGGTCGCCATGATCGGCGCCATCGCATACGCCCACTACGTCTCCCTCAAGATCCCGCTCGAACGCATGAGCCCCATCCCGATCGTCGCAAGCGTCCTTGCGGGTTTCTTCGCGACGTCCCTTACCGGCATCGCGGGGGTCCTCGTGCGGCGGAGCGCGCTCGAAGAGAGCACCGTCGTGAGCTTCGACCCGCTCGACGCCCCCTTCTTGCTCTTGCTTGGGGCATGCTTCGCCTCGGCCACCGTCATCGCCGGCCGCTCCTTGCCGACGCTACTCGTGCTGTTCCGCGGGGACCAACGCTACTTCCATGGTCGGACGTACCTCTCCGAGAAGAAGAGCGTCCTCGTCCCGACGCTCCTCGCGTTCAGCCTCCTACTCGGGATCTTCGTCGCCATCACGCTCCTAGGGGTGGGGACGTCCGACATCCAGAAGCCGGCCCAGGCGAGCGTCCTCGGGTTCTTCGC
Organism: Methanobacteriota archaeon; assembly: GCA_016180755.1. Classification (GTDB taxonomy): domain Archaea; phylum Thermoplasmatota; class E2; order JACPAO01; family JACPAO01; genus JACPAO01. The sequence goes on from JACPAO010000009.1 coordinate 3,785, forward strand.
CGTGGCCATGGTCGTAAGCATCCTCACGGCGCTCCGGCTAGGAAAGAGCCGCGACGAGCTCCGCCTGTATTACGTCCCCATCACGGCCGAGACCAAGGTCGGACTCACGGTCCTCGCCTCCTCGGTGCTCTTCGCCGGCCTCCTGGCCGTCGTTGCGGCCGCCCTTCGCACCGGCGCGAGCCTCGGTCCTTTGGGCCCCGAGCGGTGGGTCGACGTCCTGTCGCTCGCCGTCCTGGCCGGCCTCGGCCCGTACGGGTTCCTCGTCGGCTGGCGCCATCGACGCATCCGGCGCATCGAGTCGCGGTTCCCCGACTTCCTTCGCGACATCGCGGCCAGCCACCGGGGCGGCCTCACCCTGCCGCACGCCGTCGCGGTCGCCGCGAAGGGCGACTACGGCGTCCTCACGAAGGAGGTCGCCACGATGTCGAACCAGCTCTCCTGGACCGTCTCCTTCGACGATGCCCTCGAGCGGATGTCGAGGCGCGTCAAGACGCCCCTCATCGAACGGACGACGAGCCTCATCATCGAGGCAAGCCACAGCGGAGGCAGCACGACCGACGTGCTCCTTGCGGCCGCCCACGACGCCCGCGAGATCAAGAACCTCGAGAACGAGCGCTCTTCCTCGATGGGCCTCTACACGATCGTCATCTACGTGACCTTCTTCGTTTTCATGGTCGTCGCGGCGCTCCTGTACGGGAGCTTCGTCCCCGTCCTCATCCAGAGCTCGCAGTCCGCCGCCGAGGTGAGCCAGTCCGGCTTCGGCGGCCTCACGCTCAGTACGCCTTCGCTGGCGGAGTACCGCGACTTCTACTTCCTCGCCGCCACGATGCAAGGAATCGGCAACGGCCTCGTCGCCGGGCTCATGGGCTCCGGCCGCCTGAGCGACGGCCTCCGCCACTCCTTCATCATGGTCGCCTCGAGCCTCGCCATGTTCGCGATCGTGCTGTGAGACGCCCCGATGTACCCAAGGAACCTCGCCCCACGCGATCGGCCCCGCTCCGGGGCCCCTGCCTCAGCCGCCCATGATGCGGCCGGCGCCGCCCAGGCCCTCTTCGAGCTTCTTGATCACCTTGCGGATGTCCTCCATCTCAAGGGGCTTGCTGAGGAACGCGAACGCTCCCTGCATGATGAGCCGCATGGACTGGGGATCCTCGCGCCGGAGGCCGGTCAAGACGATGACCCGCAGCTCGGGTTGCTGCGCCAGCATCGCCTCGGTGGTGGCGACGCCGTCCTGGTTGGGCATGGAGATGTCCATGAAGACCCACTCCGGCTGGACCTCGGCGAACTTCTCCATCGCGATGCGGCCGTCCTCCGCGAAGAAGATCTCCCCTGGCAACTGCCCGAGCTTGACGAGCATCTCCTTGAGCTGGAAGCGGATGCTCGCCGAGTCGTCCACGATCAGAATCCTGGCCATTCTCTTCCTCGAACGCGTGCCGCGGCCCCCATGGGCCCCGCGACCCCGAAATACGTTCCGTTTCGGGAGACCTCTTCCCGCTTAATCGTTTCCGACTTGACCCGGCACCGGCGGTGGTCCCCGTGACGGGGCAGACCAACGTGCGCGTCGTGGAGAACCTACGCATGTTCGCCCGTGGCAGCGGCGTGGGCGCCGCGGCCTTCGGGGTCGTCGTCCTCCTCGGCTGGAGCCTCGAGGCCGCCCTCCTCAAGGGGGGCCTTCTCTTCCCCGGCCACCGCGTCGACCCCACGACGGGCCTCGGCCTCGTCTTCGGCGGCCTCGCCCTCTTCCTCCTTCAGCCCCAATCCGGGGGCCGACCGGCCATCCGGTGGCGGCTCCTTGCCGGAGAGTCCGCCGCCACGCTCGTCGCCCTCATTGGCTTCGCGCGGCTCTTCGGGGCCATCGCGGAAGACCCCGTTCCCCTCGTGGAGCGGCTCTTCGCCGACCAGCCGGACGCCGGCCCCATGGCCCCCACGATGGCGTTCCACTTCTTCCTCCTCGGCGCCGCCCTTCTCCTCATCGACTGGCAGCTTCGGCGCGACCGACCGTCGCAGTTCCTCGTCATCACGCCCCTCTTCGTCGCAATCGTGTCAATCCTCCTCTACGCGTACGGGCAAGACGTGGGCGGGGCCGGAGGCAGCAAAGTCCCCATGCTCCTTCCCATGGCCGTCGCCTTCTTCGCGCTCTGCCTCGGCGTGCTCTTCACGTACCCCGACCGCGGCATGATGACCCTCGTCACGCGGCAGGACCCGGGGAGCACGCTCGCCCGCCTCCTCCTCCCAGCCGCCCTCGCGATCCCGGCGCTCTTGGGCCTCCTGCGCACGGTGGCGCAGCGGGCTCAGATCTACGACGAAGAGTCGAGCCTGCCCGTGCTCTACGTGTCCACCATCATCGTCTTTGCCGCGCTCGTGGGCGTCACGGCCACCTTCCTCAACAGGTCCGAGGTCGTGAAGCGCGCCATCGAGGGCCGCCTGGCCACCCAGTTCGCCACCGTCAAGCTCCTTGCGGAATCGGGCACCGTCGACGCCACGCTCGCCGGCGTCCTCGGAGCTGTCGGCGAGGCCCAAGGCTGGGCCGCCGGCATCCGATGGGACGTCGACGACTCGCTTCGCCTCGTGAAAGCGGATTCCTGGTCGCGCCCCACGCCCGCCGAACCCAAGCACAAGGCGAGCACCGCGCCGGAGGCCGAGCGCGCGGGACTCGCAGCGCGCGCAGTCGCGTCCCGCCACGCCCAATGGGCCTCTGCGCCCCGGGAAAAGGGCGCCCGGGCCCTTCTTCCGTCCCGTGCCGCCCTCGGGCGCGCCGTCGCGTTCCCCATCCGCGGGACCACCTCGCTTCGCGGCGTGATGGAGTTCTGGGGCTCGAACGAGGAGGCCGAGGACCCGCAGACGCTCGAGATGTACGAGGCGATCGGCCGACAGATCGGCCAGTTCATCGAGCGCAAGGAGGCGCAGGCCGAAGTGGAGCGCGCCAGGCTCGCCGCCGAGGCCGCGACCCAGGCCAAGTCCATCTTCTTGGCGAACATGAGCCACGAGATCCGCACCCCGATGAACGCGATCATCGGGATGACCCAGCTCATGCAGGACGCCCCGATGGACGCGCAGCAGCGCGAATTCCTTGACACGATCCGCGTGAGCGGCGAGACGCTCCTCTACCTCATCAACGACCTCCTGGACTTCTCCAAGATCGAGTCGGGCAAGCTCGAGATCGAGAAACAGCCCTTCCCCCTCAACGAGGTCGTCGAGGCCGCGCTCAGCATCATCGGCCCCAAGGGCCTCGAGAAGGGCCTCGAGATCGCCTACGTGATCCGCGACTCGGCCCCCAAGGGGCTGCGAAGCGACGCGGCGCGTCTGCGCCAGGTCCTTCTCAACCTCCTGAGCAACGCCGTCAAGTTCACCGAGAAGGGTTCCGTGACGCTAACGGTCGCGGGGAAGCCGGTCGCCGCCGACAGCGTGGAGGTGCAGTTCGACGTCGCGGACACAGGCATCGGCATCCCGGCCGACCGGATGGACCGCCTGTTCCAGGCGTTCACGCAGGTCGACTCCTCCACGACTCGCCTCTACGGGGGCACGGGCCTCGGCCTCGCGATCAGCAAGCGTCTTGTCGAGCTCATGGGCGGCCGCGTCTGGATCGACAGCCAGCCCGGCCGCGGCTCGACCTTCCACTTCACGGTCGTCTGCCCGGCCGCCCCCGAGGCCGTGCGGGGGCTGTGGGACCAGCCCGTCGCCGCGCTCAAGGGCCGCTCGGTCCTCGTGGCGACGGCCTCGCCGATCAACCGCGAGCTCCTGCAGCTGCGGGCGGGACGATGGGGCCTCGTCGTCAAGGATGCGCCGGGCGGCCACGCGGCGCTCGAGGCCCTCGCGGCCGGCCCCGCGCCGGACGTCGTCGTCATCGACAACCGGCTCCCCGACATGAAGGCGTTCGAGCTCGCCCGGGCGATCCGCGAGACGCCCGCCTGGCGGCGGCTTCCCTTGATCCTCCTGGCCTCGACGCGCGCCGAGCGCGAAGAGGCCGCGGCGAGCGGAGGGCAACCCCACGCGCTCCTTCAGAAGCCGCTGCGCGTCTCGCAGATCCTTGACGCATTCATTGAGTCGGTCGCAGGAGCGCCGCCACAGCCGAGGTCCGCGCCAGTGGCGGCGCCCGCGACCGCAGGCCCTCCGAAAACCGGCACGCTCCGCATCCTCCTCGCCGAGGACAACGCGGTCAACCGAAAGGTCGCGAAGTTCATGCTCCAGAGGCTGGGCGAGTCGTGCGACGCCGTCGAGAACGGCGCGCTCGCCGTCGAGGCGGTCGCGGCGCGGACCTACGACCTCGTGTTCATGGATGTGCAGATGCCCGACATGGACGGCCTCGAAGCCACCCGGCGCATCTGCGCCCGGTGGCCCAAGGGGGCGCGGCCCCGAATCGTCGCCATGACGGCGGGCGCGCTCGCGGGCGACCGCGAGAAGTGCATCGAGGCCGGCATGGACGACTACATCGCCAAGCCCATCCGCCTCGAAGACCTCGAGGCCCAGCTCCAGGCGACCCCCCGGCGATCCGAATCCCCTTCGAAGAAGGAGGCAACCCAACATGCGTGAACCCATCGACCAAGGAGTATTGGAGAAACTGTACGCTGACCTCGGCGCCGACGACGCGTCCGTGCGGGCCTTGATCGCGACGTTCCTCGAGGAGGCGCCGCAGCTCGTCGACACGATCCGCCACGCCCTCGCCCGGAACGAACCCGTGATCTTCGAGCGCGCCGCGCACTCGCTCAAGTCGGCAAGCGCCACCGTGGGGGCCCTTGAGCTCTCCGGGACGGCGAAGGAGCTCGAGCTTGCCGCGAGGAAGGGCGACCTACGGAACTGCGAGGCCGCCGTGCAGCAACTGCCGGCCTTGCTCGCCGGCGTCCGCGACGGCCTCGAGCATTGGCATGAGCGTTGACCCGCGCGGCCGACGCTAGAGAGCCCGCGTGTCGACACGAAGGTGCCACGCAAGGCTCGCCGTGAAACGTTGGCCCTCGGGCTGAGCCTCCGCCGTCACCGCGCCTGCCCTCACTGGGGGCGCAGCGACCGAGATGCTCAGCCCGGTCTCCGTCGCGCCCCAGCCGAGGTTGCTCGCGTTGAACACCAGCGGGCTCGATGAACGGACCGTCTGGATGGTCCGGTAGTAGATCATCACGGCCTCCCGCCGAAGGGCCCCGACCCGGAGGACGAGCTCCGTGGAGCCCCCGGGCTGGGCATCCCACTCGATCCGCACCGTGAGGTTGTGCGGCATCAAGGCGGCAGGGATCTTGAAATCCCGCGAGGCGTTGACGCCACCGGTCGAGTGCACGAGGTAACAGTTGCCTTGACCGAGCGGGGCACAGACGCGTCCCGGCAAGGACCCCCCGTAGCGCTCAGCAACTTGCGTGGCGCCCGGTTGGACGCCGTCGTCGGCGGTCGCGAGCGTCGCGGGGACAGAGGCCGACGCCCCGATGCATCCCGACGCCATCATTGCCCATGCGACGACGAGCGCCGTCCCGCTTGGGCGGCCGCCGCGGTTCAAGAGGCCACCGCCCCGGATCCTTCCGGCTTGGAGAACGGCGTGGACGGCGTAGCTCCGCTCTCCGCGACGTAGACAATCCGGTTTCCGTCCGTTCTCTGGGTTACGAGGCCCACGTCTTGGAGGCGGCGCAGGTGCCAAAGGATTGCGGGCACCGTCACGCCCTCGCGCGCGGCGAGAGCGGAGCGCGGGAGCGCCCCGCTGGCCCGGAGGTGCTGGAGGATGGACCCCGAGCGAGAGTTTTGGAGCACGGCGACCTGGCGTCGCTCGGCTGGCTTGCCTTGGTTCGTGGGGAAGAATCGGCGATGCCGACCGTCCGGGAGCCGCACGATGACGCCGTTTCGCGTGAGGACGCCTAGGTGGTAGATGACCGTGCTCCAGCCTGCCAGTGTACGTTGGGCCACGCCCGTGGCGTCCAGTCCAGGATGTTCGTGGAGGAGGGTCACGATGTGCTGCCGCAGGGGATGGCTTTAGACCTCGTGCCGGTCGAGCTTGGCGTAGGCGGGAACTGCGCCCAAGAGGCTGCGGATCCAAGGCCACAGGTGAGCGAACGGCCCTGGGCGGGAAACGTGCGCTGCCACAGCATGTCGACCGTCCCTTGGTTTGAGTCGACGATGGCCGTGAACCGGGAATTGTCGACCGCGCGGTAGTACAGGAACATCCTCAGGTCGGGCCCGGGCTCGTTCGATCGCGTGTAGGGGCCCCACACGAAGTATCCCAGACCGGAGTCGTGCCACTTGCTTGGCACGTGAAGCCGCGCCAGTTCATCGGCCGCCGCGATCGTAATCGGATGATCCGGCCATCGAATCTCGGCAGCCGGTTGGCCGGTCCACGTCGTCGCGCCAGGGGAGCTCCAGAACACCTGCTCGTGCAGAAGGGGCCACGTCCGATCATGGTTGGCCACCGATCCGCCGGTCTTGACGCTAAGGACCGAAAACGCGGAGCCCGGCGCCTCGAGCCACACGACGAGCCAACTTGTCTCATCAGCCCAGACACCGCCCGAAAACTCGAGGTGGACGATTCTCGCGTTGGCGTGGGATTGCTTCCAGGCCTGGAAGTCGACGAGGGTCTTGTCCGCTTCGATGGAGGCGAGGGCTTCGCGTAGGGAAAATGCCATCCGGGTCTTGCGCCCGTCTTCCAGGGCCGAACCCGCGGCGCGCTCGAGCGGCGCCGCCGACTGGCCGGCGGTCGTGACGCCCGAAGCGTCCCACGGAATCGGCTCGGTGCCGGCCTTGAGGCCGATCAGGATCCAAGTCGAACGGTTGCTTCCGCGCTCGGATGCTGTTGTCCACGTGAGGGTGCGTTCCATCTCGACGGGGTAGGCGTGCGTCGCCGTCCACCACACGACCTCGTCGACGACCACGCTGGAGGCACCCACGCCCGCCCCGAACGAGTACCGCAACGTCGAAGCGACGCCGAGCGCCGGGGTCCCGTTCCAAGTGCCGCTCCGGTCGACGCGCGCGACGTAATCGAAATCCCGCGGGCCGAGGCGGACGAGTGCCGCCCGCTCCGCGTCGAAGAGGCGAGCGGAGTGGTCGTCGCCCAACCGAAGATGGACGCCTTGGAAGCGCACCTCCGTGAGGTTCACCGGGAGACTCACGTACGGGGATGAAGGGCCGAGCTGAACGTCAGAGATCTGGTCACCAGCGCGCGGCAGCCAGAGCGCCCGGCTCCGGATGACGTCCCGCGTCGCAAGGTCGAGGTCAAGCCGGGACAGGACGTCGGACGCGTGTTCGCCCGTGCGCAGCACTTGGAGCGTCTTGCGCAAGGCGCCGAACCTGTCGTGCGTCTTGTTGACGCCCTCGACGAGGAGGCCTCGGCGTTCCGTCGCCGCGCCCCCTTCCAGAAGGTAGACGACCTCGTCGCCTAGACGCCCAACCGGGACGTCAAACTCAAGGGCCGCGAAGGGCCCTTCGTGGTTTCGGGCCATCGATCCCACGACCTGCGTCGCGAGAAGCAGGAAGGCCGTCGATGCGAAAAGTACCGCCGCCAGCGTCCGGCGGCGTTGGTGCCGCCGCCCGGTCCGCCTAATGGTTCCCACGGCCACGGGAGGCAAAATCCTCTGGGGCTTCAAATCAGCATTGGCAACGTTGTTTATGGGGTCTCCGCGGGTTCCGCGGCCGGTCAAAAACAACGTTTCCAATCATGCTATACAAGCCGGGCGCCTCGTGGAGGATCGTGAACTCGGGAACATGGCGGTGGGGACGTCTGGCGAAGCCCGGCTTCGCCCGGATGTCGGCAGGGGGCCTCATCGCGACGGCCGCGCTGGCGCTGCTCCAGTTCCTCCAGGAGTTTGCTGTGGAGTTCTTTGGGTTCGGCATCGGGGCCGCGGTGGCTGGGGCCGGATTCGTGACCGTCGTCGTCCTCAACAGGGTCCGGCGGCCCGCCCGAGCGGGGCCGCCGGAGGTCGCGCCCGGTTCAGCCCACGTGTATCGTGGTCGCCTGAGGACGGCTTGGCGCGACGGTATGCTAACGCGTGAACGCAGAATCGCCCTGCTGCGGCTGCAGCGTCGGCTGGGCCTGACGGACGTTGCCGCGGCCGTCATCGAGCAAGAGGTTCTTTGGTCGTCGGGCCCCCATCACGGCCCCCCGACGCTTGGCGCGCCCGAGCCGCGTTCAACCTGGAGGCGCGGAAACGCGCACGGAGGAGGCACAAAACGCGCGCAAGTGCGCGACCCACGGCTCAAACTCGCGGCTCGGACGGATTCGCAGTAGCCCCGGGTCCATGAGGACCACCCGTTTCGATCGGGCGCGGGTCAAGGCGACGTTGAAACGGCTTGGCCGGAAGAAGAATTCCGCCGCGTCGGCCGCGTACGCCAGGTCGCTTACCGTGAGCGAAAGGATCGTGAGCTCCCGTTCCTGCCCTTGCACGCGTTCCACCGTTTCGACGACTAGGCCGCGTGGCACGCCGACCCGCCCGGCCTGGCGCAAGAGCTCGTGCTTGATCAAACGTTCCTGCGCCCGATAGGGCGTGATGATCCCTACCTCATGGCCCGGGACGCCCGCTTGCACCGCGTCCAGGGCGAGCGCGGCGGCGAGCCGCGCCTCCTCCGGCGAACGAACCGTGGCGCCCTCGTGGGGCACGTTGACGATCACGGAGGGGGTCGACGGGTCGAGGATCTCCCAATGCCTCGGGCGGCGCGCGAACTGCAGCCTCCGCGACGCCGCCTCCCTCGAAGGCCTCAGCTGGCCCCCATAGAACGCGCGGCTAGGAAACTCGTTGAGGGCCGTGTTCAGCCGGTAGGTAGTCCGCAGCATGGTGCCGGCGTCGTGGCGCTGGAGCACGCGGAAGATGCTCCACGTGACCCATTCGTCCGGATGCTCGGCGACGACGACCGGTTCCATCTGCTGGTCGTCCCCGATGAAGACGTACCGCTTGCCGGCGAGCATGCCCCGGATCGCAAGGGGGATGGGGAACTGGCTCGCCTCGTCGAAGATGACGGTGTCGAAGAACGCGTGGTCGAGCCGCGTGTGGCACGTCGCGCCCACGACGACGCCGCCCCGAAGCGCCTGCTCGCGCCACCCGTGGAACGAGGAGAACGTCGTCATGTCGTCGTCGCCGCGCTCGGCGCCGCCGATCTTCACGACGTCCGTGCCGAGGCGCTGGGCCTGGGTCTTTCGAAGCGCATGGTTGATGGCGCGGTGCGTCACGGCCGTGACGAGCACCTTCTGCCCCTGCCCGGCAAGGGTCGCCGCCAGCTGCGCGAGGACGGCCGTCTTCCCGGACCCGGGTGGGCCTTGGATGAGGTGGTAGCCGGTCGTGGCGAACGCGCGGGAGAAGGCCTCGGCCTGGTGTTCGTCGAGCTTGACCCCTGCGGCGAGTTCGCCGCCCCGCTTGAGGCGGACGGGGTCGAGCGTGGGAAGCTGGGCGCCCGAAAGGAGGTCGTGGATCCAATGGCGGCGCGGGCTAAGGCGCAGGTCGTCGAGCGCGCGCGACAGGTTCTCCGAATAGTCGCTCCAGCCCTCGTCGAGGATCCAACCGTTCCCGACCTTGAGGCCGCGGAGACGCTGGCGGAACTCGGGGCCGACCCGGAACTCGAGTTCGCCCTCGGTGAGGAGGCGGCAGGCAGTCGCCGTCGAGGGATCGCCTTGGTGGAGGAGGAGCGAGGATCCGGCGCGGAACTTCGACCAGTTGGCCCCGCAGCGGAGGACGGCCCATTCCCCTCCGCCGTCCTCGTGCAGGTCCGTGACGTGGACGCCTTCGATCGCCCGCCCGGCATGGACGCGGCTGGCGAGGTCGCCCTTGAGGTTCTCCTTGTGGCGGGCGTACGCCGCGGCCTTCTCGCGCTCGACGTAGCCCTCCATCGCCTGGAGGAACGACTCGATCCGCGCCTCGGAACGGCCGCGCTCCGACTCCGTGCGCGCCGGCACGGGCACCTTGAAGCGCGGAAGGGCCGCGCGCGGCACGCGAGGCAGGTCGCGCCGGCAAACGACGCAAAGCGTGCGGACCCGCCCGTGGGTGCAGAGTCCGGTGGCCGCCAACGGTCCGCCTTAGGCCGCCGCGGATTTAACACCTGCGCGGGGCAAGGTGAACGTGGCTGCGCCCGAAGCGACGGTTCCGATGGAACCGCTACTTCGCCGCCTTCTTGGGCGTTGCGCCAAGGAGTTTCTCGCTTTCGGCCCACAACCGCTTGCGGGCGGCGGGGTCGGACCCTTGGCCGGGCGTCTTCAGCGGCTTGCGCCGGGAGAACATCTTGCCGTTCACGGCGGCCGCCTCGGGGGCGAGCGCAAGCCAAAGCGCCGTATCCGCGCCTTTCTCCGGGGAGCCGCCGAGGCGGTTCGTGAGCCAGCGGAAGAAGCCGCGGGTCTCGTTAAGGAGCTGCGTGTTCGCGACGAGGCCCGGGTGGAGGCAGTTCGCGACGACGCCGGTGCCTTCGAGGCGCTCGGCGAGTTCCTGGGTGAAGAGGACCTGCGCGAGCTTCGATGCGGGCACCGCCTTCATGTACGAGAATTTCCGCTTCTCCACCATGAGGTCGTCGAAGTCGATCTTTGCCCCGCCGTAGCGGGACGCGACCGTCACCACGCGCGACGGCGCCGCCTTCTTGAGGGAGGGGAGAAGGAGGTTCGTGAGCTGGAACGTCCCCAGGTAGTTCGTCGCGAACGTCGTCTCGATCCCGTCCGCGGTCACGCTGCGCTTGGGGAGGAAGACGCCGGCGCTGTGGACGAGGACGTCGAGCTTGGGATGCTTCGCGGTAAACTTCTGGGCCGCGGCCTTCACGGACGCCTGGGAGGAGATGTCGGCTTCGAGGACCTCGACGTGGGCCTTCGGGAACTTGGCCTTGATCTCCTTCGCCGTCGATTCTGCCTTCTGGGGATTGCGCGCAAGGAGCGTGACGGATGCGCCGCTCTCCGCGAGCCCCGTCGCGATCGCCTTTCCGATGCCCGACGTCGCGCCCGTCACGAGCGCGGTCTTTCCGGTCCCGTTCCACATGCGTCCGGGCACCTTCCGACCCCTATTTTTTGGTTCTTCCGCGGCCTTGCGCGAACTCGCCCAAGCTATGTTGGTTCCGCCCGGTCGTGGTTCGTCTTGGGATGGTTCCTCCTAGGGCTTCCCTTTTGGTCCCTCGAGGGTTGAGGCCCGGCTCCGCACCCAGCTATTCGCGGCGCAATGCCCGCGCTAGGACGATACGCGGCCGTCAGGTCCTGAACGACTTCCCGCGCCCACTTTCACGCGGCCGCCCGAAGACTCCGCAGGGTCGAGTACGCGACCAGGTCGTTCAGGAGTGTAAGGGGTGCCGCGTTTGAGGACCGCGTACACGATCTTCAACAGTTTGTGGGCGGCCGCGCCGCTTCCTTTGCCGGCGCCGTGCTTGCGGGCGACCCGTTTGCCGATCTTGGCCACGTCGCTGGAGGCCGGCGCGAGTCGTCGGTGCGCCCAGGCCGCTTCGACGAGGATCTTCTTGAGCAGGGAGTTGGCGTCCTTTCGTTTCATGCGTCCGTGGTATTCGACCTCGCCGCTCTGCCAGTTGGTCGGGACGAATCCGCAGTAGCTGGCCACCTTCTCGATGTTGGCGAACCGGTGGATGGGGCAGAGCTCCGCGACGAGCGTTAGGCTGGTGAGTTCGCCGATTCCGGGAATCGACGCCAAGAGTTGGGCGTCCTTGTTCGTCTCGAATTCCTTGGTGATCGCTTTGTCAAGGTCCTTGACGCGGTCGCGCAAGTCCTCCAGCGCGTCGAGTCCCCGGTCGATCTGGGGCAGACTGAGTTTGCGAAGGGCTTCGCGGCGGGCCTTGCTCTTGAGGTGTTGGTCCTGGTACTCGATCCCTTTGCGGAGCAGGATGCTGTAGATGTGGTTCTTGACGTTCTTCTCGAGGTCCTTGTAGAATTGGCGGTCCCGGACGAGTTGTCGTAGGTCTCGGATCTCCTGGTTGGGTGCGTAGCTTTCGGGCAGCCCGTTGAGTCGTAGGAGTTCGGCCAACGCGTCCGCATCGACCTTGTCGTTTTTCAAGCTCGCTTCGCTGATGAGTCGCGTCTTGAACGGGTTGCTCAGGACGACTCGATCGGCGGCCTTGGTGGCGGCGTCGTAGACGTGTTCCCAGACGTGGCACGCCTCGAGCGCCACATGCTTGGTTCCGCTCCACCGGTTG
>JACPAO010000010.1 GCA_016180755.1 Methanobacteriota archaeon
CTTTCCCGCGAGGCCCGTCTCGTTGGGCGCCGGGAACGTGTCCCCCGCCGGCCGGATGCCCTCGTGCGCCTCCTGGGCGCTTGCCGCCTTCGACGCGTACGTGCTCGGGCGCCCGACCCCGTTCTCCTTGAGGGCCTTGATGAGCGAGCCTTCGTTGAAGCGCGCGGGGGGCTTCGTCTCGTGGGGCTCCGCCTCGCAGCGGTTGCAGTCCACCGCGTCGCCTTGCGCGAGCCGAGGCAGGGTCGACTCCTCGTCCTCGTCGTATCCGTACGCCTTGCGCCAGCCGGGGAAGTCGATGCGCTTCCCGGTGGCCTTGAAGACCGCCTCGAGCGCCTCGAGGAGTGCCGTCGTGGTCGTGAAGCGTTCGTCTGCCATCTGGGACGCAAGCGTCCGCCGCCAGATCATGGTGTAGAGGTCGAGCTCCTTTCCCGCGAGGCCCGTCTCGTTGGGCGCCGGGAACGTGTCCCCCGCCGGCCGGATGCCCTCGTGCGCCTCCTGGGCGCTTGCCGCCTTCGACGCGTACCGGCCGGATGCCCTCGTGCGCCTCCTGGGCGCTTGCCGCCTTCGACGCGTAGACGCGCGGCTCGGGGGAAAGGTACTCGCGGCCGAAGCTCGCGGTCGCCGCGTCGCGTGCGCCCTTCACGCCCTCCGCGGACAGGGCGGGCGAGTCGGTGCGGTGGTACGTGATGTACCCGTTCTCGTAGAGGCTCTGCGCCACGCGCATCGCATCCCGGGCCGAGAGGTTGAGTCGGGCGTTCGCCGCCGAGACGAGCGTGTCCGTGATGAAGGGCTCGTACGGCCGGCTCGTCCTCGCCTGCTCCTCGACGGACGCGACGCGCCACTTGGCGGAGCTGAGGCGGGCCGCGAGGTCCCGGGCCGCCGGCTCGTCAAGGAGTACGACCTTCGCCGGGTCGAGGAGCTTGCCCGTGTTCTCGTCGAAGAAGCGCTTTGCGGTCGCGACCTCCTTCCCGCGGACCGTGAAGATGCGGGCCTGGAACTCGGTCGAGTCCTTCGCGAGCGTGGCGACGAGGTCCCAGTAGGCGGAGGGCTTGAAGGCCATCCGCTCGCGTTCGCGGTCGACGAGGATGCGAAGGGCGACGCTCTGGACCCGCCCGGCCGACAGGCCCGTCGCGATCTTCGTCCAGAGGAGAGGCGAGATCTCGTAGCCCACGAGGCGGTCGAGGACGCGGCGCGCCTCCTGAGCGTTCACGAGTTCCTGGTCGATGGCGCGGGGATGCGTGAACGCCTCCTGCACGGCCTTCTTGGTGATCTCGTAGAAGACGACGCGCCGGACGGGCACCTTCGGGTTCAGGGCCTCCTTGAGGTGCCAGCTGATGCTTTCGCCCTCGCGGTCGGGGTCGGTCGCAAGGAACAGCTCGTCGACGCCTTTCATCTTCTTGCGGAGGTCCGCGATGACCTTTGCGCCGCGTTCGGTCGGCACGTAGATCGGCTCGAAGAGGCCGTCGTGGATGACGACGCCGTGCTTCACGGGCTGGTCCTTGTAGCGGTCCGGGACCTTGGAGCCGCTAGGGAGGTCGCGGATGTGGCCGACGCTCGCCTCGACGCGGTGCTCCTTGGGAAGCCATGCTTTCAGTTTCTTCGCCTTGGCGGGAGACTCGACGATTACAAGCTTGGCCATGCGAAGCGACTACTGCCAGGCCCATGCCCCCGAGTTTTATTTCTAAGTTCCGAAGCGCTAAGCGGGCTGCCCAAACTCGCCTTTGAGCGGGACGAACGCGCACGCGCCGAGGTTTTCCTCCTTCCATCCCGTCGCCGTTCGTCGCGCGCGGATGAGGTCGCACGCGCGCGCCCCGACAGGGGCGAGGAGGATCCCGCCGGGCGCGACCTGCTCGAGCAGGGGCGGCGGGAGCCGCGGAGCGGCGGCCGTCACGACGATCCGGTCGAAGGGGCCGGCCGCGGGACGCCCACGCGATCCATCGTCGTGGAACACGGTGACGTTCGCCGCCCCGCAGCTTAGGAGCGCGCTCCGCGCGCGTTCGGCGAGCTGTCCGATGCGTTCCACGGTCGCGACGCGGCCGCCGGGCTCGACGAGGCGCGAGAGGATGGCGGCCTGGTAGCCGCTTCCCGTGCCGACCTCGAGGACGCGCTGCCCCGGACCGAGCTCGAGAGCCTCCGTCATGATGGCGACCATGTGCGGCGCGCTGATCGTCTGGCCGTGCCCGATCGGGATGGGCGCATCCTCGTAGGCTCGGTGCGTCAGGTATCGTGGCACGAACAGTTCGCGGGGGACCGCCCGCATCACCTGCGCGACGCGTTGCGAATGCAGCGTGCCCCGCTCTTCGAGGTGGGCGATGAGCTGCGCGCGGCGTTCGGCCTGGTCCACACGCGGGACGTGGGCCTGCCGGACATTAATAGTGGCGGTTGCCGCGTCCGCGACCCTACTTCTTGCTTTTCTTGAGCCCGGCCTGGACGCGTCTGAGGCTTCCCAGGGCCCGGTCCAGGTTCGTCTTGTGGACGAGCATGTGGTCGAAGCGGTAGCCCGCGAACGGGACGATCGGGACCTCGTCCTCGGCGAGCGCGTCCGCGAAGGGCCGGAAGAACCCAAACACCGTAAGCGGAACGTCGATCTCGATCGTGATGAGTTTCCAGCCGTCGTCGCGGCCCTGCACGTCGCCCGTCTTCTCGTAGCGCGCCGCGGCCGCGCTCGGGACGACGAGCGTGTGGTCCTGGCTCGCGTGCAGCCACACGAGGGCATCCGAAAGGTCTGGCCTCACGTCGTCGCGAAGGTGGAGGATCGCGTACTCTCCCTGGTCCACGACGAACTTCGCCTTGCGGATGAACCCCTCGGCAAGCCCGGCCACGGCAGGCGGCAAAGAGGAGGGCCTATACGAGCGTTCCCGGGCCCCCCGACGGCCCGCGTATTTGGACTTTCCGGGCGAGGTTCTTCCCGGGGGAGGCCCAGGAGACTAGACGCGGCCGGGACGGCCGCAGCCAGCGCGTACCATGGACGACGCCCAGGCCCTCGAACACGCCCCCCTTGCCGTGCCCCACCATGTGGGCGGCCCTCACCAGCTGCACCTTTCGACCGGCGACCGGGGGCTCGACCGGCTCCTCCGTGGCGGCCTCCCAGCGCGCACCTTCACCGTCCTCTCGGGCCCCGCCTTCGTCGGGAAAGACGTGTTCGCCCGGACCGTCTTGGTCCGCAGAATCCTCGAGGGGAGCCCGGCGCTCATCATCCTCACCGACGCCTCCGTCCGGGAATGGCACGCCCTCCTCGAGGAGATCGATCCGCGCGTCGCGCCGGCCCTGGCGGCGGGCCGCGTCCAGTTCATCGACGTGTATAGCCACCAGATGGGCGTGACGGAATCTTCGCTCCCGCATAGCCTCATCGTCCCCGCGCCGCTCGACCTCTCGACGCTGCGCGCGACGCTCGACGAGGCGTGCCGCCGCGTGCACCACCTCGGGCACCACCCGATGATGCTCTTCGACACCGTCTCGACGCTCTTCCACTACGCCGACCCGCAGGCCACGTTCCGGCTGCTTCGGAACCTCATCGGCTGCGCGCGCAGCTCCGGCTACACGGGGCTCCTGCAGCTCGAGCCCGGCGAGCACGACGAAGCGTCCATCCAGCTCGTGCGCAGGCTGTGCCAAGGGGCCATCGCGTTCCGAAAGGAAGGAGGCCGACGGTACCTCCAGGTGGAAGGCCTGGGCCTCCACGGCTCCGAGCCGTGGATCGAGTTCGCGCTCCGCGAGAGCCGCTTCGCCTTGACGGGCTCACTGCACCTGGGCCGCATCCGCTAGGCTCCCATCGGATTCGAGACCCATCGGATTCGAACCAAACGCTTATCAACCGGTAGCCTTGGATACGGCTCCGCAGGGTTCCTCTTATGGACATGCAAACTCCCCCCACCGGCGCCCCGCCGGAGATGACGGACCAACAGAAGAAGGTCTACGAAACGATGAAGCGGCTCAGCGCGACGGCCCCTGAAAAGGGCAAGACCGCGGACGACATCATGAAGGCGGGAAAGTTCGGCAAGGGCCAGATGCTCGGCTGGATCCAGGACATGGAAAAGAAGGGCATCATCAAGCGCGTGTCCCGCGACAAGGCCGCCTGGTACTACCTCGCGAAGTGACGGCGCCCCGTTTCCGAGCGCGTCCTAAGGGGCGCGCCGCTTACGGGCCTGATTCTGCGCCAGCCGTATCCTCGAGTAGTGCCACCAAGGCCGCGCCGGTCCGCCGTTGGCGAAATCGACGATCGCGTGGAACGTGTCGAGGACGCACGGGTCGTGGCGGCGGCCGTCCAGCCGGGCCAGGCGGTCGTACAGCCGTTGGGCGTCGGCCTTGGCAAGCGACGGCCGATCATGGATGCCGAGGCGGCCAAGGTCATGGGCCGTGACTGGGCCGAGGTTGGGGATGCCGGCGAGCCCGGGAGGCACCTTTCGGTTCATGAGGCAGGGATGGTCGGGGGCCACGTTAGGCGTTTTCGGGGGCGCGGTGAACGTGGACCTACGTTCCGCCCGCCTCGCGTCGGACGTTCGCGCGCCATTCGTCCCACATGGCCCGGCAAGCGGGCGACGCCTCCATGTGCTCCATGAACGCAAGCATGGGATCCTCGAGGACCTGGCCGCAGAACTCGCAGCGGATGATCTTCGCCTTCCGTTCCACGGCCACGCGCGTTCCACTGCGGCGCCCCTACAAAAACGTGAGCCGGCCGCCGCCCCGCACCGGCTAGGCTTCTTGTTTTTTTTGTAGTCCTAGGGGCCTCCGTGCGCCGCCGACCTCCCGAGGGCCCCCCGGCCGCCGCTTGTTGGGTGTCGTTTTCTAGGTCCGCCTTCAACAAAGCCTTTAAACCGCGCCATTGTCGGCGGAGACCATGTCGCGGGGGGCCGCCGTTCTCGTCGTCCTGTCGCTGTCGATCGTCGTCTTCGCGGGGTGCCTTGATGGCGAGCCGCAGGCCAAGGGCGACAACAAGTCCCGCGCCCGCCAACGCGGGTCGGGCATCCCGGGCCACATCGTCGAAGGCCTCCCGGACCCGGTCCTGAAGTGCTGGACCGACGCCACGTGCAACCAGGAGATGACGCCCGACGACGGCCGCCAGGGGAACGAGGTCACGATCGCGGTCAACCCGATGAACCCCCTCAACATCGTGGGCGGCGCGAAGGACTACTACCCCGCCGACGCGGGCGAGTGCGTGTGGGACGGCGTCTACGTCACGCACGACGGGGGCGCCACCTCGTACCAGGACCGGAGCTTCGACGGAAGCCCCTGGCGGGCGACGAGCAACCCCCAATCCTTCAAGCCGAACTACGCGAGCCAGTTCTGGTGCACGACGGACCCCGTCGCGTACTTCTCGACGAAGGGCACGTTCTACTACCTCCTCATGGCGTACCAGGCGGACCGCGTCACCGGAAGCAAGACCGGCAAGGACGTCATCCCGCGCCATCCTCTTGGGGAGGGCGCGCTCAACGACTGGGCCTTCAACCGCGCGGTCCAGATCGTCGCCGTCAGCGACGACGGCGGAAAAACGTTTCACACGTTCACGCCAACCATCGAGGGCTCGTATCCGGTGGCCTTCCACGACAAGGGTTGGATTGCGGCGTCGAACACGGGGGTCGTCCATGTCATGTGGCTGGCTGGCCAAGTCGCCGGCAACACCTACATGCGCTCCACCGACAACGGGAAGTCGTTCCCGGTCCAGAACCTCCAGAAACTCAACACCGGCGCGGCCGGCCAGGGCAGCTTCCTCGACGTCGGGCCCGGGAAGGAGGTCTACGCGGTGTGGACCTCCGGCCAAGGCCAGCGGAACATCCAGTTCCGACGCAGCATGGACGACGGCGCGACGTGGGAAGCCCAGAAGGTCGCGCTCTCCTTCACGGGCGGCGGCATGCCGGGCATCTCGAGCCGCGACCGGCGCGGCGGGTTCCCGGCGATGGCGACGGACCGCTTCGCCGACAGCCCCAACGCGGGCGCGATCTACCTCGTCTGGCAAGGCTCGAGCTCGGCCGGGGTCCCGCCCGACATCTACTTCAGCGCGAGCTACGACAAGGGCACCACGTTCACGCCACCCGTCGTCATCAACGACGACTTCCTGGACGGCGGCTTGAACGACCCCGCGAACTACCAGATCTTCCCCGCGATCAGCGTGAGCCCCCTCGGCGTCATCGACGTCGCGTGGATGGACACGCGGGGCACGAACCAGTCCGTCCTCAAGCCGAACAACGGCGGCACGGCTTCCCGCGTGGGCCAGGCCCACCAGAACCTCGACGAGTACCACACCTACAGCCTCGACGGCGGACGCACCTGGAGCCGCAACTTCCACGTCCGCGACATCGACGACGGCGGCTGGGACCCGCAGGTCTGCCACCACCAGAACGGCATGATCTTCATCGGCGACTACAACGACATCGACTCGAGTTGGGGCGCGGCCCATCCCGCCTGGCCGGACAGCCGCAGCGGCACCGCGTGCGACGTGTACACGGCGATCGTCCAGCGGCCCATCTTCCCGGCGGGCTTCGACGAGGACAAGAAGAACACGATCCGCCAGAAGCTCCTCTCCGAGAAGCTCGTCGACCCCGACCACCCGTTCCTCAACCAATAGGTGCCCCCGTGTCCCAACGCCCCAGGGCCGGAATGCTGCTTGCGATCGGCGTCCTATTGGGGGCGGTCTTCGCCGGCTGCCTCGAGGAGACCCCGTCGGCCGCGGGCTCGAAGGGGGGCAAGAAACCCGCCGGCACGCCGATCGTGGCGCGACCGCACCAGCTCGTCGCCCCGGTCGACCTCGCGAAGCTCACGGACGCGAACACCACGGCGTTCGCGCTGCGCGGCGTCGGGCAGCGCGCCTCCGAGCCTACGATGGGGGTCACGTCGAAGGGCACGGTCTTCCTCATCGCGGGCACGAACGTCATGCGAAGCAAGGACCTCGGGAAGACGTGGCAGCGCGCGAACCTCGTGCTCCCCACGGGGCACAACGTCCCCCCCACGACGCTCGACCCCATGCTCTACGTGGACCCCGTGACCGACCGCGTGTACGTCGACCACCTCTACGTCGGCTGCTCGTTCCTGTCGTTCTCCGACGACGAGGGCGCGACCTGGATCCACAACCCCCTCGCCTGCGGGTTGCCGGCCGACGACCACCAGACGATCGCGGCGGGCGCCTCGGGCCTGCCCGCTCCGGCCTACCGCAACCGCGCGTTCTACTACTGCTCCAACCAGTTCTTCGACGCGACCTGCTCGATGAGCCTCGACGGCGGCCTCACCTTCCCGGTGACGCGACCCCTGTTCTTCGGCCCCGACCTCAAGGCGTGCGGCGGCATCACGGGCCACGTCACGACCGCCCCGGACGGCACGGTGTTCGTGCCCGCGTGGCGCTGCGACGAACCCTGGCTCGCGATCAGCCGGGACACGGGGCAATCGTGGCTCGGCTTCCGCGTGAGCAGCGACAACTCCGGCGAGATGGACCCCTCGGTCGCCTCGGACTCGGCGGGAAACGCGTACTACTTCTGGATGAACAAGACCGGCCAGCCCCGGTTCTCGGTGAGCACGGACAAGGGACGCAAGTGGACGAACCCCATCAACGTGTCCTTCCCCGGGTACCACTCGGGCTCGCTCCCGAGCATCGTCGCCGGCGACCCGGGCCGCGTCGCGTTCACGTACATCGCGACCACGACGGGCAACTTCTCGAACCCCGCCCGCGTCGGGAAGGACGTCCCGTGGGACCTCTACGTCACGGTGAGCCTCAACGCGCTCGACCCGGAGCCCACGTTCACGACGTACCTGCTCAACCCGATCGACGATCCCGTCCACCGCGGAAACTGCGGCGGCGGATACCGTTGCGGGGCCATCGTCGACTTCATGGACATCACCATGGACAAGGAGGGCCGCGTCTACGTGTCGAGCGTCGACGCGTGCGGGACGCCGGTCTGCATCGGGCACGCCCCCGCCCAGGGCGCGACGACGCACGGAGAAGGGATCCTCGGCGTGCTGCTCCAGGGCCCCTCGCTCAAAGGGGACATGCCGGCCTTCCAGCTTCCGCCCCCGTAGCGCGCCCGCCTGACGTGGATAGCCTCGAGGCGCGACTCCCGCGGCGACGGCCCGGGAAAGCGCGGCGGCCGAAACGACCGAACCCCGTGCAATGGATTGCCGGGTTCCCGCCGGTGCCCGCGCCGTAACTGGAATAAGCCGCATGGGTTCCTTGCAGCGCGTTGGGCGACGAGGATCCCACGCTCGCCGTCGGCGACTTCCGCCAGCTCAGCGAGCAGATGGGCGTCCTCGGCGTCCTCAACCGTCTCGAGCTGCTCCAAAAGCTCCAGCTGCCGCGCACCGTGGGCGAGATCCGCCTGGCGCCGGCGCGAAAGGATCGTGACAACCGCGCCGAGCGCTCGATCTCCAAGCAGGCGCTCGAGAGCCACCTGAAGAAGCTCGTTGTGCTTGGGTTCGTGAATTCGCGGCCCGGCGAGCGCGAGGGACGGCCCGTCATCGAGTACGTCGTGAACCAGGCGCGCCTCTTCGTGTTCCTCGATGAGCTGCGGCGGATCTCCCTCATCCGGCCCGTGCAGGACCCCGCGGGCACGGCGACGCGCGGCAGCGGCGCCACGCGGCCCGTACCGACGCCGCGGACCGGCCCCGCGCTCGTGCTCGCCAACGGACCGTTCGAAGGACGCGAATTCCTTCTCCTCGGCCCCGGCCCCTGGACCATCGGACGGGCGAAGGGCCTCGACGTGAGCCTGTCCTACGATCCCTTCGTGAGCAAGGAGAACTCGCAGGTCGAACGGACCCGCGACGGGTTCCGCGTCCGGACGCTGCCGGCGTCGCGAAACGGCACGAGTGTCAACTGGCGCCCGCTCGCGCCCGCCGAGTCCGCCGAAATGCGCCCCGGCGACGCGGTCGGCGTCGGACGTTCCCTTCTCTTCTTGCGGGGCTGACCATGACCAGCTCCGACGCAGTCATCTGGGGCGCCTTTGCCCTCTTCAACCTGTTCCTCGCATGGCTCGTGGGCGCCGTCAAGCCGCGGCGCCTCGCGAATTTCATCCTGGCGACCATGCTCGCCTTCAACGGCCTCTTCGCGGTCAAGGAATGCGTTCGCGCGGCCGGGGTCGTCCTCACCTCGGTCGCCAACAACGCCGTGGACGTCTTGGTCACGGTGCCCACGTTCGTCGCCTTCATCGTATTGCCGTTCTTTTTCCCCAAGCGCCTGCTGTCGCGCCGCGGCGAGCTCGTCCTCCTCGGGTTCGGCGGGCTCATGATCCTCGTCAACACGGCCCTCATCCTCAACGACCCGACGAGCCTCCTCAATGCGCCGACGTTCCCGCTCTTTGCCGCCACCGCCTATGCCTGGTTCTTCGTCGGCGTCGTGGTCGGGTCGCTGCTCCTTCTCAACACCTACCTGCGCTCGCCCAGTCCGCTGCAGCAGAACCAGGCCTTGTTCCTCCTCGGCGCCTACGTGCTCAAACTGGCCGTGGCCCTCGCCATCATCGTCGACCAGGTCGTCCAGCACAATTCCTCCTGGCCCCACGAGTATCCGATGAACGTCGCCTACATGTTCCTCCTCGCCTTCCCGCTCGCGGCCGTCCTCGTCGCGCTCATCTCCTCCCGCGTCCGCGGCACGGGGGCCAACGCGCCCCGCGACGGAGACTGGTTCCTCGTCGCCCTCATCGCGCTCGGAGCGACGCTGTATCTCGCAGGCTACGTCGTGAAAGGCGACCTGCTCCCGCTCGAATACATGATCATCCGCCCGTTCCTGTTGGCGTTCGCGATGCTGCGGTACCAGATGATGGAGGTCGACCTCCAGGAACGTCGGCCGGTCGTCGCCGCGTGCCTGATCGCAGGGTTCGTGGCGATCGCGTTGCTCTCGACACGGACCCTCGTCGCTGTCGGCCTCGAGGAAGGCCCCGCCGCGGTGCTCGGCTTCATGAGCACCCTCGTCGCGGCGCTCGCCCTCTCCTGGCCGCTCGTCCGCCTCCTCGTCAACCGAAGCCAGAGCGCAGGCGCCACCGGCCGAGAACTCTACCAGGCGGCGCTCGCCGAAACCATCGCGGCGCGCACGGGCCACTCGACGGCCAACGACCGCGTCCTGCGGGCCCTTCGCGAGCGTCTGCAGATCAGCGACCGCGAGCACGCGTCCATGAACGCCTCCGTGGAGGCCGCCTCGCGCGCCCACTCCACGGGATCCAGACCGAAGGCGAGAGCGGTCTCCGGTCGCGAAGGACTCCTCACAGCCAGGCGAATAGGGTGGCCCCGCTCGCGCGCGCGGCTCATGCGCGAAGCCCGCCTTTTGGGCCGCATCGCGCATCCCAACATCGTCACGATCTACGACGTCGAGGTCGTGGGCGACTCCTGTTTCCTCGTGATGGAATACCTCGAAGGCGGATCCCTAAGCGACCGGCTCAAGGAGGGCCCCCTGACCCTCACAAAAAGTCTGCCAATCATGGACGAGGTCCTGCAGGCCCTCGGCGCCGCCCACGCCGAGGGCATCGTGCACCGCGACGTGAAACCCGCCAACATCCTCCTCACGCGCAGCGGACGCGCCAAACTCGCAGACTTCGGCGTCGCACGCATGGAACCGGGATCCGGGACCCTGAGCGGCGCCTCCTTCGCCGAGGGCCACGCGGGCAGCCTCCTCTTCATGTCTCCCGAACAGGTCCGGGGCACCGCCGTCGACCGTGCGAGCGACCTCTACTCGTTCGGAGCCGTATGGTTCGAGGTGCTCACCGGCCGTCACTACCTCGACCTACCAGGGCGCGCCGACTTCGACATGCGCCTCGCCATCCTCGAGGAGAAGCCCCGCCTGCCCATCCCTCGCCTGCCCGCGAACGCCAACCAGCTGCTCGCCGACCTCCTCGCGAAGGACTCCGCGGCACGGCCCGCCAGCGTCACCGTGGTGCGGAGGCGTCTGCGCCTGCTCGTGCCCCGGACGCGCGGGGCATGACTACTCAACCATGGGTAGTTGGGACTCCTAGTATCCAAGGCGCGCCTGGTCCGGCCTTGGGTGGACCCACTGACGACCCCACGTTCCAGCAGCCCGGCCGGATCAACCAACCCGGCTCCCGGCCAAGCACGGCAACCAAGACCCGCCGCGCCCGACCCAGCGGCCGCTGCCGCGACGCCCACGCCTGTCGCCGTCCCGGTCGCGGCTCCCCCGCCGTCCGTGGCACCCGCGCCCCCCGTCCCGTCGATCGTAGCGGCGGCCCCCGAGGCCGCCGCGATGCCCGGCCTCCAAGGCGGGATGCTCACAAGCCTTCGCTTGACCTTCGCCTCGTTCGCGATGGTCCTGCGCTACCCCTTGGGACTGCTCGTCCCCCTGCTCACGATGGCGTGGACCGGCCTCTTCGTCGTCCTCCCGGTCATGTACGTCTTCGAGCTCTATGACGGCGACAAGGCCGCCTTCGTCGACTTCTTCATGCAGATCTACGCGCCGGTGGCAGGCGCCATCGAGTCGGGCAACGACGGCGCGGTCTTCGGCTACGGCATCCTCGAGACGTACCTCATCTACGCCGTCTGGCTCACGATCGTGCTCTTCGGCGTCCTGTTCTTCGGGACCGTGTCGCTCGACCTCTTCACGCAACAGATCAAGCGCCAGAAGCCGAGCCTCGTCCGAGCGTTCGGCGTCGCCGGCCGCAACGCGCACAGGATTCTGCTTCTCGCCCTCTTCAACGCGACGATCTTCACCGCCGTCCGCTACCTGCTTCGCCGCGGCCTCAAGCGCGCGAGCCGAAGCACCAAGAAGGTCGCGGCGACCGCGGTCAAGCTCTTGCTCGTCGCCATCACGTACGTGATGCTGCCCATCCTGATCTATGAGCGCGCGGGCCCCGGCAAGGCGATGAACAGCGCGCTCGACCAGATCCGCAAAGGGTGGGCGGGGATCGTGGCCGGCATCGGCACGAGCTTCGTCGGCGTTTGGGTGCTGTTCAGCCTCGTCTCGCAGGGCTTCGTCGGCGCCATCGTCGGTTCCCTCATCCATCCGACGAAGTGGTTCTCGGTGCGAAGCCCCGCCGACGCGTTCCACATGCTCGGCTGGGACAACCTCAGCCACTTTCTGCCCGAACTGGTCGTCGGCGCGGTCCTGTTCTCGCTCTCGATGACCGTGGGCGCCGCCGTGCGCGCCACGCTCTACTGGAACGCGACCACCGGCGAGGTACCAAAAGGCTTCCGAAGCGAGGACCTGCCGCAGGTCGCCGCGCCCAGGCCCTTCACGGCGGTCCCGGGGGTGAGCGCGTGAAGGCGCTCATCGTGGTTGCGCTCTTGGTCGGGTTTGCGTGGCTCGCGGGCGGGGCCGGGGCCGCGGCGCCCCAGAATGCTCCGGCCATCACGAGCCCCACGCACGCGAAAGGCGTGCCGGCGAACGAGAGCATCGCGCACTTTGATTGGACGGCGGTCGGAGGTAGCGCGCAGTATCGTCACGCTTTGACCCAGAACGCGACGACGGAGCCGACGACCATCGACAACGAGACGGACGGCACGAGCGCCGACGTGCTGGTTCCGGCCTCCGGACAATGGTACTTCCACGTCGTCGCGGTGAGCGACGAGGGTCGGTCTCCGGCCGGCCACTATGGGCCCGTCTCACGAAACCTGACCGTCGCGCAGCGCTGCGCGGCCGCGTTCGGCAACGATGGCAAAGGTCCCGACGAGGCGGCGCTCGAGGAATGCCTGGCCGCCGCCCAGAACAAGGTGGCCCCGGAAGCCATCCTCGCGATGTTCCTCGCCTTCCTTGCGAAGTTCGGCTCGGCCTCGTTGAGGCGTGGCTGACCGAGATCTGGAGTGGAACCCACATGCAACGAACCGCTTCCCCCCCCAACCGCCTGCCCCTTGCGGGCTCCCTGTTCCTCCTGTCGACCGCGATCTTCGCGGGATGCCTAGGCAACCTCGGCGGACAATCCGGCTCGTGGGAGGTGAGCTTCAGTCCCGCGCTCGACCTCCGCAAGTGCAATCCCTCGCAAGCGAATCTCACCCTGCAAGCGATCGCGCCCGACCTTAACGGCGAGGTCTCGGAGCTTTGGCCAAGCGATTCGTCGTCCGGCCCCGTCTCGGTGAACCTGCAGCTCAACGACACGGCCTTCTTCGGAAACCTGAAGTGCGTCTCGTCGGGGGCGAACGGCGTCCTGTCGGGATCCTTCGACGGTGCCTCCTACGCGGGCACGTACCGGTTCAGTGGGCAGGCCGGGAACGTCACGATCGCTCGTTCGCAGGATTGCCGTGGCGGCGACTGCTACAACGACTGCGGCAACCAGGGATGCTACGGCTGCCAGGGCCCGAACTGCAACCAGGATTGCGGCGACCAAGGCTGCAACAACTGCGAGGGTCCAAACTGCAACAACAACCAATGCGGAAACCAAGGCTGCTACAACTGCGAGGGCCCCAACTGCAACAACAACTGCGGCTACAACGGCTGCTCGACCCAGACCTGCGGACCCAACACGTGCGGCGAAGACTTCAGCGGCGTCTGGCACGTGTCCTTCCAACCCATGATCGACGTGAGCTCCTGCGTCGGCACGACCCGCAAATGGTCGGACCAAGACTTGAACGTCCAATCGAACGGCAACTTCGACCAGGTGTGGTCAGCGCACCAACCCAACACGCTGCACGTCTTCGGCCAGTTGACGCGCGGCGACTTCCACGCGACGCTTGAGTGCGCCACGCCCAATCCAAACGGAACTCCGCGCGGGGAGATGCACGGCCCCCGCGGCCAGTCCCGGTACGAGGGCGTCTACACGTTCTACGACAGCTGGCCACCTGGGAACGTGTACATCTCTCGCGACGGATACAGGCCCCCGACCACGTCCTCGAGCCCGGCAACCTCGGCACCGCCGACGAGCTCCTCGGCCTCGCCCACCACGACCTCCCCGAGTCCCTCCACGACCACTTCGTCCCCGACCTCGTCGCCTGCGCCGCCGGGGGGTACGTGGACGACGAAGGCCCCGATGCCCCAGCCCACGAGCGGCGCCTCCGGCGCCGTGCTCAACGGGAAACTGTACGTCGTGGGCGGAAACTCGGACGGCTCGATGTTCTCCTACGACCTGGCGACCAACAGTTGGTCGACGGAGCCCTCGTTCCCGTCGCCCTACCGGGCCTACGCGGGCGCCGCGGTCGTCGCAGGAAAACTCTACATCGTGGGCGGCTGCGAAAGCCAACCCGGGACGGGACCCGATTGTGGCGTCGCGACGGTGAACACGATGCGCATGTTCGACCCCGCGACCGGGAACTGGTCGACGCGCGCGCCGATGGCGAGCGCCAGGCTCCATTTCGCCACCGCGGAGATCGGAGGCATGATCTACGTCGCGGGCGGCATCGGCGCCGGCGGTTCGCAGATCTCGTCGTTCGAGGTCTATGACCCCGCGACCGACATGTGGACGACGAAGGCAAGCCTTCCCGGCCCGCGGGTGGCCCCGTATGTGGGTGTGATCGGTGGAAAACTGTACCTCGCCGGCGGAAGCAGCGGCGCCAACGCGCTCGAAACGGCGATCGTCTACGATCCATCGGCCGACGCATGGACGGCGGCGGCCCCGATGCCCCAAGCACGCCAGACCGGCACCTCCGGGGCCGTCAACGGCCGCCTGTACGTCGTCGCAGGCCAGGATGCGGCGGGATCCAACGTGCGTGACGTCTGGGACTACGATCCCGCCACGAACACGTGGAGCACCAACCATCCACAGATCCCGACCGGACGGTACGCCCCGAGTGCGGGCGTCATCGGCGGCGCGCTCTTGGTCGTTGCCGGCGGACCTAACAACTCGAACATCGCGACGCTCGAGGCGTTCACGCCCTGAGGGCGCCTTCGAGACCACTACAGCCTAGCCACAACCCTCAAATACGGTCCGGCCCGGCATCCTAGCGGCGCGCCATGCGTCCCCTCCGCGGAGCCATTCTCACCCCCCTGCTCGTCGTCCTCGTCGCCCTCAGCGGGTGCGCGACCCTGGGCGGCGTCCCCAACCTGGGCTCGTACGAGAACGCCGCGCGGTTCTACGCCGAGGCGAACGGCTCGACGCCGCTTCTTGCCTCCGACCCCAACGCCGGATCGTCCTCGCAGTAT
>JACPAO010000011.1:0-1407 GCA_016180755.1 Methanobacteriota archaeon
ATTCGGAATGGGCCTGCTGGGCGTCGTCTGTGCCGTGAACGCCGGGTGGCTCATGTACGAGCACCCGCCGACGACCGCGTTCAACTATTGGCCGCTCGTCCTGCTCAACGTCGTCGCCTTCCTTTTTTCCCTGAGCGCTTTCTTCAAGATCGCCGTGCGTCGCGCTCCGGCGGCGACGGTCGAGCCGCCGGCGGCCACGCCGGCCCCGGCGGACCCCTCCTCACCCGAGGAGAAGGTCGGCTAGCCGGGACCGCGTCACGTCCTGGGCGTCCCAGACGTGCATGAGGGTCCGCACGTCGCGGCTCATCCGTTCGAGCGGCAGGTCGCGCATGAAGCCGGCCCCGCCGTGGATCTTGTGCGCGATCTTGGTGCCGCGGATCGCGATCCGGTGGGCAAGGAGGCGCGCCTCGAGCACCTCCTCCTTGAACTCTTTCTGGGAGTCCCGCAGGGCGGCCGCGCCGTACGTGGTCGCGCGAGCCGCCTCCAACTCTGCCTGGACGTCCGCGATCATGGCGCGGATCGCGCCGAACTTCGCGATCGGCTGGCCGAACTGGACCCGGCCCTTCGCAAAGTCGATCGCCATATCGAGCGCGCCCTGGGTGAGGCCGACGAGGGCCGACGCCACGCCGAGGCGGGCGAGGTCCGTCGGAGCGTCGAGGAGCTTCCACCCCTCGCCCGACTCCCCCAGGGCGGCGGAGGCCGGCACTTCGACGCCGTTGAGGTACATGTCCGCCAGCGGCAGCCCCCGCAGGCCGAGCTTGGATTCGCTGGGGCTGAAATGGAGGCCCTTGGCGCCCTTGGGGACCGCGACGAACTGGGGCCCCGAGGGGCCGCGGCACAGGACGAGGTAGGTGTCCGCGACGCCCGCCATCGCGACGAACGACTTTGCGCCCTTGATCTCGAGCAGGCCGCCCTTGGGCTTCACGGTCGTCCGGATCATGTCGGGCTGCGCGCCGCTCGCCTCCTCCGAGATCGCACACGCCGCAAGCGCCTCCCCTTTGAGGAGGCTCCGAAGCAGAGCCTCGTCCTCGGGGTCGTTCATGAGTTGGGCGGCGAGGTTCGTGACGAGCGCGTTCTGCAGGATCATGTACATGGCGTCGGTCCCGCTCACGCTCGCGACCTCCTCGACCGCGACGACGAAAGAGAGCGTGTCGGTGCCCGCCCCGCCCCGCTCGGGCGGCACGAACATCCCAAGGAGGCCCAGGGGCGCCATCTTGGCGACGTGCTCCCTCAGGAAGACCGACTCACGGTCCATCCGAGTCGCGTCCGGCGCGAGATCCTGGCGCGCGAAGTCGGCGACGACCTTCTTGATGAGTTCCTGCTCGGGGGACAGGAGGAGAGCCAAGCGGTCGGCGCGAGGGCCTCGCGCGGTTTAAGCCCTTTGGGAACGTACCCGCCGCGTGCGGC
>JACPAO010000011.1:1458-11094 GCA_016180755.1 Methanobacteriota archaeon
ACTCGAGATCCGGCTCGAGCGGGTGCCCCCGCATCCACGCCCGACGCCCCACCTCGAACAGTACCGCACCCCGCCCAAGATTGCGGCGGACCTCCTCTACCGGGCGCTCGCCCGCGGCGACGTCGCCGAGAGAGCCGTCCTCGACCTTGGCTGCGGCACCGGCATGTTCGCCATCGGGGCGCTCCTGTTGGGGGCGTCCCGCTCGACCGGCGTCGACGTCGATGCGGGTGCCCTCGAGGTGGCCCGCGCGGCCGCCGCGGCGCTCGAAGTCGCGCCCACCTTCGTCGCGGCCGACGCGACCGGCTTCTCCGAGCCGCACGACACGGTCACGATGAACCCGCCGTTTGGCGCCCAGTTCGCGGCGCGGCACCTCGACACGGCCTTCGTCGAGGCCGCGCTCCGGTGTGCCCCCGTCGCGTACTCGCTCCACGCGGCGGAGACCGCCAAGCACATCGAGCGGCTCGCGCCCGCACTCGGAGCCGATGTCGAGTTCGTCACCCGGTACTCGTTCCCCTTGCCCGCCCAGTTCAAGTTCCACACACGCGAAACCCTGGACGTTGCCGTTAACCTCTATCGGTTCGAAACGACCGCAAAATAGCCTTCCGGGGGCCCCATCTTCGTTGTTTAACCAGCGTACCAATCTTCCTAAATATGGGCCGAAACGCTCGTTGGTCTGGATGACTGGCTTCCGGATCGCGGGGTCCTTCGCCGACGAGGAGACGCTCGCGCAAGTGGTCCGAATCGCGGGCTACTCGGCGAACCTGCATCGCCTCGTCTCGGACCATTTCGCTTCGTGCCCCGTGCACGCGAAGGCGCCGGCACGCATCCGGAAATCGCCCCGTCAATCCTGTGTCCGCGGGTGCCCGCCGCCCACGTCCGACCGGTTCCTGTACTAGCCCGTCGGGAGCAGCCTCGCGCCCTCGAAGTCGACCTTCGTCGCGAAGACCGGGCCGTGGCGCGAAAGACGCTGCCGGACCTCGGAGGACCGTCCGAACACGAACACGCTTCCCCCCAGCATGCACTGGGAGACGAAGGCGAGGCGCTCGAGCTCGTTGTAGACGCGGATGATGCGGTCGGAGGCGAGACGTGTCTCGAGGCTGAAGGTCCGTGAAGCGTCGGCGAAGCTGCGCAGGCCCGGGTCCTCCTGGAAGCGCCGCAGGGCGTCCGCGCCGGCTTTCTTGATGCCCGCCCGGTCGGCCGGGGACGTGAGGATCCGTTTCGTGAGGATCTCTTGGTCGACGACCGCAAGGAGCACGTCGTCGACGGTCTCGCGCGTCCGGAACGAGGCGACCCTGCCGTAGGGCTCGAGCCCCGGCTCGAGGCGCAGCTCGAACCCTCCGACGGCGGCCCCCACGACGTCCCCGAGGCCGCTTCGTTGCGTCACGTCGGCGGTGTGGGCCGCCCACACGGCGTCCTTGCGGGGCCGGCCGAGGATCGACGCGAGGGCGAGCGTGGCGGACAGGGCACCCGCGGAGCTCATCCCGAAGCCTTGGCTCACGGGAAGGTCCATGGTCTGCTCGACCAAGACGCCCGGCTGCGTTCCTCCCAAGAGGAGCTCGACGGCCGATCGCGTCGTGTCCGCCCGGTCCTGCGCCCTGTTCACGCGGACCTCGACGGCCGGGAACGCGTCCTCGTCAACGCTCACGCGGCTCGTGACGCCGAGTTTCACGCTGAAGCCGGCTCCGCGGCTGCCGATGCGGGCGGGGTCCTCGGCGTCGTCGCAGATCTCGAAGAACCCGGTGACGTGGCCGGGGGCGAACGCGGTCGCCGTGGCCTTCATTTCGAGGTCCCCGTAAGGTCCTTCTGGGCCTCGTCGAGGATGGCCTCGGCGAGGCTCGACTTCGCGCCGCCGACCCTCCGGGCCTTGCCGGAGGCCCGCACGAGGAACACGTCGGCCTTCTCGGCGCCGAAGGCCTCGCTTGTGTTCGCGACGAAGAGGTCGGCACCGGTCGATCCGAGGCGTTCCCGGGCGCGGTCGACGAGCCTCTTTGCGTCCGTCTCGGCCTTGAAGCCCACGAGCACGGCCCTCGGGGCCTTCTTTCGGATCTTCGGGAGGACCTTCGCGACCGGCTTGAGCTCCACCGTGAAGGCGCCGGCGTCGGAGGGCACCTTGTCCTTCCGGGCCGGCGGTGAGAAGTCGCTGAGCGCCGCGGGGACGAGGATGAGGTGGTAGCGCGAGAGGTCGGTCTTCGCCACGAGCCGTTCGAGGTCCTCGACGCGCTCGAAGCGGGTCACCTTGGGGAACGGTGGAAGCGGCACGAGGCCCCAGGCGTTCCACAGGTCGACGCGCGCCCCGCGCCGGAAGGCGGCCGTCGCAAGCTCGACCCCCATGCGGCCCGAGGAGCGGTTCGTGAGGACCCGCACCGGGTCGAGGGGCTCCGCCGTGCTTCCGCTCACGACGAGGACGTTCCGGCCCTTCAAGGGGCCGTCCGCGAGCGCATGGATGACGTTGCTCACGATGGTGTCGGCGTCCGCGATCTTCGCCTTCCCCTCTTCGACGCGGGGATCGACCACGATCAACCCGAGGCGGTGGAGGTCGCGGACTCGGTCGGCGACGGCGGGATTGTGGCCCATGACCTCGTGCATGGCCGGCGCGACGACGACGGGCCGGCCGCTGCCGATGGCGACGGTCGCGCAGCTCGTCACGGCCGTGTCGTCGATGCCGAGGGCGATCTTGGCGATCGTGTTCGCGGTCGCCGGGGCGACGAGGAGGAGGTCGGCGTCGCCGTTTGTGCCCAAGAGCTTGACGTGCTCGCCTTGGCCCGTGAGGTGGAGGATGGGCGGCGTGCCCGTCGCGTACTCGAGCGCGAGCGGGTTGAGAATCTTGGTCGCCGCCTGCGTCATGACGGGGACGACCGTCGCACCGTGGCGCTGGAGTTCGTGCGCGATCTTGACCGATTCCACGGCGGCGATGCTCCCGGAGACCGCGAGGACGATGCGTCGGCCGTCAAGGTGGCCGCCCTTGGTCCCCCGGAGGGCTGCGCTCGGGTGCATGGGGACCGCGGCGATTGCCAAGGCGTTATTAAAGGCGTTTGAATCTCGCAGAGCCCTCCATGCCACCCGAGGTCCGAATCCATGAATTCTCCCCGGGGATGGACCTCACGGGAGCCAAGGTCGTCGACGGTTTCCCGAGCGTGGGCCTCGTCTCCACGATCGCGGCGAACTACCTCATCGACATGCTTCGGCTGAAGCAGATCGGCGTCATCGACGGCGACCAGTTCCCGACGCTCTCCGTCGTCCACAACGGGGAGCCGCTTGCGCCCGCGCGGATCTACGGCGGGGAGCGGGCGGCCGACGGGAAGAAGGAGAAGATCGTTGTCTTCGTGAGCGAGTTCCAGCCCGCCCCGAACCTCATCCGGCCCATCTCCGAGGCGATGCTCGCGTGGTCGCGGGAGAAGAAGGCGGACTACATGATCAGCCCCGAGGGCCTCGTGCTCGAGGGGCCCGCCGCCGACGACGACAAGGTCGAAGTGTACGGGATCGGGTCGACCGAGCGGATCCAGGCCCTCGTGAAGAGCGTCGGCATCGCGCCCTTCACGCGCGGCATCATCACCGGCGTGAGCGGGATCCTCCTCACGCTCGGCAAGCGGGAAAAGTTTGACGTCCTCTCCATCCTCGCCGAGGCCCACGCGAACTATCCGGACGCGCGCAGCGCGGCCGTCGTCATCGACGTGATCGCGAAGCTCCTTGGGATGAAGATCGACGTGGCGCCGCTCTACCGCGAGGCGGAGGGGTTCGAGAAGCAGATCAAGCAACTGCAGGCCCAGGCGAACGCGAAGCAGCAGAAGTCCGCGACGACGCCCAGCATGTACGGGTAAGGCCGTCCCCATGGAGTTCCGTCGCCTCGCCGAGGCGTTTGAGGGCATCGAAGCGACGAGCAAGCGGCTCGAGCTCACCGAACGCGTCCTCGCGCTCCTCAAGACGTTCCCCGATTCGCTTGTCGACAAGGCCGTCTGGATGATGCAGGGCAAGATCTACCCCGACTACGTCGGCGTCGAGCTCGGCGTCGCGGAGAAGCTCACCATTCGCGCCATCGCGCGCACGTACGGCGCGAAGGAGGAGGAGGTCGTGGCCCTCCTGAAGAAATCGGGCGACCTGGGCGTGGCCGCCGAGGAGGTGGCGAAGCGTCGCCGCCAGCGCACCATGGGTCAGGCCGCGCTCAACCTCGCCGGCGTGTACGCGACCTTCGAGCGGATCGCCCGCGCCTCGGGGGCGGGCTCCCAGGACCAGAAGATCGGAGGCCTGTCGGAACTGCTTGCGGCCGCGTCGCCGCTCGAAGCACGCTACATCGTGCGCCTTGCGACGGGGAAACTTCGGCTCGGCGTCGCGGACCAGACGGTCGTCGACGCGCTCGGGATCCTCCTAAGCGACGGGAAAGTCGGCTCCGTGACCGAACTCGACGAAGGCGACCGGAAGTCCCGCGACGAGGCGAAGGCCGTTGTGCAGCGCGCGGCCGACGTCACCTCGGACCTGGGGACCGTCGCCCGCACGGCGCTGTCGGCGGGCCTTGCGGGGCTCAAACGCCTCAAGCTCAAGCTCGGCGTCCCGCTCCGCCCCATGCTCGCCGAGCGCGCCGAGACGCTCGAAGAAGCGATGGCCCGTATGCCGGGCGCGGCGTTCGTCGAGTACAAGTACGACGGCCTCCGGATGCAGGCCCACCTGGGAAAGTCCACCGAGATCTTCTCGCGAAGGCTCGAGCAGCTCACCTCGCAGTTCCCCGACGTGGTGAAGGCCCTCGAGAAGGCGTTTCCGGGGCGGCAGGTCATCGTCGAAGGGGAGGTCGTCGCGATCGACCCCAAGACCGGCCGGATGCGCCACTTCCAGGAACTCTCCCAGCGCCGCGGCCGGAAGTACGGGCTCGGCGACGCGACCCTCGGCGAGACCGACGAACGCGACGTCATCAAGGAGATCCCCGTCCGCCTCCACCTCTTCGACCTCCTTTGGCACGAAGGCGAGGACTATACGACGCGCCCGCTCAAGGAGCGCCGCGGCCTCCTCGAGAAGCTCCTCAAGCCCAACGAAGGCGTCGCGCTCGGCGACCTGCGGCGCCTGACGGACACCAAGGACGTGGAGGAGTACTTCCAGGCCGTGACGCTCACGGGCGCCGAGGGCATCATGATCAAGAACCCCGACTCGGAATACGAGGCGGGCGGCCGGGGCTTCAACTGGATCAAGTTCAAGGCCGACTACGACGCGAAGCTTGCCGACACGTTCGACCTCGTCGCGATCGGCGCCTACTGGGGCCAGGGCCGCCGCGGCGGGTGGTACGGCGGCCTCCTCCTCGCCTCGTTCAACGACGCCGAAGGAACGTTCGAGTCCTTGTGCCGTCTCGCGACGGGGTTCGACGACGCGACCCTCGCGGCGCTCGAGGAGCGGTTCGCGCCTTTCGTCGCGAAGGCGAAGCCCAAGGGCGTCGAGTCCACGCTCGAGCCGGACGTGTGGCTCCAGCCAAAGGTCGTCCTCGAGGTCCAAGGGGCGGAGCTCACCTTGAGCCCCAACCATCGCTGCGCGTGGGGCGCGCTTAAGGACGACGCCGGCCTCTCGGTGCGCTTCCCACGGTTCACGGGACGCTGGCGCGACGACAAGAAGCCTGAGCAGGCCACCACCTCCAAGGAGGTCGCGAAGATGTTCCAGGCGCGGCGGAAGAGACAGGGATTGGCGTGACGTTCGTCGCGTTCGATCCCGCGTCGCGGCGCCACGACGTCCCGTCGCATCCCGAGACCGCCGCCCGCGCCGAGGCGATCCTTGCCGCTTTCGCCAGCGACGCCCGTGCAAGTTCGTTTCCGCTGTTGGGTCCAGACCGGCTCCTCACCCGGGAGGAAGCCTTGCGCGTCCACACGCCGCGCCTATGGCTCAACCTCGAAAACCACGCGCGGGACGAAGGCGCGCTGCTCGACCCCGACACGTACATGGTCGCGGGAAGCTTCGACGCCGCGCGGGGGACGGCCCGAGTGGGCCTCCAGGCCGTCGACCGGAGCCTCGAGCATTCGGAGCCGGGGTTCGTCGTCGCGCGGCCGCCTGGGCACCACGCGACCGCCGACCGCTCGATGGGGTTCTGTCTGCTCAACAACGTCGCGCTCGCCGCTCGGCACGCCCTCGACCGCGGGGCCCACCGGGTCCTCGTTTTCGACCATGACGTCCACCATGGCAACGGTACCCAGGACATCTTCTACGGGTCCTGCGACGTCCTCTACCAGTCGTTCCACCTCGCGCCCCACTACCCTGGCACGGGCGCGGTCGACGAGACCGGCAGCGGCGACGGGCAGGGGTTCACGATGAACGCGCCGCTCCCGAAGGGAACGGGCGACGCGGAGGTGCGTTCGCTGCTCGCCAACGTCTTCCTCCCGGCGGCGCGCGCGTGGCGCCCGGACGTCGTGCTCGTCTCGAGCGGCTTCGACTCGCTCGCGGAGGATCCGCTGGGCGGGCTCGAGCTCACAGCCCCGTTCTTCGGCGAGATGGTGAGCGCGTTCCGCGCGCTCACGCCCCGCGTAGTCTGTTTCCTCGAGGGCGGCTACCAGCTCGACGAGATCCCGAAGGCGGCGCTTTCCGAGGTGCATGCCCTCGATGATCCCGGTCGGTTCCCGGGGGGCAAAACGCGTGCGGCGCCCGTCGAATCGGCGCTCCGGGGCGCCCTCGCGGACCATTGGAGCCTGTGACGGCGCGTCGGGGTCTCCGCTCGGTTACCGTGCGTGCGGTTCGGCCGCGCGGCGTCCTCGCCCGACAACGCCTTTATAGGTCCGAGGGATTGGAGCGTGATAGCAAATGGGGATGCTACGCGACCACTGCGGCGTCATCGCGGTGGCGGCAAAGGAAGAGGTTGCATCCTCCCTGTTTTTCGGCCTCAAATCCCTCCAGCACCGCGGCCAGGAGTCCGCCGGGATCACGACGCTCGCGGCCGACGGGCAGGCCCGCACAATCAAGGGCATGGGCCTGGTGGACAACGTGTTCCCGCCCGAGAAGGTCGCGGAGCTTCGTGGCCAGTACGGCATCGGGCACGTCCGCTACTCGACGGCCGGCCGCAGCGTGGTCGAGAACGCGCAGCCGCACAGCGTCCAGAGCCAGTTCGGCTGGGTCGCGCTCGCGCACAACGGCGACATCGTGAACGCGCCCGCGCTCCTTGAGGGCCTCAAGGCGAAGGGCTGGGCGTTCATCACGGACTCGGACACGGAGGTCGCGACGCGGCTCCTGGCGAAGAAGCTCACGGACAACGGCGGCAACGCCATGCGGGCGATCCGCGACCTCATGGGAGAGCTCTCCGGGTCGTACAGCTTCACGATGGTCGTGGGCAGCGACCTGTACGCCGTCCGCGACCCGTTCGGCATCCGGCCGCTGTGCATCGGCAAGCTTCCCAACGACGGCGGCTACATGGCGGCGAGCGAGAGCGTCGCCCTCGACGTCCTCGGCGCCGAGTACATCCGCGACGTCGCACCGGGCGAGATCGTGAGGATCACGCGAGACGGGTACGAGGCCCAGCAGACGCCCGCCGCCCCGCACCCGGCCCACTGCTTCTTCGAGTACGTGTACTTCGCGCGAAGCGACTCGGTCATCGACGGGCAGCTCGCCCACGAGGCGCGCCGCAAGATCGGGATGGCCTTGGCGAAGGAAGCCCCGGTCGAGGCCGACATCGTCGTTCCCGTCCCAGACTCGGGACGGGCCCACGCAAGCGGCTACGCGGAGGCGAGCGGGTTGCCGCTGCGCGAGGGCCTCATGAAGAACCGGTACGTCCACCGCACCTTCATCATGCCCGGCCAGGACAACCGGGAGCGCAACGTCAGACTGAAGCTCAACCCCGTGAAGCCCATGATCCAGGGCAAGCGCGTCGTGGTCGTCGATGATTCCATCGTGCGCTCGACCACGATGCGGCGCATCGTCGAGCTCCTTCGCCAGGCGGGCGCGGCGCAGGTCCATGTCCGGATCGCGAGCCCCCCCATCACGGACCCGTGCTACCTCGGCGTGGACTTCCACCACCGCGACCAGCTCGTCGCCGCGAACCACAAGGTCGAGGAGATCCGCAAGCTCATCGGATCCGACTCGCTCGCCTATGTCTCCATCGGGGGCCTCGTGCAGGCGATCGGGATGCCTAAGTCGAGCATGTGCCTCGGATGCGTCACCGGCGAGTACCCCATCGCGATCGAGGGGGAACGCGTCCGCGGCCAGCACGTGCTCGAGGACTTCCCGGTCTCGACTTAAAAGCGGTTCTGGGACGCGACGAGCAGGTTCATATTGCCGCCCGAACCCTCCAGGGTCGGGGTTCCGATGCGGCCATCCGTCGTCGTCACGATTCTTTCGCTAGCGTTGCTGAGCGGGTGCGTCGATTCGGGAGGCTCCGAGGCCACCGACGAGGCCGCCGGCGGCGCCTCCGCCACGGCGGACGCGGGCCAGAACGTCGATCCGGGCGCGGAGGTCGGCACGCTCGGGGGCGCCGTGGTGGACGACGAGCTGCGTCCCGTGTCCGGGGTAACGGTCGCGATCCGCGAGCCCGCCGTCTCGGCCCTGACGGACGACGCCGGGCGCTATTCCATCCTCAACCTCCCGGTCGGCGTGTACGACGTCTTTGCCGACCGGCTCGGGTACGAGTCGCGGGCCGCGAAGGTCACGATCGAGGCCGGTAAGGCCACGAACCACGACTTCACGCTCGTCCCGCTCGCGCTCGACGAGGCCTTCATCGACTACTGGCACCGGACGCTCATCTACGACTGCCTCCTGTTCGCGAACCCCGCCTGGGTGAGCGCCTGCAGTTGGCCGTACACCGCCGTGTACGAGGGCGCCCACAACAACGGGGTCAACCTTTCCCACTACGGGGCCCCGCCCGACATCCAGGACAACCAGGTCCGGATCAATTTCACGGTCGACTTCGGCATCAAGGGCATCGTGAGCGAGCTCGCGTGGATCGCGAACACGGAGTCGGCCCGGCGGATGATGCTCGCCCACTGTGACCCGAAGGAGTACGATCCGGTCCTCGACTCCTGCACGTCGATGGGCGGCGGCAACGCCAAAGGACGCACCATGGCGCCTTCAGGCCTCACGGTGAACTCCGTGACCGGCAATTCCGTTTCCCTGGGGTGGAACGACAATTCCTCCAACGAATGGGGCTTCCGGCTCTTCCGAAGCCTGGTCAGTTCCGGACCTTATACCCTTGTGGCCGACACCGTGACCCTCCCCGCCGGAACGGTTTCCCGCACCGATCCCAGTCTGTCGGCGGCCACCACCTACTACTACTACGTTGTGGCCGTCAATGCCGGCGGACACGCCTTCTCCAACAACGTCAGCACCCAGACCTCGGCGGGCGGCCTGGCCACCCCCACGAATCCGGTCCTCAACAATGTGTATGTCAGCTCCATCACGGCTTCGTGGGACCTGGTCAGCGGCGCCACCGGTTACACCCTCGCCGCCTCGACCAATTCGGGCGCGTCACCCGACCCGGTCTGGACGTCCAGCACCACGGTCGGCAACGGCGCCACCACGGCCACGCTCTTCGAGAACAGCCCGCTTGATCCCAACACGACCTACTATCTCTTCGTGCGGACCAACGGGGACGGCGAGTCGAGCGCCTATTCCGCCGCCGTCGCCACTTCCACCTTGGCCGACGTGCCCACGTCCATCGCTTTCATAAGCGGGGACGTTAACTATACTTCG
>JACPAO010000160.1 GCA_016180755.1 Methanobacteriota archaeon
CCATCCGACGCCGCCCTCATCGAACTCGAACCCGGCGCCCAGCCCACTCAAGAACCCCCCATTCAAGAATCAACGGAAGGGACACGCGGAAGTACTGGCGCCCCGTCAGGTTTATAGAGGACCCCCGCGTCCCCGCGATTCCTTCCATCCCCGACCGGCACGAGCCGGTCTACCAAGGCGCGTCTTGGCGCGGGGTCGCAAGGAGCTGAAACCACATGGCAGACAAGATCGACGCACTGGTCGACGGCGGCAAAGCGAGCGCAGGACCGCCCCTTGGACCCGCATTGGGCCCCATGGGCGTCAACATCATGCAGGTCATCAACGCCATCAACGACAAGACGAAGTCATTCTAGGGCATGAAGGTCCCCGTCCAGGTCGTCGTCGACTCGACGACGAAGAAGTTCGAGATCATCGTCGGGACCCCGCCCGCGAGCGCCCTCATCCTCAAGCAGATCAACGTCGAGAAGGGAAGCGGCACGCCCCACTCGAACAAGGTCGGCGACCTCTCCATCGAGCAGGCCGTCCAGGTCGCGAAGCAGAAGGAAGGCAGCCTTCTCGGGAAGACCTTGAAGCTCCGCGTCAAGGAAGTCATGGGCACCTGCGTCTCCATGGGCGTCACGGTCGAAGGGATGGACCCCCGCGCCGCGCAGAAGAGGGTCGACGCCGGCGAATACGACGCACGGATCAAGTAGGCCGCCCGCCGCCGCTCGAAACCCACTTTAACGGTGCCCGCCGTTCGCCGCGACGTGGCCGAGGGCGCGTCCGCGATTCTGCTCGACCTCGTCCTTGTCCTCGTCGTGGCGAAACTCGGCGGCGAGCTCGTCCGCCGCTTCGGCCAGCCCCCCCTCATAGGGGAGATCATGGGCGGCCTCCTCGTCGGACCCTCCCTCCTCAACCTCCTTCCGCCCCTTGAGGTCGAGCTCTCCCGCACCGGCGCGGCCACCGACGTCGCCGCCCCTGCCGAGGCCGAGGTCCTCCTCTTCCTCGCCCAGTTCGGCGTGCTCCTCCTCCTCTTCGAAGTCGGCCTCGAGACGGACTTCAAGGCCTTCCGACGGACCGGCCTCAGCGCCGGACTTGTCGGCTTCCTCGGCGTCGCCATCAGCCTCGCGGCCGGTTTCGCCGCGAGCT
This sequence comes from Methanobacteriota archaeon, assembly GCA_016180755.1. Taxonomy (GTDB): domain Archaea; phylum Thermoplasmatota; class E2; order JACPAO01; family JACPAO01; genus JACPAO01. The sequence continues at coordinate 1,129 of JACPAO010000160.1, forward strand.
ACCTCATCGCCCCCTACGTGACCTGGATCATCACCGACAACGCCCTCGCCAATCCCACCCTCCTCCACGTCTTCATCGGCGCCACCCTGACCGCGACCAGCGTCGGCATCACCGCCCGCGTCCTCACCGACCTCCAGGTCGCCCGCACGCCCGAGTCGCAGATCATCCTCGGCGCCGCCGTCTTTGATGACGTCCTCGGCCTCATCGTCCTCGCGCTCGTGAGCGCCTTCGCCTCGGCCGCCGCCCTCACGTTCTTCGGCGTCGCCAAGATCTTCGTCGTCGCCCTCGGCTTCTTCTTCGCCGCCGTCATCGTCGGCGTCTGGATCGGCCCCCGGTTCATGCGCGGAGTCCACCGCGCCTTCAAGGCCGACTACGTCCACCTCGCCTTCGCCCTCCTCTTCATGCTCCTTGTGAGCTACCTCGCGACCCTCGCCGGCCTCGCGGCCATCGTCGGCGCCTTCGCCGCCGGCCTCGCCCTCAACGGAAGCGAGCACCGCCACACCATCTTCGAACACACGCGCCCCGTCGCCAGCCTCTTCGTGAGCTTCTTCTTCGTGCTCCTGGGCGCCCGCATCAACCTCCGGGAAATCGCAGGCGACACCGCCCTCATCGTCGTCGGCGTCGGGCTCCTCCTCACCGTCGTCGGCGTCATCGCCAAGGTCGGCGCCGGCCTCGGCGTCGTCCGCGTGAAGGCAAGCCGTTACGTCGTCGGCGTCGGCATGGTCCCCCGCGGCGAGGTCGGCCTCATCTTCGCCGTCTTCGGCCTCGAGCACGCGCTCGTCACGAACTGGCAGTACACGAGCCTCATCCTGGTCGTCCTCCTCACGACCATCGTGACCGGAGCCACCGTCGGAGGCCCGCCTCGCCGCCGCCATGGAGCCCTAGCGGGCCTTCGCCCGCACGGCCCGACCTGCGACGCCCGGGTTCTCCCAGACAAGGAGCGTGGCGAAGTTCCCCGAACGCGGGTCGGCGAGGTAGTCCTTCATCACCGCCTTCACCCTCAGCCCGGCCTTGAGTTGCGCGGAAAGGACGCGGTCGAGGATGCGCCCCGCGACGACCTCATCGACGTACTGTTTGGGCGTGAGGCGGGACTTGTGCTCCTCGAAACCCGGCATGCGGCCGCCCGCGACGAAGTACCGCAGCCCCAGGCGCCGCACGAGCTCGAACCGCTTCGCATAGAACCTGGTCGCGATGCCCCGTCGACGGAAGTCCGGATGCACCATGATCTCGGCCCCATAGAGCGTATCCCCGTCCGGCCGGTGCGTGTCGAACGTCCCGGCCCCCGTGATCTCGCGGAAGGAATGCGCCCGCAAGGCCTGCCGGCTTGCGGCGACGAGCGACGCGCTATGGCCGACGATGCGATCGTCGATGACCGCGACGAACTGTCCCTGAGGGAACCGCTCCTGGTGGCTTGCCAGATGTGCGTCCCGCCAGAGTGCGATCTTCGAGAGCAGGGGGTAGCACGCATGCTGAAGCTCCAGGATCTCTGGGATGTCGGCCGATCGG
>JACPAO010000162.1 GCA_016180755.1 Methanobacteriota archaeon
AGCGGCGCATCTACGTGCGCACGGAGAACGCGGAAGAGGAGAAGTGGCTGCGACCCGTCTTCGACCGGTGCCTCCTGGAGAACGTGATCACGGACGCCACCAAGTGCCACCACGAGAAGGGCTCGAAGTGCCAGATCAAGGACCTCCACGAGGACCACTGCTACTGGGGCTTCGGCAACAGTCGCGCCATCCTGCCCCGGGAATGGATGTTCGGGCCCGAGAAGATCCTCAACACGTGCCGCATGAACCTCATCGTGCTCCTTCGCCGCGACAACGAGTCGCCGGCCGAGGTCGAGCTCACGCCCGACCAGGCCATCAAGGTCCTCAAGGAGGGCCGCACCCTCATCCGGCCCGGCGCCGGGCCCAAGGAGAAGTGGGGCACCTACGGCAGCGAGCCCTGGTACAACCCGTACCTCCTCGCCCCCGACCACGCGCGGCAGGAGACGTTCTTCCGCAACGAGATGAAGGCCGCCAAGTGCGTCATCTTCAACACGGGGAAGCAGACGATCCAGCAGACGTACGAGGCCATCCTCAAGCACCTCGACGAGGCGTAGGGGCGGCCCGCGCGGCCGCGGCGCCACGGGCACCGAGGAGCCAGAGGCGCTCGACCGGGACGAGATGGGGATCCTCGAGTCACTCCACAAGGAAGGCCGTTTACTACGCGTCCGACGCGTGGAGCCGTTGCACGACCACGGCCGCGGCGGGAAGGAGCTCGACGTCGATCGAGCGGCCCGTCCGTTGGATCGCGAGGATCGATTCGCGCATCGCCGGCCATCATGCCGACCGATGACGCGAGCCCATCTCGGCCTGGCTGGCGCCGCCGCGCACCCTGCCTGAGGAGCCCCTCGCGCACCATGACGCGAAGATGGTGGACGGCCGTGGTCGCTCCGATTTCGAGGCGCCGTGCCACTTCGCCCATGTGGATGCTGGGGTCGCCCTGAACGAGCTCGTGAATCTGGGCCCGGACGTTCTGGTCAAGGAGCCGGTGCGGACGGAGGCGGGAAAAAAGCGCGAGCACGGTCCACCGCAATCGGGGGATCAACGCGACGGCGCCGGCGACGCCCGTTGCCCCCGCAAGGGCAGCTCCGGGCCGCCAGTCAATCAACCCGCGGTCCGCGTACAGGAGGGAGCCGTCGCCGTCATAGAGGCGGTAGTCCACGCGGTCGTACTTTCCGCTCCATTCCTCGAGCGGGAACGGCATCGTGCACCGCGATCCGGCGAGGTCGGCGGCACTTCCCGTCGGCCGGAGGAGGAGTTCCATGCCGAGGTACACGTCCCCGTGGCCGGCGCACGTTGGCATGAACGTCGTGACCGCGACGACGGCCGCCGACTCGCCCGGACCCCTCGCCTCCGCGACGACGATCACGTGGTCCGAGGGCAGGCTGAACTCGGTCCAGGTGAAGTCCACGTCGGTGCGGTGGACCCCGTCGTATGGCCGCAGCGTCTGCCGGTGCAGGAAGAGGCGGTTACGCTCGTCGTCGAACGCGCAAAGGGTCACCTCGACGGGAGACTCCGGGCCGTTGAAGATGATAAACGTCGCCCAATGGTCCGCCTGTTCCCAGGGCGCAAGACCTTCGAGCTTCCGGGACGTGCCGAGGTCGCGCGTTGGCGTCGTCGAGCAATCGATTCCCTTGGACCACGTGGCCTCGTCGTAGGGGATCGCAAAAGGCGTGTGCCATCCCACGAGGAGCAGGCCGGCGACGGTCAGGAACGCGGCTGCACCCATGGCAATCCCCGAAAGCGGGGCTTCCGTTAATACCGAGATTGGTGGGTCGGAGAAACCGTCGGCTCCGCCACGAGCCTTAAACCGCTTCGCTAGAGAGTTCAAATGGCCGCCCCACGCTCGACCGATCGAGATGCCAGCGCTCGACGGCCGCCCCGCCTGGATCCCCCCAAACGCGCCCTTGCCGCTAGGCGACGCGATGGGCGGCCTCGCGCGCGGCATCGCCCTCGGGTCGGACGCGTGGCTCCGGCGCGTCGCGTCGGCCGCCGGGTTCTTCGCGTTCGCCGCGGTCCCGGTATGGGCCCTCCTCGCCTTCATCGCCCTCTTCGGCCTCCAAGCGGCGGCCGGCGGGGCGCAGCCGGGCGTCGTCGGGACGTTCATGGTCGCGTCGCTCCTCACGGTGCTCGGCTTCCTCGCGGTGTGGACCGGCCTCACGTGGATCGCCCTCCAACGGCACCGGGCGCGCCGGCATCGCTGGCGTCGGCGGTACGAGTCCAACCTCGAGGACGCCAAGGCCCGCTTCGCGAAGGGCGCGCTCGCGCCCGAGGCGTACGACGGGTTCGCGCGAAGCCTCCGCGCCATGCTCGCCGACGAATTCGTGCCCGGACGGAGCCTCATGATCGGCAACCTCGTGTTCACGATGGGCGCGGTCTCGGTCCTGTTCCTTGTGCCGTTCGGCATCGTGTCGTGGGCGATCGGCAGCGCCCTCATCATCGACGGCACGGGAGGCTACCAGTTCGCGTTCGCCTTGCCGGGGTTCGTCGTGTCACTCGGCGTCGCCGTCGCCTTCATCCCCGCGGGGATGCAGCTGCGTCGCCTCGCGGCCGAGGGGCTCAATGCGGCGCAGGCCGACGTCGACGGCGCCGAGGAGGAACTCATCGCGTCGCTCCACGAG
>JACPAO010000012.1 GCA_016180755.1 Methanobacteriota archaeon
GACGGTACGCGATCCAGACCCGGCGTCCGGAGAGGCCCAGGAGGATGCCCCCCGCCGCCTCGGCCGCCAAGAGCGTGACGTCCTGCCAAACGACCAGAATCCCGCCTCCAGGCCCCCCTTCGCGTCGTGGTATTTAAGCCGTTATGGACGAATCGTTCGTGGGGGATATTTGTAGGCCCGTCCTAGGAGGGGTCGGAGCGGAACCAACCCATGGCCCTCACCCCCAAGACGAAGGCGTTCGCGTTCGCCGGCGGACTCCTGCTTCTGTCGACGATCATGCTCGGGACGTCCCTTGCCTCGACCGGGACCGCCTTGGCTCCTTTCATGCGGGGCGACGCGTACGGCCACGAGCGCGGCATGGCCCGCGGCCACTTCCACGGGCTCGGCCTCAAGGTCGGCCAGATGGTCGACGGCGAACTCAAGCCCCTTGAAGGCGCGACGGTCGTCGTCGCCCGGATGGGCGTCGACCGCGCCGCGAGCAACCCGGTCGCGACGAAGGAGACGGACGGCCGCGGCGTCGCCATCTTCCAGCTCAAGCCCGGCGCGTACAAAATCGCCGTCACGAAGGACCGGCTGACCGCGACGTACGACCTCAGGCTACAGACGAGCGTCCACCTCATGCTCGCCTTCGACTCCGACGGCACGCCCCACTGGCGCCAGGAGAACCACCGACAGCTCGAGCGGCGCGGTGACATGGCCGGCCTCCTCGTCCGCGTCGGCGAGAACCAGTCCGGCGAGCGCGTCCCCGTGGAGGGCGCGAAGGTCCAGGTCTACAGGATCAACGACGACAACACGACGACGCTCGTCTCCGAGAACACGACCGGTCCCCGCGGGTTCGTCGCCTTCCAGCTCCACAAGGGCCCCTACCTCGTGAAGGTCTCGACCGACGATGTGTCCGGCGAGCACCGCCTGCGCCTCTTCGGCGACACGGCCGCCGGCGTGCTCATCGACGGCGACGAGATGCACTGGCGCGTCGGCAAGTCCGACGCCCACCGCTGCACCGACAGCCCCCCGCCCCGCCGCGGCGGACGCTAAGCGGCCCCGACGCCATCGACTACTTAGACCCCGGCCGGTTTTCGCCGGCCCGCCATGAACCGCGTCTTCGACGCCCACGTGCACCTGCCTACGCGTGACTTCCTCGTCGACGCGGGCGGCCCGATGGTCGAGCACGGCCTCCAGTACTTCGGGACCAAGGACCCGTTCCGCACGATCGACGAGATGGCCAAGGAGTTCCGCGCGGCAGGCGTCACGAAGGCCCTCCTTCTTGCGTGGGACGCGGAGACGGCGACGAAACGGAAACCCATCACGAACGACCACGTCGCGAAGATCGTCGCGGACCACCCGGACCTCTTCCTCGGCGTCGCGTGCGTGGACCCCCACAAGGGCGCGAAGGCCGTCGACGAGCTCGACCGCGCCGTCCGCAAGCTCGGGATGAAGGGCCTCAAGCTTCACCCGCAGATCCAGGCGTTCCGGCCGGACGACGCGAAGTTCCGCCCGCTCTGGGAGAAGGTCGCCGAGCACAAGCTCCCCGTCGTCGTGCACACGGGCACGAGCGGGCTGGGCGCCGGCTCGCCGGGCGGGGACGGGATCCACCTGGACTACTCGCGCCCCATCCACCTGGACGGGGTCGCGGCGGACTTCCCCGACATCCAGTTCCTGTGCGCGCACGCGGGCTGGCCGTGGCACGAGGAACTCCTCGCCATGTCCCTCCACAAGTCGAACGTGAACGTCGACATCTCCGGGTGGCTGCCGAAGTACCTTCCGGAATCCGTGCTGCGGTACGCGAACAGCCGATTGCAGGACCGGTTCGTGTTCGGATCCGACTACCCGTTCTTCGACCTCGGCCGCTGCCTAGCGTCGGTCCGCGAGGTCGCGTGGAAGGACGGGGTCCTCGACAAGCTCCTTTGGTCGAACGCCGCCCGGATCTTTCGGTTGTAGGGCGGGCGCCGACGGCCGCGCCACGAGCACGAACCCCGTCACGATGAACGCGAACGCGACGAGGGCCCGCCACTCGAACGGCTGCCCGAGGAGCGCGATCCCAGCGATGGTCGCGAAGATCGGGGCGAGGTAGCTCACGACGTTCACACGGATCGGCCCGACCTCCTCGACGAGGCCGAAATAGATCATGAACCCGATGCCGCTCGATACGAGCGCGAGGTAGAGGAGCGCGAAGAGTCCGGCCCGGTCGACCACGATCTTCGGGTCCGGCTCGATCACCAGCGAGGTCAAGTGAAGAAGGACGGCGCCGACGATCGTCTGCCACGCCGCGAACTTGAAGACGCCCATCCCATGCTTGAGGCGTTTCACGATGACGCTGCCGAGCGCCCAACTGGTGATGGCGGCGACGATGGCGAGTTCGCCCACGCCGCGCGCGTCGAGGATGCTGCCGCCTTTTGTCGTCGCAAGGACCACGATGCCGAAGAAGCCGAGGCCGAGCCCGACGAGTCCGTGGCGTCCGACGCGGTCGTCGTGAAGGAGCGCGCGGCTGAAGATGGTCGTGAGCACGGGGCTGAGGCCCACGATGACGGCGGCGACGCTCGCGGTCGTGTCGCGCTGGTCCCAGAACAGGAACGCGTGGTAGGCGCCCGTCATGAGGCCGCCCGCCGCGAGGATGGCCGCCCATTGGCGCCCGCGCGCGGGCACGAAGTCACGCGGGTCATGGAGGAGCGCGATGAAGAGGAGGCAGACCCCGGCGAGGTCGAAACGGAACGCGGCGAACAGGATGGGGCTGAAGCGCAGGAGGCCCATGTTGATGAACGCGAACGCGACGCCCCAGAGCACGCTCAGGAAGAGCAGCAGGGCGAGGTCGACACGCCGGTAGCCGTGGGCCACGCGGCGGCCCAACGGCGCGCACGTTTTAGCCTGTCGGTGGGCTCGGTCCGAATCCAAGGAGGTTAAGAACCGCCCCGCGGTTGAACGCGTGGAGGCCTCCCATCCCGATCAACCCGGAGCGGATCGCCAAGCTCGCGCGGCTCGGCCTCAACGAGCAGCAGGCGCGCGCCTACCTCTCCCTCCTCGACACGGAGACCGCCACCGTGAACGACATCGCGAAGGAGAGCCACGTCCCGCGAGCGAAGCTCTACGAGGTCCTCGAGACGCTCAACCGGAAGGGGCTCATCGAGATCATCCCGGAGACGCCGCAGCGGTTCCGCGCTAACCCGCTCAGCTCGCTCTACGACACCCGCCTCGGCGAACTGCGCTCCGAGGAACGGCAGCTTCGCGACACGATCGGCGAGCTCATGTTGCAGCTTCTTCCCAGCGGCAAGGAGCGCGCCGGCGAGGCGGACCGCGACTTCCTCCACCTGGTGCGTGGCCGGACGCCGCTCGTCACGTCCTTCAAGCAACTCGTCGAACGCGCCGAGCGCACGCTCTGCATCGTCGGCGACCCGCTTTTCCTCCCGCGCCTGCGGCTTTACGACGAGACGTACCGCGCCGTCGCCCACTTCCAGAACAAGGGGCAGCTGCGGATCCTCATCCCCAGCAACGCCGTGCGCGCCGTCGAGGGCCGCAAGGTCCACGTGGACGAGCTCGCCGACGTCGTCCGCACGCTCTCGTTCCCGCTGGGCGACGCGATGATCGCCGTCCGCGACGAGGCCGAGGTCATCGAGGCGCACCTGCTTCCCAACGACCTCCACCCCTCGCGGGGCAGCGATCGCGTCGTCGTGCACAAGGACACGGCCCTCGCCGGCGCCCTCACGAGCATGATCGTCGGGCTCTGGTCGACCGCGACGGGCTACGTGAGCGGACTCGCGGGTCGAGCCTAATCAGTCGGCCGCGGCGATGGGACCGACCGCGTCCAGGATCCGAAGACGGTAGCGAAGAAGGAACACGGCCTGCTGGATGCCCGCCTTCTCCTGTTCGGTCGGGGTGGGGCCGGCGACGCCGAGGAATCGCCGAGGGCTCGCGGAAGGCTGCATGGACCCCTGCTTAGTCGGCCCCAGTTGAAAGCCATCCAGGTAACGGCCTTTGCCGGCACTGGGCGGAACGGCCGCGCGCGCTTTCGGCCAGCGGCAGATGCGGCCCGCAACGCCGCGAGCCCCAAGGGCGGGGGGGTATTTGGCGCGCGGCGCGCCAGAGGGCGTCCCATGAAGCGAGAAGCCCAATGGGCCCTCCTCTTCACCGGCCTCCTGGTGTTCCGCAGCTGGATCCAGGAACAGTTGGCCTTGGTGCGAGAAGGCCTCGTCGACGCCTCCAGCGAGACGGCCGCAGTCCTCCGGACCCTCGAGGTGTTCCTCGGCGGCCCCGCCACCTTCGCGTTCGTCCTTTTTTCCCGCATCTCCCCCTCGGCCGTCATGGACCACGGGACGCGGGGCCGCATCCGGGAGCTCGTTCGCGAGCGGCCCGGCATCGGCCTGAGCGAGGTCGCGGACGCCCTCGACCTCGGCTGGGGGACGACGGTGTACCACGTGAACCGGATGGAGGCCGCCGGCCTCCTCGCCTCGGCGTCGTCCGGCCGCCGCCGCGCACTGTTCCTGCCGGAGCACGGCCGCACGACCCGCGAAGCGATTGCACTCTTGTCCAGCGACGCGCAGGTCCGTCTCCTGTCGTACGTGCGACACCGGCCCGGCTGTTCCCAGCGTGAGCTCGCCGCCGCCGCGAACCTCAGCCTTCCTCTTGCAAACCGCTACCTGCGGCGGCTCGAGGACGAAGGGCTCCTTGCGTCCCAGAAGTCCTGGCGCACCCGGGCCTACCAGCCGACGCGGGCCCTCGGGGAATTCTTGGACATCCATGCGCTTCGGCAAAAGTCCGAAGCGCGCGTCGCGGACGAAGCCGCCTCTGCCGGTTCCGCCGCCCCGTCCCTAAGTGGGACAAACGCGTTTTGATATAGCGATCCGCGCGAAGCGTCGGAGTGATGGCACTCACTGGTCCGAGGGAGATGAACGAGATGGATGCGCAAACCGAAGCCCACGTCCGGCACGTGAAGGAGATCAAACTGCAGCTCCCGCTCAAGACGCACGTGAGCCTGCACAGCATGAAACTCATCAGGAACCAGTCGATCCGAGACTCGGTCGTGGCCGCCCTTGATCGGTTCTTCCAAGCGCACCCGCTGGAAGCGATCGGCGCCCCCATCCCGGACGACGAACCCGTTTAGCCGAGCAACCGCACCCCCAACCCCGTCTCGGGGCGCGAAACCGCCCCGAGGCGCCAATTTTCTCGTCGCACGACGCCTCGCCCATAGTGCCCCCTTGCGCAGCTTGAAATATCCAAGCGCCCCACTCCTGGGGCAGTGGAGTGGCGAATTCGTGCACGATGCGACCGTAGGACGTGACGCCTTCGACCCCTCGAAGGAGATCCGCCTCCACCTTCCACTCCAGACGCACCTACTCCTCCACGAACTCAAGATCCGCCGAAACCAGTCGATCCGCGACGCCGTGGTCGCCGCCCTCGAGCTCTACTTCAAGGCGCATCCGGTCGAAGCCGGAGCGAACCCTGGCGCGTAACGCCCTTTTGCCGCGACGACCCTGATGCCCCCGTTGTCCGCCGGCCCCTTTCCCAGCTACCGATGATGGCGCGTTCTCCAATCCGAAGTGGGTTATGAAGCGCGGCCGACGAGCAGCGTTCCATGGGCGCTGTCCGACCCGCGTTCGTTCTCGTCTTGGGCCTCCTCCTCGGGTCGCCGGCCGCGCTCGCACTCGGGCCGGGCGGCCTCCCGCACGACCCGACCCCGCAAGCGCCCAACGCCATCGACGCCACCTACGACGTGCGCGTCCCGACCTCGCTCGATGCACTCGAGGTCGTCGTGAAACTCGTCGTCCACGAGGTGCAGCTAGAAGGGAACGAGGGCGTGCCCGCGCAAGCCATCCGGGACGGAGGCCAGCCCATCCGCGCCGCGTTCGAGGCCGCCGTCGCCGCCCGCATGGCCAAGGAGCTCAAGGCCGCCTTCCCGGAATCGACGCCCGGCCCGGTACAGCTCCAGGTCCGCTACGGGGACAGCGACGCCGACGAGAACCTCTACAACCCCCCGATCCTCGTCGAGGGCGCCTCCCGCGTGCCCCTCTCGCCGTTCATGATGGGCGTGACCTCGACGAAGGCGACAAACGCCGCCGAGCTCGCCCGCGCCTTCCTCTACTCGGGCGGCCGGATCTCCTTCGACCGCCCCATCGCGGTGCCCGCGGGCTTCAACGCCCGGGTCGTCGTCACCGTGCCCGAGTTCCTCCAGCTCAACGCGGGCCAGACCAACGCCACCCGCCTCGTCTTCCCCCGCGACAACTCCCTGGGCGTGACGTCCCAGAACCTCCGGCTTCACTTCTCCTTGGGCCTCGACCCCGCCCACCTTCCGGCGAACGTCGAACTCGGGCCCAAGGTCCGCGCCACGTTCGTCGCCCACGACGACACCCCCCTCTGGATGCAGCTCATCCCCGTCTCGAACGGCCGCTACTCCGCCGACCTCGACCTGTGGATCGAACTCCACAGCCTTCCCCTCGAGGACTTCACCGCAAGCCCCGTGCCGGGCCGCATCGGCCTCACCCACGTGAGCGCGGACCTCCTTCGCGTCGCCGTGCGAGAGCGCCTCATCTACGGCGACGACCTCCACGCGTATTTCGCCAACCTCATCACGGAAAGCCTGAAGGAGGGTTTCGGGCCCGCCGCCCAGGTCCGGATGGACACGGCCGTCTTCGAGGAGAGCCTCGCCCAGAAGATTGGGGGCGCCGACGGGCAGACCGTCGAGCCGCTGCTCGTGCACGCGAACGCCAAGCTCCCCCTCAAGAGCGACAAGATGGTCTTCGGTTCGGCCATCGCCCGCGCCCTCGGCATGATCGCCGGCATGCCGGCCCGCTTCCCCATCGGCAACGACGGCGCCTGGAGCCTCGAACTCACCCTCCTCTACCCCGAAGGCGTCGGGATCGACGCGAGCGACTCGCTCGGCCGCCTCCAGGAGGTCGAGCGCGACGGCCGGGAAGGGTTCACGCTGAGCCTTGCCCCCGGCGAGATGACGAAGGTCCGCGTCCAAGGCCGGCCCGAGTTCCACGTGGGCCTCTTCGTCCTGGGCGCCCTCGAGATCGGTGCCCTCCTGGCCCTCGGCTGGTGGCTCACGCTCAAGGTCCAGGCCCTGCGGTCCCGCGTCCGGGCCCCATGGGCCCCCCGGTAGCTGCGGAAAGCGTTGCCGCGCCGCCCCCTCTTTATATAGGGGTGCGCCCCAGAGAAGCTGGTTGGCCCCGACGACCGCATCCTGTCCCTGACGGGGACAGACGACCTATGAAATAGGCCGCCCGCGGAACATACGGGTTGCACCGGGGGAGCCAAGGCCGCTTGGTCTTGGCCCCCTCCGCTACCCCCCGCGTGGGTGGGGGGAAAAAAGAGGGAGATTGGCATGATCAGCGATGACACTTTGGCCGGAATCCGGAAGGCGGACATGAACGAACTCAAGGAACTCAAGGTCAAGCTGCCCGTGCAGTTCCTCATCAATCTCCACTACCTCAAGCTCACACAGAGCCGAGGGATCAGCGACGTCGTGAACCAGGCGCTCACCGAGTACTTCCAGAGCCAGGCGTTGCCCCTGCGCTCCGCGCCCAAGCCCGCCGCCTAAGGATCACCAACCACCACCCCAACACCCCGTCGGGGAGGGGCGTTCCGACGCCCTCCCCGACACCCGCTTTCTTTCATTGACCGAAACCCCTTTCGCTTGGCCCAGGCTGCCCGTGGGCGTGCCGGGGCGGTTCTTCGAGGACTTCAACGTCGGCGACGTCCTCCGGCACTCGAAGACGAAGACCGTGACCCAGGCCGACAACATCGAGTTCTGCCGGCTCACCGACAACAACCAGCCCCTCCACCTCGACGAAGCCTACGCAAAAAAAACACCCTTCGGGCGGGTCGTCGTGAACGGGCTCCTTCCCATCTCGTGGGGTGTCGGCGTGAGCGTCGAGGACACGACCGCCGGGACGCTTGTCGGGAACCTCGGCTACGAGGACGTGCAGAACACCGCCCCGACGTTCCCCGGCGACACCCTGCGGTGCGAGACCACCGTCCTCGAGAAGCGGCCCTCGAGCAAGCCCGACCGGGGCATCGTCACGCTACGGCACTCCGTGCGCAAGCAGGACGGGACGGAGGTCGCCACCTTCAAGCGGATTGTCATGGTCCAGATACGGGGGAGCAGGAAATGACGGAAACGTACCAGCTCAAGCGAAGCGTCATGTACACGCCGGCCAGCCGCCTCGACCGGGTCCAGAAGGCGCTTGCGGCCGGCCAGGCGGACGTGGTCGTCGCCGACCTCGAGGACGGGACCGCCCCGGCGGACAAGGCGAAGGCCCGGGAGGAGCTCGCGCGGTTCCTCAAGTCGCCTCCCGCGAGCAGGAGCCTGTTGGCGGTCCGGATCAACGTCGTCCCCGGCCCGACCGGCCAGGCGGACATCGCGGCCCTGCGGGCGCACCCGCCCAAGGTGCTCGTGCTTCCCAAGGTCGAGTCCCTGGAGGCGGTCCGCCAGGCGGAGGTCTTCCTCGGGGAGAAGGCCCACGACACGAAGTTCTACGCCCAGATCGAAACGGCCAAGGGCCTTCTCCACGCGCACGAGATCGCGACGAACGCCCGCGTCGAGGCGCTCGTCTTCGGCGCCGAGGACTACGCGGCGAACGTCGGGGCGATCCGGAGCGACGAGGCGACGGAGATCCTGTACGCGCGCAGCCACATCGTCGCGTGCGCGGCCGCCGCGAAGGTCGAAGCGATCGACATGATCACAGCCGACTACCAGGACATCGAGGCCTGCCGTCGGGACGCGCGCTTCGGGGCCCGCCTCGGCTACGCGGGGAAACAGATCATCCATCCCGACCAGGTCGCGCCGACCCACGAGGCGTTCATGCCCACGGGCCCGGAACTCGAGTACGCGAAGCGCGTCGTCGAGGCGTCCGCAAAGGTCGGCGGGGGTGTCGCGGTCGTCGACGGCAAGATGATCGACCGGCCTCTTGTCGAGCAAGCCAAACGCGCCATCAAGCGTGCTTCGCGCTGACGCGGTCTGTTCGACCTCAGAACCGCAAGCCTAAATACTTGGGACGCTAAGGGGCACTTCGGCAAAAGAATAGGTTTCGTGTCCGTGGACGCGGTCGCCTCTTGAATCCGTCCACGCTTTGTTTGCGGCCCTTTTGGGCTGCAAGGACCGGCGACAAGCTCGTTTTTTCGCCCAACGCGGTCCATCCGCACACTAGGAACTAGAACCATGCAGAACTTTGCAGAGCTGAATCTCAGCCAGAGCACGTTGAACGCAGTCCGCCACATGGGCTTCGAGACGCCCACGCCGATCCAGGCGAAGTCCATCCCCGAGCTCATCGCGGGACGCGACGTCATCGCCCAGGCCCGCACCGGGACCGGGAAGACCGCCGCCTTCGGCATCCCCCTCGTCGAGCGCCTGGGCACCGTCCAGGTCCGCGGCGTCCACGGTCTCGTGCTCGTGCCGACCCGCGAGCTGTGCCTCCAGGTCGCCGAGCAACTCACCAAGCTCGCCCACGGCGCGAAGCTTCGCGTCGTCGAGGTCTATGGCGGCGTCGGCTACGGCGAACAGACCCACAAGCTCCGGTCTAACGACCCCATCGTCGTCGTCGCGACCCCGGGGCGGCTCGTCGACCACATCGAGCGCGGCAACATCCGCCTCGAC
>JACPAO010000013.1 GCA_016180755.1 Methanobacteriota archaeon
CGCTCGTTCTCCGATAGGACAATGGCCGGCGCGACCCGCATGAAACCCAATCAATATGGGGTCTAATAAACTAACGAATTAGTGTTACGCCACACTAGTTGGCAGGCCCGCCGTCGGCGCCCGAGCGCACGGGGGACTCCTCGTCCTCGGGCGGCTCGATGGGTAGCGACCAGCGGTATTCGGGCGCTTCCGCCACACGCGAATAGGGGGCGCGGACGGGCGCGCTCGACGCCGAAGATTCATCGGCGAGGCTCGGGCTCCCGATGGCCGGAAGAAGCAGCCCCAGCAATCCAAGGAACATCATCGTCGCGCCGATGCGGGACCATCGTAGGTCGCGCGCCAATCGCCGTCCACCACCGTCCACGCCGCGACCCTTCAAGTTGCTTCCAACCCCTTCGACGCACGCCACGAGGATAGCGGTTCGGTTTGGAGTCTCGGCCCAGTCTGGAGAAAGCCGACAGACCCGGGGCGGAAATCCGCGCCTCGTTTTTGCCCAGGTTTGGGCGACGGTCCCGCGGAAAATCCCCACGCCGGGCAAAGCCATTTAACCGAGGAGTTTCTGGGCGGCCCCAGTGACCGTGCAAATCCTCCTCGGGAGCATCAGCGACCGGGAGGTCGCGGCGTCCGCGGAGAAGGTCCTCAAGGAACTCGACGTGCCATTCCAGATCACGGTGGCCTCGGCCCACCGAAGCCCCGCCCGGGTCGAGGAACTCGTCCGTTCGAGCAAGGCCGACGTCTTCATCGCCATCGCGGGTCTCACCAACGCGCTCGCCGGCGTCGTCGGGGCCCTCACGACGAAGCCCGTCATCGGCGTGCCCGTGAGCGGCAAGCTCAACCTCGACTCGATCCTGAGCGTCGTGCAGCTTCCCCCCGGTATGCCCGTCGCGGCCGTCGGCCTCGACCGCGGCGACAATGCGGCGCACCTTGCGGCCCAGATGATCGCCCTGCGCGACCCGAAGCTCGCCGAGCGGCTCAAGGCCTACAAGAAGAAGCTCGCCGACAAGGTCGTCGACGACGCCAAGAAACTGGAGACAACCCCCGCATGATGATGACGACGACCGCCTCGCTGTTCAACCCCAAGCAGTTCATCGAAGAGCAGGTCGCCAAGGTCAAGGCGGAAGTCAAGGGCCACGCCGTGATCGCGACCTCCGGCGGCGTCGACTCGACGGTCGCCGCCGCTATCGTCGGCCGCGCCCTCGGCAAGGACCTTACCGCCGTCTACGTCGACACGGGCTTCATGCGAAAAGGCGAGACCGAACAGGTCCGCGAGATGCTCGGGCACCTTGGCATCGACGTGCGCATCATCAAGGCCGGCGACGAGTTCTTCGCGGCGCTCAAGGGGGTCACCGACCCCGAGAAGAAACGGAAGATCATCGGCGAGAAGTTCATCCGCATTTTCGAACGCGTCGCGAAAGAGGTCAAGGCCGCGTACCTCGTGCAGGGCACGATCGCCCCCGACTGGATCGAGTCGGGCGGGGGCGCCCGCGATGTCATCAAGAGCCACCACAACGTGGGCGGCCTCCCCAAGGACATGCACCTCAAGCTCGTCGAGCCCCTCTATGACCTCTACAAGGACGAGGTCCGCAAGGTCGCGAGGGAGTTGGGTCTTGCCATCTCGGAACGCCAACCCTTCCCCGGCCCCGGGCTCGCCATCCGCGTGATGGGCGAGCTCACGAAGGAGAACGTGGAGCTCGTCCGCGAGGCGTGCGACATCGTGGAGACCGAGATCGAGACCGCGTTCAAGGCGGGCAAGCTCAACGCGCTCCCCTGGCAGTACTTCGCCGTCCTCCTGCCGGTCCGCTCCGTCGGGGTCCAAGGCGACATCCGCGCCTACGGCCACACGATGTGCGTGCGGGCCGTCGCCTCCATCGACGCCATGAGCGCGACGTACTTCCATCTCCCCCACGATGTCCTCGAGCGGATCAGCCGCCGCATCACGAACACCCTCAAGGACCACGTCAACCGCGTCGTCTACGACATCACCGACAAGCCGCCCGGGACCGTGGAGTGGGAGTAGCGTCGGACGGCCGCGGGCGCCCCTTAGCCGCAGGGAAGAAACGGTCCCCCCACAATCCTTATCACCGACCCGCGCCTGAATCGGGCCAATGAAGGTTTATGTGGTCGACAACGGGGGCCAATGGACCCACCGCGAGTGGCGCGTCCTCAAGTATCTAGGCGCCGAGACCAAGATCATCCCCCACGACACCCCCGTCGTTGACCTTGCGAGGGAGAACCTCGACGGCCTCGTCCTCTCCGGGGGCGCGCCCCGCGTCGGGCTCGCCGACAGCCTCGGCAACTGCGGCCAGTACATCGACCAGCTTCCCGTCCCCATCGTCGGCATCTGCGCGGGCCACCAGTTCATGGCCCGCCACTACGGCGGCGAGGCCGCCCCGGGCGGTAGCGAGTTCGGAGAGGCCGTCATCCGGCTCCACGAGGAGCATCCCCGCGACCTGTTCCGCGGCGTCGCCCGGGAATCGAAGGCGTGGGAGTCCCACCACGACGAGGTGAGCCGCGTCCCGAAGGACTTCGAGGTGCTCGCCTCGAGCGAGAAGTGCAAGGTCCAGGCGATGCGCCACAAGACCCTCCCACGGTTCGGACTCCAGTTCCACCCGGAGGTCGAACACACCCAGTTCGGCGCGACGATCTTTCAGAACTTCCTCCAGGTCTGCGAGGACCACAAGAAGGCGCTCGCGCGATGAAGTTCGAGGTGTCGCTCGAGCGCGAAGGCGACTCGGAGATGTTCGAGGACCTTGCCCGGTACCTCAAGTTCCATCCGAACCTCGCACGGTTCCTCTTCAATCCGGCCGGCGTCACCTTCCTCTTCGGCTGGCTCCTCTTCACGGGGATGACCACCGGTTGGCTCGGCATCTACCTACTCGACGCCGACGCAGCCGGCCTGGGGCTCCACCCCCTCATCGTGTTCGGGGTCGTCGTCGTCCAGGACCTCATCACCACGATGTGGGTCTACCCTGTCTTCTACGTGTTCCGCAAGAACCAGTCGGGCAAGCAGAACTTCTTCGGCTACTTCTTCGCCAAGATGGAGCGACGCGCCCAGAAGCACCAGGCCTTCATCGAGAAGTGGGGCGGCTGGGGCATCTTCCTCTTCATGCTCATCCCGTTTGCCGTAAACGGTCCCCTCATCGGCGCCATCATCGGCAAGCTCGCCGGCGTCCGGACCCGGTACATCCTTCCGGCCGTCGTCGGCTCGACCGCCGTCTCGACCGGGTACTGGACCCTCCTGTGGCACTTCTTCCGCCCGCAGACCGAACGCTTTGTCGACCAGTTCGGCGGACCCTACATCGCCGTCGGCGTCGTCGCCATCTTCGCCCTCCTCATCCTGCGGGAAGTCGTCGACTTCGTGCGGGACCTACGGCACTTCCGCGAGATCCAGGCGCGCCGGCGGGAGCTTCTTGCGCGCGAACGCCACGAACAGACCCTCATCCTCGGCGAACCGGTCGACGTGGATCCCCGCGGCGACCGGAGCCTCGACGACTAAGACGAAGCCGTCGGAAGCTCTACACCCAGTTCCTGGGTCCAGAGGCGGACGTCCTCTTGGCTCGCATCCGCGAGGCCCCCGCTGTAGGATCCCCAGATCGCGCGACGCACCTGCGAATCGACCGAAGCCCACGTGTCCTCGTTGGAGCGGGCCGGCGCAGCCTTGTCGCCGGCAACGACCGCGAATGCTTCGGCGGCCGTCTTCTTGTCGACGAGGCCGTAGCCCGCGTACAGGAACGCCGCGGCGGTGTGGGGAAGCATGACGACGGGCGGAACGTAGACGGGACCGGACCCCGTGGCGCCTTTCGCGGTGAGGTACAGGGCCCGTTCGGCCTCGGCGCGTGTGAGCTTCCCGTCCGAGAGAAGGCCCTTGAGCGGCGCGCCTTCGGCGACGGCGCCCTTGCGCGGGCCCTCCTCGAAATCCCCGAGCGCCTCGCGCGCCCTCTGGACGATGGACGCGTACGCGCCCGCCGCGATCGGCGTCGCTGCGCTGGTGCCGCTCCATTCGAGGAACTGGGTGAGCGACGTGTAGGAGGCGCCCCGGGTGTCGAGCCCATAGGACGTGATGTCGACCGGGCGGCCGGTCCCGATGACTGTCGCGCCGCTGTTGTCGTGAGCGGCCCCCACGGTCACGATCCAATCGGGGCCCGTGTACGCGTTCCAGTAGGTGAGCGTCGGCGCATCGAACGCGCCGACGAACCCGTTTCCGGCCGCAAAGAAGACCTCCTTGCCGGCCTCCACGGCCGCGCGGGTGTTGGCAACCGGCCCGGTGACAAGAGGGTGGAAGAACCCCGAGTCGGGCGTGCACGTCAGCGTGCACGATCCCCACGAGTTGCTGACGACGTCAATCCACGGCTGGTTGAGCGCCCACTGGAGGGGAGCCGTGCCCAGGCCTTCGACCACGACCAGAAGGCATTGGGGGCAGGCGCCGATCGTCGCGCCGGCTGCGTCCGAGGCGACGGCCGTGCCATGGCCGAACCGGCCCCCGAGCGCGTCCTCCACGCCATCATCCAGGATCCGGGTCTCCATCTGCGCGACCGAGACCGCGCCGATCACGCGCGTCCCCGGGATCCAGTAGAGCTTGTTGCCTTTCACGGATTTCCAGACGTCGCGGTCGGCCTCGACGGCCTCCGAGTAGCTCTGCTCCGCGAGCGAAAGCGAAAGCTCGATCGCGTCCTCGGGGTACCCCGTGATGTAGCTCGAGGGGTGCGCGGTGAACTCGGGGGCGAGGAACTCCTCGTGGTACGGGTTGATGCCGGAGTCGACGATGGCAATGATGGCAAACGACCGCGACGCGAGGGCCGTGGGATCCTTCACATCGACGCCCACGGGCACGACGTGCTTTGCCTCGGCGAGGTCCGTCCCGGACCGGGCGCGGACCTTCACCTCGAAGAGCCCATCGGTGGCGTAGGTGTGGCGCGGCGCCGAATCCTTCGAGACCTCGCCGTCCCCGAACTCCCAGAAGTAGTCCTCGACGGCCGCGGATGCCGGCACGACGCGGGGCTCGAACTCGACCGCCTGCCCCATGACGTCGTAGGTGAAATCGATGCGGAACGCGCTGGGGTCGCCGCCGCCCTTCACGGAGCCCACCGTGACGAACAACGCCGCGGCGTCCGTCGCGCCCGCCGCGTTGGTGACCGTGAGCCGGACCGTGAAGACGTCCTCGGTCGCGAACGAGTGGGTCGGGGACGCCTCGGTGCTGGTCGCGCCGTCCCCGAAAGCCCAGTTCCACGCCACGGGGGACCCGTCGCTTTCATCGCGGAACTGGACGGGGTCGTTGACGGCGGGAAGCTCGGGAGAGAAGGAGAAGGAAGCGACGAGGCCCTCGGCGGAGGGGGGTGCGGACTTGCCGGCTCCTCCCCCCATGCATCCGGACCAACCGGTGATGAGCAGGACAAGGACGACCAACCGCACCGGCGGAGTCACGGCCAAATCTACCCCGCCGGACCATATAAGAAGATTGTGGCGTGAGGATGAACCGAAAAACACGTAACCGGCTCACGCCGGCAAGGTGACGCCCGGCCCCTTCGCGAGGTCCCGCTCGAGCTTCGCGCGCAACGTCGCCGGGATAGGTTTCTTCGCGTTCTTCGCGTAGTCGAACATGACGATGACGGTCTCGCCGAGCGCGACCGTTTCGCCTCGCACGGTGCGGAGGACGTAGGCCAAGGTGAAGCTCGTCGTCCCGATGCGGGACGGCCACGCGACGGCGTCGAACTCCTCGTCGTACCGGAGCCCCCGAAGATACTGGCACGACTGCTTCGCGACGATGATGTCGAGCCGGTTGATCTCCTTGAGACCGGTGAGCGCCTCGTAGTAGTGGCAGCGCACCGTCTCGAAGTAGGTGAAATAGGCCGCGTTGTTCACGTGGTCCATCATGTCGATGTCGCGGTACGAGACACGCATCCGTTCCACGTGCGCCATGGACACTCGTGGCCACCCGCCTCACGCGCATAACCGTTTCGACGCGTGTGCGCGCACAGCCCGGTACGGGCAGGCCGAGAATCAAGATTTAAGAGCGGGACCCCGCGTAGGGTCCCCGTGGCGGGCCTGCCCGACCTGAAGTACGTCGTGGCAGCCGAGGCGCTGCTCGTCCTCTTCTTGATGGTCGTGAACCTCTACTTCCTCTCGAAGCGGCCGATCCTGCGGCGGCTTCG
The DNA here is from genome assembly GCA_016180755.1 of Methanobacteriota archaeon. Taxonomy (GTDB): domain Archaea; phylum Thermoplasmatota; class E2; order JACPAO01; family JACPAO01; genus JACPAO01. Next base: position 6,150 of record JACPAO010000013.1, read on the forward strand.
CGAGATCTTCTTCGTGAACAGCCACGCCTTCCGGGCGGCGTGGTACCTCATCCTGGTCGCGAGCACGCTCCTCGTGAGCGGCCAGGCCTTGACGCTCGCCACCATCGTCGGCGTCGGGCCCGATTTCGTCTCGACCCTCGCGCTCCTCTTCCAGTTCCTCTTCACGACGCTTCTCATCGTCGCCTTCGCGATCGTGTTCGGGATCTTCGCGAAGTACATCCCCCGCATCCCGGCCTCGGACCTCGAGATCGAGACGCTCCTGCAGGCCGACATGCGGCGCGCCGTCCAGCAGGACGACGTCGTGACCGCCGCGCAGCTCGACCTCTCCCACGTCGGCGACGTGTACACGGGCCGCAAGCGCCTCGGGCCCTACGTCAGCGTCACCCACTACCGCGGCCTCACGCTGGGGTTTGCCGCCTACACCGAACGGCGCCTCGGGCACCTGGGAGACGCGCTCCTCTACTCCGTCGGACGCCTCACGGCCCGGGCGGCGATGGGGGACATCCTCCGGGAGTACGCCGACAAGGAGCAGGCCATGCGGCGCATCTTCGATGAGATCCGCGCCAACGGGATCGCGATCCCCGAGGTGGTCGACCGGACGGAGGACCGCTTCACGGTGCGCCTCTACGAGAACGTCACGTCGGCCGGGGTCCCGCCCGAAGGGAAACCCATCTGCCACTACCAGTCCGGTATGCTAAGCGGGATCTTCGAGATCCTCACCGCCCGACCTGTCCTCGCCCACGAGGTCCACTGCTGGGCCCTCGGCGACCGGTTCTGCGAGTTCCAGCTCGACCTCGGGCCGAAGCCTGTCACTTCGGACCCGGGAACGCAAACACCTGGACCCGCAGCGTGACGGTCTGCTCGAGGTCCGGGTGGTACACACTCAGGACCCGGCTCTGCTGGCCCGTCGGCTGGCCCACCGGGATGGGGGGCCCATAGTCGAGGTACAGCTCCCGGAAGCTGATCGTCACGAGGTTGTGGATGAGGAAGATCGCCTGGCACTGGTCGTCCCCCGTCATGTTCTCCGGTGGCGGGCACGAGGCGCCCATGTCGTCGGTGAGGGCGTAGGGCCGCCAGCCACTGAGGACGACGCGTCCTTTCCCGAGCGAGCCGGGGTTGCTGAGCCCGAGCACGTCGTTCTCGTCGTCGTCGGTCTTGACGACGTGCGTGAACTTCTCGTCCGCGCCCGAGTTGTAGGACCATTCGGAGTCCTCGTTGAAACTGTCCCAGTCGAGGTCGTTGGGCGTCTTGAGGACGGGGTGCTCCTCGTCCGGCACGAAGAGGCCGCCCGAGCCCGACTCGAGCGCGGCGTGGAAGAGCGGTTGGAGCCATTGCACGGCCTGCGCGTCGCTTCCGAAGACGACGAGCGTCCCGCCCGCCGTGACCCACTTCTCGATGCTCCCCTTCACGCTGTCGCTCGTGAGGGCGTTGTGGGCGACGTCGCTTCCCACGATGAGCGTGCTGTAGTAGTCGAGCGTCCCCAGCCCGTCCCCGCCCACGAGCTTGGCCGGGAGCGTGCTGTCGAGGGAGCATTTCACGTCCGGGTAGATGTCGGCGGTCACGTTGTACGGGATGCCGACGGTCTGGTACCGCGAGTCGACTACCTCCTTGTCGAAGTTGTCGAAGAGGCGCTCCATGTACCCGGCCTCCGTCGTGACGGCCGCCGCGGGCTCGTAGGTACCCGCCCCGACGTTGCAAGAGCCTCCGGCCGCCTGGATCTCCATCACGTCGTCGTTGAGCACCGTCCCGCCCTGCTTGATCTGGACGGTGTAGACGGCCGCCGTGTAGGAGCCTTGGTTGAGCCTCTCCGAGTTGGCGCCAAGGGACGTGTACGTCTCGGCGAGCGCGCCGCCGGCCACATACAGGGAGTAGCCGCCGCTCTGGTGGGGTCGGAACTGGTTGTCGGCATCGCCGTCCCCCTTGAAGCCCTGATACACGGCGGTCGGCCACTGGTTGGAACCGCCGAAGGCCGGCGGGCTGGGGTCGTTCACCTCGTAGCTCAACCTGTCCACGTTGACGACCACGATCGTCCGCGCCGAGCCGTAGGACGCCATGTCGACCGGCACACCGGTGTCGGGGTCGACGAAGTCCGCGAAGCCCGTGCCGTCGGCGCCCGGGAGAGGGCCGATCGAGTCCTGGATCGAATAGGTCACCTTTTTCGCTTTCCCGCCCCAATTCCAGTCGCTCGTCTGGGGGATCTTCGTGGTGATGTTGTACGACGTGCCGTCCGCAGGGAGGATGGGCGTGTTCTGGTTCCACGTGATGGCGCCATCGGCCAGGTCGACCGACAGGGAAACCATGAATGCGGAGCCCACGCTTCCCGTAGCCGGGTTGGTGATCGTCACCTTGATCTCCGCGTCGTCGCCCAGGTCGTCCACCCTCGCTGCGTGGGTAATATCCGGCCGGGCCGGGGCGGAGGCCGTCGGCACGTAGTTCCCGATGTAGCCGGGCTTCAGGTTGGCGTCGCCGTAGCCGCGCTCGAGCACGGTCCGAACGGAGGCGAGGACCGGCCAGGAGCGGATGTGGAAGTCGAGGTTCTGCCCGACGAGCCCGAGGCTCTCGTGCGCCTCGTCGTAGTCGAGGAACGTGTTGTCGGGGTCCTCGGCCTTGGCGGCCGTGTACAGGTTCTTGATCTTGTAGTAGTCCAGACGCCCAATCTGGCTGTCTGCGCCTCCGCCGGCGTCGCACGTCTCAGACCCCAGCCCGAAGCGGCCCTCGTCCACGCCGTCGCCCGTCACGGTCTGCTCGATGCCGGCCACGCACGCGTCCGATGCAAACCATCCCGAGCCGCGCGCCGTGAGCACGTTCGCGAGGGATTCGGCGTTCTTGGTGAGCCGCGACTCGTCCGTGCCGGTCGTATCCCCTTGGGTGCGGACGGCGACGTCAACCACGTAGTAGAACGAGACGGAAAAGACGATCATGGCGATGATGAAGCCAATGACCGGCGAAGCGGCTGCATGGTCCAGACGACGCATACGAAGTTCCCTAGCCGGGCCGAAGCGCGACATTTGCTCGAACCTTGAACTAATTAAGGTGTGGGCACCAAGAACAAATATCGCTATTAAAGCCGCCCTTATAGGGGACTTCGGGCCAGGCCCGCTTAGCAATCGACGCGGAATTCGGCCCGCTCGTTGATCGAAGTCTCGCCGTTGGTCAAGCTCAACGTGAGGTCGTAGAGGAAATCCCCCACGAACTCGTCCGCCCCTACGGTCGGGGGCCCGTTCAGGGTCGCCGCGAACTTGAGGCCCCGGCGACTCTCCACAAGGGCGATGTTCTGCAGGATGGCCTCGGCGCGCACCTTCATGGCGGCCTCCGTGCCCGCGGTGCACGTCACGGTCGCGCCCACGGTGTGCTCCCGCGTCAAGGTGACCTGGATGGCCTCCCGAACCGCGACGTAGTCGATCACGACGGGGTTCGAGGCTTCGCGGCCCGATTGCTGTCCCAGCGTGGCGATAAGGCTCGCCTGGGAGCTGAAGAGCACGTAGGAGATGACGAGGAGGACGCCGGCAAGAAGGAGGAGCTGCCCCCCGTCGTCCCGACTAGACGCCAAACCAGATCACCAACCGGATGTCGTAGACGTAGCGTAGCGTCACGGTCCCCTTCTTCGTGAGATGGACGTCAAACGGCTCCAGGCCATCGACCTGACCTTGGCCGTTGAGGTCGAGGTAGACGGTGTCGCCCGCGCTTAGCCCGACCCCCGTGACCTCCAGATAACGGACCTTCGCGGTCAGCGGACCCCGGGTAGGCCGGCCGTCCAGGAGGTCCTCGTCCGCCGCCCCGACTTTTGTCCCGATCGGGTAGATCCCCGCCCGGCTGAGCCGCCAGTCGCCCGCGTCGAGCCCGTTGGTGTCCTCGTCAAGGTAGACGGCCTCCCCGTCGTCGAGCGTACCCGACGCGTTGTCGTCCGAATACAGGATGTTGCCCCCTAGGTCGGTGAGGGGCAACATGTCGACCGCATCCTGGTCCGCGCCCCCGACGAACGTTCCAGGCGGAAACGTCGAGCCGCCACCTTCGTAGTACGACAATCGGAGGTCGTCCGCCGTCACCTTGTTGTCATCGACGATGTCCAGGTACAACGTGTCGCCGTTGAACTCGAGAAGACTGAACACGTCGTACGCCGTGCCCGACAACGAGCTGGGGTCGTCGAGGTCGATAGGGTAGACGAGCGACCCGGGGCCCGCGACGCCGAGCGGCACGACGGCGAAGTAGCGGTCCTGGGCGATGTCCAACTTGTAGGTCCCATACGGGGTGGCCAAAGGGACCTTGTAAAGGATCTGCCCCGACTGCAACTCCGTGAACCGCTCCTCGATGGTAGTCCCGGCCTGGTCCGTCGTTCGTCCAAGGGGGTCGTTGATCACCGAAATCGAGTTGTCCGCGCCGTCCGGATCGAAGTCCGTCGCCTCGCCCGGCCGGAGGTAGAAGATCTCCCGCTCGAACCCGAGCGTCGTGCCGTCGGACGCCCGTGCCTGCTGCGTCCACACGGGCCCCATGATGGCGTGCGAGACGACGACGTCCGCCGCTGGCGGGGCGCGGAACGTCGGGTACAGGGCGACCTCGCCCTCCGCGTTCGAGAAGTACACGACGTAGAAGGCCCCTTCCGGAAGCGCCTGGTCGAAGAAGTCCGACAACGGGTCCGTCTTCACGGCGCCCGCCGGGTTGTTGAAGTCCATGGCGAGGCTGATGATCCGTTCGAGCTCGTTCTTGTACGGGCACGGGCTGATGTTGCAGTTGTCCAGGATGGCGTCGCCCGAGTACGTGTCGGGCACCTTCGCGATGAGCGCCGCGAGGGCGTCGGCGCCGATGCGCTCGAGCTCGGCCTGCTGGAACGAAGCAGGGCTCGTCGGCAGGCGGAACACGGCCGTCGCCGCGACGGCGGTGAACACGATTGCGCCGACCAGGATGGACTCGATGATGTTGAGCTGGGCGTGGTCGTCGCGTCGCATGCTAACCGCCAAGGAGCTTCGAGAGGAGGTCATCGACGAAGAGCCGGAACACAATCCAGGAGACGATGGTGAGGATGACCGCGTGCTTGAGCCCCCCGAGCGGATGCCCTTCCTGCATCACGCCGGACACGAGGCCGCCGCCGATCCCCTGGACCAAGGCGCTGTGGAAGAACACGGTGACGAAGGACTCCACGTCGAAGCTCTTGATGCCGCCGCCTCCCAGCTCGCTGCCTTCCCCCGCCTTCGCGGCGGCGCTGAAGGCCGGAAGGAACTGCTTCGACAGGACGAAGATCACGACGAGGAACACGAAGAACGCGATGTAGACGATGATGCCGTAGATGCCCATCTGCCGTTTCCGTTCGTCGACGATCTGCTTGATCTCGCGGGCGTCGTCGCTCGCGGCGGTGAGGATGTCGATGACGTTGCCGCCGGCCCGTGAAGCCTCGACGATGAGGGCGACGGTCCGCGAGATGAGCGGAGTGTTGACGCGCTTGGCAAACCGCTGGATGGCGTCGGTGAAGCTCACGCCCCAACTGACCTGCGCGCTCATGTGCCGGACTTCGCCCGTGAGGCCACCGTAGAGGCCCTTCGCGGCCGTCTGAAGGGCGCGCGGCAGCGTCATGCCGGCCCGCTCCGATTCGGCAAGGTCGCGAAGGAAGTCGGGGAACTTGTCGTCCATGGAGCGAATCCGCTTGATCTGCTTCCCCCGGTAGAACCCGTACGGCCCGAAGCCCACGAGGAACGCGAGGATCATGAAGTCCGTGCCGTACTTGCCTTGGATCGGGAGCACGCCGAGGAACGTCAGCACGCCCGCGACGAGCGCGAGGAAGGCGAACATCCCCGACGCCCCGAAGAGGATGAAGCGATTGAGCTCGGCCTTGCTCATCCGCTTCTTCGCGATGACCTCCCCGCTCGCTTGGCGCTTGGCGCGGCTCGCGATATACTTGTGCTGCACGTACCGCGTCGCCATGACGCCGAGGACGACGATCCCGAGCGTGAGGTAGAGGATCAGGATGAACGTGACGTTCTGGCCGCCGCCCGTGCCGAGGCGGCGGGTCGCGACGCCTCCGAGGAGGAACATCGAAAGGACCACGAACGCGAGGCCGAAGAAGTAGGCCCGGTAGGCACGCTGCTGCAACCGCCGTAGTTTACGAGGAGCGCGAGGCCCGAGATCACACCCGCGAGTGCGAGGAGCACGTAGCTCACGGGGGCGTGCCATTTCTTCGCGGCCGAGCGCGTCTCGAAGCTCGTGCGCACGATGAGCAGCATCGTGAGGAAGATGAGGGTGAAGGCTGCAAAGAGCGGGTAGTACCGGTTGGCGGCGACGCTCGCCTCGGACTGCCGGCTGATGACGTCGAGGAACGCAAGGAGCGCGGCGCCTTCGAAGAACGCCATGATCGCGGTGACGAAGGTGGCGCCCACGCTGAGGCTCGTCAGGATCATGTCGCGGCGGTATTTGCGAAGGAGTTGCTCGTCGAAGTTCCGCTTCTTCACCTGGTAGTTCGCGGGCCCAAAGAGAAGGACGGCGCCCGTCAGGATGAACGAGCCCGCGACGAGGATGAGGTTGACGCGCTCGACGCCGAGACTGATGAACGACTCGAACGGCACGATCGCGACGAGGAGGAACACGAGGATCGTGCTGATTTCGACGAGGCGCTGGAGGGGCACGTTCGCCTTGGGGGGAAGCTTGGGCGGCGGGGCGTCCGATGGCGGCGGCGCGACGCCAGCGTCGGTGGGGGGCGTGGCGGTCGCAGGCGGCGGCCGGGTGAACTGCGGCACGGGGGCGGCACCGGTCGAAGCGGCGGGCGTTGCGGCCGGCGTCGAGCCCGTAGGATGGGCCGGCGCAGCCGGTTCGGGCGCCGCTTTCGGGGGCTCCCTCGGGGGCGGCGTCGCCGCGAGCCGGATGGGCGTCGGCGCCCCTGCGACGGGCTTGAGGGGCGTCGACGGCACGGGATGCGACCCGCCCGGGGCCGGCGGGAGCGGCGGGGCCTCGCCGGGTTTCTTCGCGAGGCGGGGGTCGACCATCCTACACCTCCGGGATCATGCTCTTGAGCATGAACACGTAGCCGGCGTTGATCACGGGCAGAAGCACGTAGGTGAGGATGGCGATCTGCTCCGGGCCGCTGCCCTTGATGATGGCGATGATCGCCATCATGACCATCATGAACAGGGGACCCGCGACGCCGACGGTGACGTACGTCTCCGCCATGAGGCCCATCGTGTCGATGAAGGCCTTCTGGTCCTGGCGGTTCTCCCACTGGTACCGGACGGCCTTCTGCTGGAAGTATTCCTTGAGGTCGCCGCCGGACGTGATCGTCGTGATGGCCCCCTGCAGGAACTCCTGGAACTTGACGCTCGGGCTGCGGTCGATCGCGCGGCGGAGCGCGGTGACGATGTCCTTGCCGTGGATCGCGATGTCCTTGTAGATCCAGGCCGCCTCCTTGGCCGCCTCGCCGTAGATCTTCTGCTTCGAGAAGCTTTGGAAGATCTCGGTCGGGATGACGCCGGCGGACGCCATCGCGGCGACGTAGTTGAGCGCGTACGGAAGTTTCAGGTTGATGTCCTTCGCACGGCTCTTCGCCTTCGACTGAGGGTTCGACGTGCCGAGCACCCACGTGATGCCTGCGAAGAAGAACGGTGCGAAGAACAACAGGATGCCGACCTTCGCAAACACCGGGTTCTTCGCGGCGAGCAGCGGGATGATGGTGAAATAGACGAACGCGACGAGGAAGAAGCCGCCCACCAGGACCATGAGCGACGTGGCGAACTGCGTCGCGAGGAACGCCTCGGGCCGCTCGTGGATGTGGGCCTTGCGAAGGTTCTCCTCGTACTTCTCGGGCTTGAGCCGATTCTGGACGAAGCTCCCGAAGAGCTTGAAGTACAGCCGTTGTCCGGACTTGAGGGCCAATTCCTTGGCCTCCTAGAACGGCTCGTCCTTGCGGATCTTTTCCATGATCGCCTTGGGATCCTTGTAGTAGCCCGCCGTGAGCCGGCCGACGTCCTTGAAGTTGCGCACGTTGTGCTTGATCATGTACTTGATGATCTCGACGCGGTTCTCGATCTCCTTCTTCATGTCGTCGGGCGACATTCCCTTCTCGACCTGGATCCGCTCGAGGATGTAGCTCACGCCGCTGAACTTGAACGAGTCGTCCTTCGGGACCCAGCGGAAGACCTCGTTCGTGAGGATCTCCTTCGTGTGCGGGTCGAGCCCTACGATCTCTGCCAGCTGCTTCGAGCGCCGGACGCGCTTGCCGCCGACGCGCGTCTGGATCTGGATCGAGATGATGTCGAGGGCCTCGAGCAGGGAACGAGGGATGTTGATGGGGTCGGACTCCAGACGGTGGATGACCGCATCGACGGAGTCGGCGTGCATCGTGCCGTAGGCGGCGTGACCCGTCGCCATCGCCTGGAACAGGTTGTAGGCCTCTTTGCCACGGACCTCGCCGACGATGATGTATTC
>JACPAO010000014.1 GCA_016180755.1 Methanobacteriota archaeon
GCGCGGCCTCGAGGCCGTCGCCGACCTCCAGCGCAAGGGCGCCCTCGTCGTCATGACCTCCCAGTGCCTGTGGGGCCGCGTCAACCTCAACGTGTACTCGACGGGCCGCGACCTTCTCGACCGCGGCGTCGTCCCGGGCGAAGACATGCTGCCCGAGGTCGCCCTCGTCAAGGTCATGTGGTGCCTGGGCCAGTCGAAGACCGCCGCCGAGGCGGCCCAGAGGTTCCGGACGTTGGTCGCGAACGAGTTCGACCCGACGACGCCCTTCGAGGTGCCGTAGCCGTGGAGGCGCTCGACTACGCGAAGCTCGGCTTCCGCTGCGGCCTCGAGATCCACCAGCAGCTTGCGACGTCGAAGCTCTTCTGCCGCTGCTCGACGGAGGATCCGCCCGCGGAGCCCGGGCCGCCCGCGTTCGTGATCCATCGTCGCCTGCGGCCGACGCAGTCCGAGCTCGGCGAGGTCGACGCCGCCGCCCTCCAGGAGTCCCGCCGCAACCGACGCTTCGAATACCACGGCTACCACGGTCGCGCGTGCCTCGTCGAGGCGGACGAGGAGCCCCCCAACCCCGCGAGCGAAGAGGCCCTCGACGTCGCCCTCACCATGGCGGCCCTCCTCCAGGCGACGCCCGTCGACGAGGTCCAATGGATGCGAAAGATCGTCATCGACGGCTCGAACACGTCCGGCTTCCAGAGGACCGGCCTCATCGCTTTGGGCGGCGAGGTCGACGGCGTCGGCGTGCAGACGCTCGCCCTCGAGGAGGACTCGTGCCAGCGCCTGAGCGAGTCGGCCGACGCGGTCGCCTTCGGCCTCGACCGGCTCGGCATCCCGCTCATCGAGATCGCGACCGCCCCCACCATCCGGGACGGGAACCACGCGCGCGCCGTCGCCGCCCGCATCGGGGCCCTCCTTCGCGCGACCGGCCGCGTGAAACGAGGCATCGGCACGATCCGCCAGGACCTCAACGTCTCCATCCGCGGCGGCGCCCGCATCGAGGTGAAGGGGGTCCAGGAGCTCAACTCGATCCCCCGGGTCACCGAGTGGGAGGTCCGTCGCCAGCTTCGCTTGCTTGAGGTCGCGGAGGCGCTCGCAAAGCGCGGCGTCAAGGCGTCCGACCTGACGTCGGCCGTCGTCGACCTTGGCGACGTGTTCGCGAAGACGCAGTCGACGGTCGTCAAGAAGACCCTTCAATCGGGCGGCGCGATCCTCGGCGTCCGCCTGCCGGGCTTCCACGGCCTCATCGGCGCAGCCTCGAAGGACCTGCCGCGCCTCGGGCGCGAGCTGTCCGTCTACGCAAGACGCGACGCGGGCGTGGGCGGGATCCTGCACGGCGACGAGCTTCCCGGGATGGGCGTCGCGGCCGAGGAGGTCGCAAGCGTTCGTTCCAGGCTCGCCTGCAAGGAAGCCGACTCGTTCGTCCTCGTCGCCGACCAACGGAAGAAGTGCGAGGCGGCCTTGCGCGTCGTCCTCGCGCGCGCCGTCGTCGCGCTGCGAGGCGTCCCCGAGGAGGTCCGCGCGGCCGAGCAGGACGACTCGACGACGTACCTGCGCCCCCTTCCCGGGGCGGCCCGGATGTATCCCGAGACCGATGTCCCGCCGGTCGCCGTCTCCCCGCAACGGATGGAAAAGATCCGCGGGAACCTGCCTCCCCCGCCGGAGGCGGTGCGGGAGCGCGTCCGCAACCAGTTCCACATCAGCGAGGACGAGGCGCGCCAGATCGTCGACGGAGACATGGTGGGCGAGCTGGCCGCGTGGGCGAAACTCGCCGACGGGCCCGCCGCGAGTCGGGTCCTCCTCCTCATCCTCCCCGACCTTCGGCGCCGCTACCCGAAGGCCGACGACCTCCGCCCGCACGCAGCGGACGCCCTAGCGGCGGTGAAGGCGAACCGGTTCGCCAAGGAGGGCGTCGCGCTCGTCCTCGAAGAGGTCGCGGCGGGCCGCGCGAAGGGAGTCGAGGAGGCCGTCACGAGGCTGGGGCTGGGGGGCGGGGCCGAAGCGGCGCTCGCCGAGCGCGCCCGCGCCATCGTGGGCGAGCGCGCGGACTTCGTCCGCGAACGCGGGGCCGAGAGCGTAGGCCCCCTCATGGGGCTCCTCATGAAGGAGTTCCGCGGGAAGGTCGACGGGGGCCAGGTAAGCCGAGCCCTCGCGAAAGAGGTCGACCGGCTCCTCAAGCGCTGACGGGACTCCAAGACCTGCTCGCCGTTGGGTCGCCGAAGGCTTGGGGGGCCACGCTCGGTTGCCTCCGTCGGGCCGGAATCCTTTTACGCTCGCCCGCGTCGTTTCGTCCCATGAACGGGGTGGCCGTCTTGGCGTTGGTCGTCGTTGTGTCGGTGGCCGGCTGCACCGGAGGCGAGGCCACGGCGGCCAAGGCCGGCCCGAGCGCCCCTCCCCCGGCTGCTGCGCCGGCGGTGAACGACACGGCGGGGTCCATCGCGGGCAAGGTCCTCGACGACGAGCAGCTGCCGGTGGTCGGCGGTGACCGTCGACAAGCTCGGGTACGAGGCCGTCGCGAGGAAGGTGCCCGTGAGCGTTGGCGACGTGAGCCGCATCACCATCGTCCTCAAGGCGGTCGAGGTCCCGGTCGAGGGCTACATCCTGTCCCAGCCGTTCAACGGATACATCAACTTCGGCCAAGCCTACTTCGACTATTACCTTGGGTGGGACGCACTCGACACCTGCTCGAAGTGCGAGTTCTACGCGTTCCTGCAGCCCAAACCCCTCGGGATGAAATTCGAGGCCTCGTGGCAGAAGTCCGTCGGGGCCCCCGGCGTCTCCGACGACATCTACTACATGGTCCGCAAGAACTGGAACAACGACACGCTCACCTCGCAGGACAACTCGGAGAACACGGCCATCACGAGCGGTTATTGGGTCTACGGCGACATGCCCCGGAACATGGAAGAGGCAGACCACAAGCAGGCGAAGGACAACCTCAACAAAGGGATGGTCGATAAGCTCAAGATCCGGATCGGGGGCGGCTTCGATGGGGTCGCCTACGAGCAGAAGGTCGAGATGTGGTTGAGCTTCGCGTACGTGGAGGAGTTCCCCGAGGATTTCTCCGCGTTCCCCAAGCCGTAGCCGCCGACCGGCACCAAAACCCCTATAACGGTCGGTCCCGCCTCCCTTGGACGTGCGGATCGTTGCCGTCCTCGCCGCGCTGCTTCTCTTCGCCGGCTGCTTCGAGGTCCGCGACCGCGACGCCCTCGCGCCGACCTTCGGGACGGGCGTCGTCTCCACGGTCCATCCGCTTGTGTCCGCGGCCGGGGCGGCCATGCTGCGCCAGGGCGGCAACGCGGTCGACGCGGCGGCGGCCGTGCAGTGGGCCCTCAATGTCGTCGAACCCAGCATGTCCGGCCTCGGGGGGGGCTCGCTCATCCTGGTCTGGCTCAACCATTCGAAGCAGTTCGTGTTTTACGACGGCCGCGAGAAGGCGCCCGCGGCGTCGACGAAGGACCAGTTCCTACTTCCGAACGGGGAACCCATGCCTTTCGCGGTCGCCTCGACCCGCGGGTACGCGGTCGGCGTGCCCGGCACGTTCAAGGCGTTCGACCTCGCCGTGCGCGAGCACGGCCTCTTGCCGGTTGGCGAGACGTTCGCGCCGGCCATCACGCTCGCCGAGGGCGGCTTCACGGTCGACCGGTACCTTGCCGGCTACGTCGCCGGCAGCGAGGAGAAGCTGCGATCCTGGCCTTCGAGCGCCAAGGTGTTCATCCCCGGCTCCGTCTGCCCGCAGGAACCCGCCCCCATCGTCACGGGGAACGCGATGTGCGTGGGAGGCGGCCCCATCAAGGAAGGGGACAAGCTCGTCCAACCCGACCTCGCGAAGACGTTCAAGACCCTCGCCGCCTCGAACGGGACGAGCACCTTCTATTCGGGCGCCATCGCGCAGGCGATCGTCTACGCACAGTCGCTACGCCAGGGTCGGATGGTCGCGAGCGACCTCAGGGGCTATGAGGCGAAGGTCCGGGCGCCCGTCGAGGGCACGTTCGGCGGCCTGCGCGTCGTGTCCGCCCCACCGCCGTCCGCGGGCGGCCTCACGATGCTCGAGATGCTCAACATCCTCGAGGCGGCCGGACTCGATGCGCGCGGCGACCGCACCGTCGACTCGCTGCACCACGTCATCGAGGCGATGCATCTTGCGTACCAGGATCGGTACGCGTACATCGGCGACCAGGACTTCGTGGACGTCCCCATGAAGGGGCTCCTCTCGAAGGAGTTCGCGGCGGAGCGACGGGCGCTCATCTCCGACCGCGCGAACCCGTCCCCCAAGCCCGGCGATCCCTGGAAGCACGAGGGCCGGCCGCAGCCCGGGGGCGGGGTCGTCGCGCCGACCCAGGCGGGCGACCACACGACGCACTACGTCGTCGTGGACGGCTGGGGGAACGTCGCGGCCGTGACGACGACGCTCGAGAGCCTCTTCGGCACGGGCATCATGGTCCCCGGGTTCGGGTTCCTACTCAACAACCAGCTCACGGATTTCGACTTCCGGCCGGGCGGCCCGAACGAGGTCGCGCCAAACAAGCGTCCGCGCAGCAGCATGACGCCGACGATCGTCGTCGACGGCGACCGGCCCGTCCTCGCGCTCGGCTCTCCGGGCGGCCCGACGATCACGACGACCGTGATGCAGGTGTTCCTCGACGTCGCCGCCTACGATAAGTCCGCCCCGGACGCTGTGCGGGCGCCGCGGATCTATTCCTCCGATTACCCCAACGTCATCTGGGAGGCGGGGATCGGCGACGCGGTCCGGGAAGGGCTGCGCGCGAAAGGGCACACGGTGGCGTCGAACCCGTCGCGCATCGGCAACGTCCAGGCGGCGCAATGGCAGGGTTCGGAGTGGGTCGGCGTCGCGGACACGCGCGCGGGCCAGGGCGGCGTCGAGTACGTCGCGCCGGACGACGTCGCTACGCGTCCTTGATGGCCGAGAAGATGTCCGAGCACTCCTCGACATAGCACGCGGTCGCGTACACCGTGAAGCGCTGGTTGGCGACGAAGGTCGGCGGGTTCGTCGCGGCGGGGAACGTCCGGGTCTGCACCTGGTCCTTCGTCGTGTCGGTGAGAACGAGGTCCTTCCAGGGATCGTCGGTCGTCACGGCGCGCAGGGGGCTCTTGCCCTCGGCGGACCCGTAACGGGTCCCGCCGATGATGCCGGTGAGTTCCTTCTCGACGTTGAGGAGGAGGCTGCCGCTTGTGAGGGCCGCGGACGGGTTCCACTCCATCTCGAAGACGCCGCTTGCCACCTTCTTGGGGTCGCTGTGCGAGAAGAGGCCGATGATCTTCGTGTTGGTGGGGTTCGGGAGGTTGTACTGCTGGAGCGTCGACTGGATGGGGAGGCAGTTTCCGGTCGCGACGCCCGAGACCCCCCAGGCGCACTCGATGAGGCCCTCGAAGCGAAGCGTCTGCGTGAAGGCCTCCTCGGTGGGGAGCGCGACGAGCATGAACTGGAGCTCGACGGCCTTTCCGGCCTCGACGAGGATGGTGCGCGCCTGGGCTTCGTAGCCGAGGGCCTGGGCTAGGACGACGTAGGTCGCCGGCGGGAGGCTCCCAAGGGCGAAGCGCCCGGCGGCGTCGGCGGTCGTCGCCTGGTCGGAGTCCTTGATGCCGACCTGTGCGCCCGCAAGCGGTTCGAACGCGTCGTTCACGACGTAGCCCTCGATCGCGCCCGTGGCCTCGTCGAACGTGGGGGGGGCGGCCGAGGCGGAGACGCTGGCCGAGCTTCCTGCGTCGGAGACGCATCCCGAAAAGGCGAGAAGAAGGGCGGCTGCGATGCCCATTGCGGACCGTGCCATCACGCGGCAAGCGGGTCGGGGAAGAGAAAAAGGTATCGGTCGAGCGAACGCTCGAAAACCGACAATCGCCCCTCGCCTAGGAGGTCCGCGTCCGCCCGCGGTTGGTGGCGCCCTCGATCAGGTCGCCGATCCAAGTGCCTAGGATGAAGAGCAGCGTCAGCACGACGACCGACACGACGATCCCGAACATCCCGGCGAGGCCGATGGGCGGGACCTCCGTGAGGTAGCCCAAGATGGCGAACACGGCCGCGAGGATCAAGCCGATGACGATACCGTTCACGAACAGGCGGCTCTTCGATTGTCGGCCGGGCGAAAGCCAGCCGTAGAGAGCGCCGACGAAGAACGTGATGAGGCCCCACGCGATTGCCATATCGATCGCGTCCCCTTCGACCGCGACCGGTCTTGTAGGCTTCGGGACAACGGACGACTGGTGCAAGCCTCGAACTGGGGCTCGTTTCAGGTGGAGGCCGTGGCGGCGACGATGGGTGGAGGCTCGATCCGCCGTCCTGCGCCCTTCTTCCCCACGAAGGCGCCGTCCTCGACGAGGGCGCGGCCGCGCTGGTAGTGGTGGAGGATGGGTAGGATGGGCCGTCCTTCGAAGGCCGTCCACCCGCACTTCCCGTGGAGGTCGTCGGCGCGCAGCTTCTTCGTCGCGCGGGTGTCGACGACGATGAAGTCGGCGTCGTAGCCAACCCCGACCTTGCCCTTTAGGAGGCCGAGCGCTTGGGCGGGACGCTGCGACGAGGCGAACACGACCTGTTCGATCGGAAGTTCGCCGTGCTTGGCGGCGCGAAGAAGAAGCGGCAGGAGCGTCTCGACGCCCGGCATGCCGGAGGGCGCCTCGGCGAACCTCTCCGTCTTCTCGGCCGGCGTGTGCGGCGCGTGGTCCGATTCGAGGTGGGAAACGAGGCCTTCGGCGAAGGCCTCGGCGAGGCTGCGCCGCGCCGGGTCGGCGCGAAGCGGAGGGTTGACCTTGAACCGGGCGTCGGTCCCCACGTCGCGGTTGAGGAGCAGGTGGTGCGGCGTGATGCCGACGCTCATGCCCGCCGCGCGGGCGGCCTCCACGGCGAGCCGCGTCGTCGCGTGCGCGATGTGGACGTGGGCCGGGTCGGGGGCAAGCCGCGCGACGCGCGCGATGGCGTCGACCTCGCCGCCCTCGGGCCTCGACTCGTCGTGGCCGCGCAACGTTGACGGCGTCCCGTGCGGCAACGACTCTGCGTGCACGATGGCCCAGCGGCGCGCGTCGCGGCAGGCCTCGAGCGCGCGCCGGAGCTCGGCGTCCGTCGGACCGTCGTCGACGCCCGTCGTGGGCGCGAGGTAGATCTTCGCGCCGACGGACTCGTGAAGGAGCGCATCCGCATCCCGGGTCTCGTGCGTGAGGGTCGCCCAGAGGCCCCAGTCGACGCACGCCTTGCGGGCGACGGCCTCCTGTTTCTCGCGAAGGCGCGCGCGCCGGTCGACGAGCGGGACCGTGTTCGGCATGTCGAGGACGGTCCCGATGCCGCCCATGGCGGCCGCCTTCGTCCCCGAGGCGAAGTCCTCCTTCGCGGGGTGGCCCGGGTCGCGGAAATGGACGTGCCAGTCGACGCCGCTCGGAAGGAGGATCTGGTGGCTGGGGAACCTCGTGCGGGGCTTCCCGGGGAGGTTCCGTTTGACGGCGACGATCTTGCCCTGGTCGGTGTCGATGCCGATCTCGACGTCGGAGAGTCGTCCTTCGACGAAGGCGCGTGCCTCGATCACCCAATCCATGGCTGGCCGGTGCGGCGTACTCGATGGGCCCTTGAAAGAGCTGTGGTCCAGGACGTCGTCAGGGCCGCGATCCCTCCGGGAAACGGACCGGGCCAAGGGGGCGGGCCTGCCGCCGAGGCGTCCCTGGGCCTAGTAGACGCCCCAGACGCCGATGGTGCCTTCCTTGAGGAGCTCGTTGACGCTGTGGAGGAACTCGCGGTACCAGCGTCGCTCCCGCCACCGGATCCCGGCGAGCGCCCCGAGGAGGGCCGCGTCGGCGATGAAGAGGACGAGGGTGTACCAGGGGTTCGCGTCCGCGTTCACGGCCAGGCCGAGGACGACGCCGTGCGTAAGGAGGAGGACGGAGAGGATCATGACGGCCCAGAAGAGGCTCGGCGTGGCGCGCTTCCCGTGGACCTTTCGGTAGCATTCGCGGACGGTGACGCAACTTACCGAGAACCGCATCCAACGGTTCCAGTGTTCGCGGATCGAGGCCTGGTACCGATACGTGTTCACGAAATGCCCCCAGCTGTAGCCGAGGGCGAGGCTCACGGCGAAGGCCGCGAACACGAGAAGGGTGAGCGCGCCGAGTTGTGCGTAGTAGGCGAGTAGCCCGGAGGCGACGAGGAGGGCGACGAGCACGAGGAAGCGCGCGATGGCCTTGGCGCTTCGGCGAATCTCGTCCTCGAGGATCGTCAAGAAGTTCTTTGTGACGCCGTTACCGTAGAGCTGCATCCCGGCCTACCAGGCGGTTCTCGGGTATTTCGGGTTGTTGAATCGATTCGAATCCGCCTAGGTTAAGTACGGCGACGCCCGGAAGGCGCGGGCGTCCTGGATTCAGCCGCGGCGGGCCAGCCGGCGACCGACGATGACGACGGCCACGGCGGCGACGGCGAGCGCCGATCCCGGACCCGGCGAGCCTGCCGTTTCTTGGGCCCGGACCTTGCGCACATCCTCGGTCCGCTCCTCGAACGTATCGTTCTCAACGGAGACTCCTCCCGTCGCCGTCACGCGGAACGCGGCGCGGTCGAGCGTCCGTCCCGACGACGTGTCGTTCACGACGAGCTCGAAGCGGAACGTCTCGCCCTCGCGCGCGCTGGGAGGGGCCTCGACCGCGAGCCCGATCCGCGCCGAGTCGTGGGCCGGAAGCTTGAGCGCCCGGCCGGGGCGCACCTCGACCGGCCACTTGCCTTCGACGCTCACGACCGCGAGGTCGACCTCGACGGCCCGCGACGCTTCGTTGCGCAGGTCGACCTCGAAGACGTGGCGCTTGCCGGGGTTCGTGAACGCGTCGCGGTCCTCGGCGGCCTCGACTACGACTCGCGGGAGGTCCGGGTCTTCGACGGGCGCTGGGGGACGGGTGATCGGTAGCTCGACGCGGGTGACTTTGGGAAGGAGGGCCGGCTGGGCGACGAAGAAGGCGTACCCATACACAGCCGAGTCGGCCCCGGCCCGCTCCATCCAGAATTCGAAGCTCAGTTGCTCATCCTTCACTTCGAGGTCGTCGCGGGGGGCACGCCACGGCGTCTCGAACGGGACCACTTGAGGGCCGCGCGCGAGCGACACTGTCTTCTCCCATTTCGCCGCGGGGACCGCATCCCCCGCCGAGATGGTGAACCGGAGCGTCGCCTCGATGGGTGCAGCGACCTCGATCCCGATCTGTCCGCGAAGCGGTTCCTGCGGGTCCCATCGGGCTGGGTTCGGGGCCCAGCGGTGGGCGGAGACCATCCGCGCGAACCGGAATCCGGGTTGAGTAACCGTGCCTTGATGGATGAGCGTCACGACGTCGGTGTCCTTGGCGGTCGGATCGTTCTCGCCCCGATTGAGGTCCCCGTAACCGAACTGGAGGACGTGGGCGCCCGGGATGGGCTGGGGAAGACCGTGGCCGCCCCTCGCGTGGAGGTAGAGCGTGCGATGCGCCTCGTCGAGCGGGGCGACCGCAGCAAAGTCGGCGTACCGGAGCCCGAAGACGTGCGGTTCCCCGGCGATGTCGGCCCGGAACCGTACCGTGGCCACAAGAAGTGGGGCGTCCCGCAGCGCGGGCGCCCGGACGCGGACGGTTACGTTGGTCGAGTCGTGGCCCGCGACGAGGACCCGAGGCACGACCGAGAACTGCCAGGCCGGGTCCGCCCCGGCGACGAGGGAGCCCGTGATGTTGAGGATGCGTTGGTGGGCCGCCAGGTTCTGGACCTCGAGCGGGACGCGCGTCTCCTCGCCCGCGGCGATGGTCGTCCGGCCCACGCGGAGGGCGAGGTCGGGGGTGGCCGCCCCGTGCCGAAGCACGAAGGCGGGTGCGGGTCCGCTATCGGGCAGGCGGTCGCCGATCGTGACCTCCGGGTTCGTCGTCGCGATGGGCGGCCGATTCCGCGTGGCCGCGAAGATCTCCTGGATCTGGTCGCCGGGCCGCAGGCCCGGGCGAGGAGGGCGAGCTTGGGGACGTGGGAGACGAACGCGCCGCCCTCGTACGTGCCTCGCAGACCGATCGAGCCGCCCGGGCAGGAGGACGGGATGGGCGGTGTCGCGTAGCAGAGCCTTGCGTATTTGACGATGAACGGTTGCGGCCGCTCGGTGTCGACCTCGTAGACGGTCAACTCGATGAGACCGAAGACGGTGCTGTTGGGCAGCCGGAAGGCGATCGTGAAGCCCCGCACGTCGGGGGCCCCGAGCGCACCGCCGCCGGGGAAGAAGCCCGCCTTGTTCCGAAGGGCGAACCGAAGGTACTCCTCGTCGGGTTCCTCGATCGTGAGGGAGACGAGGTCGAAGAAAGAAAGAGGGCCCTGTTCGGGGAGGACGGGCGTCGAGGTTCCTCCGACGGAGACGGCGACATCCCCCGTCGCGTCGGTGGCCTGCCAAGGCGTCGGTTCCTGAGCCGCGCCTCGCGGGGCCGGCAGCAAGAGGACGAGGACCGCCGCGATGCTCCAGACCCACCTCATCCCGGCGCGAGCGGCCGGGGGACTTGATAAAGAGAGTGGTAGGCGGGTTTCAGCCGTGACGCGGACTACGGCCGCCGCGCGAACGTGAGGAACCCCGTGTGGGCGAGCATGGTCGTGTCCGGCCGGCTGCCTCGGTCGTGGACGACCCAGCTGCGCTCGAGGAGCTCGAGGCTTCGGACGTCGATGAACCCGTGCTTGCGAAGCGCCTCGACGGTGCGCTCGACCTGCACGACGAGCGGCGAGTAGGCCGCGAACGAACCCGACGGGCCGAGGGCGGCCTTCGCCTTCGGGACGACCTTCTCGGGTTCCGGAAGGTCGAGGACGACGGCATCGAGTCCGTGGGCGGGGAACTCCTCGGTCGCGTCGGCGACCTGGAACTCGACGAGGCCGTCGAGGCCCGCCGCCTTGAGGTTCCGCCTGGCGTGCTGCAGGTGGTCCTCGCGATTGTCGAACGCGAACACGCGTCCCGTCGGCGCGACGGCGTGGGCGAGGACCAGCGTGAGCGCGCCGCTTCCCACGCCGGCCTCGCCGACGCGGGTTCCGGCGTGGAGCCCGCATTCGAGGACGATGCGCGACGCGTCCTTGGGGAGGATCACCTGGGGGCCGCGGTCGAGGGCAAGGAGGCGGTCGCGTAGGTTCGGCTTCACGAGGACGTACTCGTCGGCGCCGAGCTTGATCTTGGCGCCCCAGCCTTTCCCGAGGAGTTCGCCGAGCTTGAGGACGCCGAGGCCGGGGACGCGTGCCGTGTCGTCGCGCGCCTCGACGATGCGGCGGGGGCCTTCGGCCTGCCAGAGGAGGACGCGGTCGCCCGCCTGGATCGTTTCGGCCACGCGTCGCGTGAGAATGGGGCGGGGCTTTAGCGCTTGCGAACGGCCTTCACGGCAAGGTCGAGCGCGAGCTGGGTGGCGCGCGCCTTCACGGCGTCGCGGCCGCCCCGGAACACGCGCCGCTCGACGAGGAGACGGCGGCCCATCGCGAGGGCGACGAACGTGAGGCCGAGCGGCTTCGTGGCCGTCGAGCCGGTCGGGCCCGCGATGCCGGTCGTCGCGAGGCCCACGTCGGCGCGAAGAAGCCGGCGCACGGCCTTCGCGAGCTCCCCGGCCGCGGCGTGGCTCACCGCGCCGTGCCGCCGGATCGTGGCGCTGCGGACGCCGAGGATCCGGATCTTCACGTCGTTCGCGTACGCGACGACGCCTCCGCGGAACACGTCGGAGGAGCCCGCGACGTCCGTGAGGAGGTCCTGGACCCGGCCGCCCGTGAACGACTCGGCGACGGCGAGCGTGAGCCCGCGCGCGCGAAGGAGCTCAAGCACCCGGCGAGCGCTCGCCATGGAGGTCCCCCTGGGAAAGTTCGCGAAGCCGCCGCTCGGCGCGGATCCGCCGGAGGATCTTCCGCACGGCCGGGCTCACGGCGTCGTCGACGGATTCGCCCTTGCCCAGCCGTTTCCGCACGCGCGTCGCCGAGCACACGTCGCGGTGGAACATCTTCCCGGCAGTGACCTTGTAGCCGCCCGTCTCGAAGAGGAGCCTCGTGAGGGGGTTGTTCGTGACGACCTCGTGGAACTCGGGGACGGAGCTCTCGACGTAGGCGACCCATTCGCCGTGCCGGTGGATGTCGGCAAGCGGCACGATGATCACGTTTCCGAGGCCCCGCTCGGCGACGGCGGCGCGAAGCATCTCGATGCGCTCCCCGGACGTGAACGGGTTCGTGGGCGTAAAGGACTCCTGCGCGCTTCCCACGACCACGACGACCTCGTCGTGGCGCTTCGCGGCCTGCTCGATCGCGTCGAGGTGGCCGAGGTGGGGCGGCTGGAAGCGTCCCAGGATGAGCGCCCGCGTCATAGAGGTCCACGGTCGGAGACGAAGGTGGGCACGGCGTCGAGGGTCCGGATCCGGTTCACGGTGTACCGCATCGCGAGGAAGGCGATGATCACGGTGAAGCCCGCCGCGAGCACGACGCCGGTCACCGCGATGAGGTTGAACGCAGCGTGGAGGAGCACGGCGACCGCGTAGTAGGGGAGGGCCTCGGCGATGCCTCGGCGGTGGCGGTACATCTTGCCGACGCCGTATCCGAGGATGCCGGACGCGGTCGCGTGGAGGAAGCAGCCCGTGAAGGTCCGGACGATCGCGGTCGCGATGAGCGACGCCTGGCCCGACTGCTCGAGGGCGGCAAGCTCGTAGAAGAGGTTCTCGGTGGCGCTGAAGCCGAAGCCGGCCGCCGCCCCGTAGACGATCCCGTCCTCCTCCTCGACGATGTTCTTGCGGGCACCCCGCAGCGCGAGGCCCTTCGCGAACTCCTCGACGACGGGCGCGATGATGACGACGAGGACGACGAGCGAGGTGAGGCGGAACCCGCCATCAAGGAGTTGGTACTCGCGCTCCTCCGTGTGGAGGACGGACTCGAGGGCGAGGGCGATGAGGATCGAGACGACCGCCCCGAACACGAAGACGCCCACGATCGTGCTCCAAGGCTCGCGGCGCGTCTTCTCCTGGTTCCGGATGTACGCGATGAAGACGATGGGCGGCAGGAACGCGGCGGCCGCGATCGCTGCGACGAGGGCCGGGGCCACCATGGTCGCGTCGCATGCCCGCGGCGGGTTTTAAGGTTCGTGCGACGCCCCGCCGGGGCGCGCCGGAAGCGTTTAACTCCACGTCCTTCTTGGGACGCCCCGAGGGCCGCCCGTATGGGAATGCTGCAGCAGACGAAAACGATGCTGTCCGAGGTCGACGCGATCCGCGACTCGGCGCGAAGGAACAACGAGTTCTTCGGAACGAGCCTCCCGATGATCGCGAGCGAGAACATCCTCTCGCCGCGGGCCCAGGAGATGCTCGTCACCGACTTCCACGGCCGCTACGCGGAGGGCCTTCCAGGGAAACGTTACTACCAGGGCTGCCAGTTCTTCGACGAGGTCGAGGCCCGCGCGATCGATCTCGCGAAGCGCCTGTTCCGGTGCAACTTCGCGAACGTCCAGCCGACGAGCGGGACGGTCTCGAACATGGCGGTCTTGAAGGCGCTCGTGAAGCCGGGGGACGACATCACGGCGCTCTCGACGGCCGCCGGCGGCCACATCAGCCACGCCAAGATGGGCGCGGTGGGGCTGCGCGGCCTCAAGGTCACCGAGTACCCGTGGGACCTCGACAACATGCGCCTCGACGTCGACGGGACCGTCAAGCTCCTTCGCCAGCTCAAGCCCAAGCTCGCGCTCTTCGGCGGCAGCGTCATCCTGTTCCCTACGCCGCTCAAGGGCGAGCTCGCCGACACGTGCCACGAGGTCGGCGCGCACGTCATGTTCGACGCAGCGCACGTCCTGGGGCTCGTCGCGGGCGGGAAGTTCCAGGATCCCCTCCACGAGGGCGCAGACGTCATGACCGGCTCGACCCACAAGACCCTTCCCGGCCCGCAGGGAGGGATCGTGCTCTCGGACCACGCAGGCAAGACCGAGGAGGACGCGAAGTTCCTCAAGAGCCTCGACACGGGCGTCTTCCCCGGCACGAACTCGAGCTACCACCTCCACCACGTCGCCGCGAAGGGCGTCGCGCTCGCGGAGCACATCGAGTTCGGGGCGGCGTATGCGACCCAGATCATCAAGAACGCGAAGGCGCTTGCCGCCGGGCTCGTCGCCGAAGGGTTCAAAGTCTTCGGCGAGGCGCGCGGCTACACCGAATCGCACCAGTGCCTCGTGCAGGTGGGGAACGTCGGCGAGGGGAAGGGCAAGTGGGCCGCCGAGCTCCTCGAGAAGGCGAACATCGTCACGAACATGAACCTCGTCCCCGGCGAGGTGCGGCAGGAAGGGGGCGCGGATACAAGGTCGGGCAAGAGGTCCGGAAGCTTCGCGGCCAGTTCAAGCGCGTCGAGTACTGCTTCAACGAGAAGAACCTCGGCGGCTACGAGTTCCACCGGCTCGCCTAGCCATGCCCACGCGCTGGGTCGCGCTCACCGGCACGCCGGGCGTCGGGAAGTCGACGGTCGCGGCCGAACTTCGGAAAATGGGGTTCGAGGTCGTCGACGGGAAGCGCTTCGCGCGCGAGCACGGTTGCGTCGTCGGCGTGGACCGGGAGAGGCGCAGCCAGATCGTGGACCCGCGCCGCGTCGCGCGGGCCCTGCGCCGCATCTACCGGACCGCGAGCCCCGTCCGGATCCTCGAGACGCATTGGGCGCACGACGTCCCCGTCGTCGACGCGGCCATCGTGTTGCGGCTCAACCCCCGCACCCTCGAGCGCCGCCTTCGCGCCCGACGATGGAACCGGGCGAAGGTCCGCGAGAACCTTGAGGCCGAGGCCATGGGGATCATCCTCCACGAATCGGTCGAGAACGTCGGCCGCCGACGCGTCGCCGAAGTCGATGCCACGAAGCGTTCGGCGCGCGCCGTGGCCCGACTGGTCGCGCCCTGGCTTCGCGACCCGCGGCGACGAGTGACCAATCTTGAAATAGGTCGGGTCGATTGGACGGCGGAACTTCTTAGATGGTACTAGACCGACATCGCGGATTCCTGGATCCCGTCCTGGACCCGTGGACCCACGTGTTGCGGAAAGTGCCCCCGAACGTCATCACGTGGGTTTCGTTCCCGTTCGCGCTCGCCGCGGGCTTCCTCTTCTACTACAGCGACCCCGCCTCCTACCCGGAACGCTGGTTCATCCTCGCCGCCGCGTTCTTCGTCATGCTCAACGGAATGCTCGACCTCCTCGACGGGCGCGTCGCGCGCATGACGGGGAAGATGACGCCGGTCGGGGACTTCCTCGACCACACCATGGACCGGTTCGCCGACGTCGCCATCCTCACGGGCCTCAGCCTTTCGCCGTGGGGCGCGCCCCGCGTCGGGCTCGTCGCCATCGTCGTGACGCTGCTCTCGAGCTACATCGGCACGCAGGCCCAGGCGGTGGGCGCGGGACGGCTGTACGGCGGCATGCTTGCGCGCGCCGACCGGATGGTCCTCCTCATGGGGCTGCCGCTCATCGACCTCTACCTGGCGCACGCCGGGAAGACGCTCACGTTCCTTCCCCAGGACTGGTTCCCCGGCACGCAGTATTCGCTCGGCCTCCTCCTGTACTACATCGCGATCGCCGGCACCGTCACCGTCATCGAGCGGTTCGTGCGCGTGATGCTCTTCCTGCGCGGCCGCGAGCCGAGCGCCTAGCGACGCCGGGTCCACGACACGAGGAGCCCGATGGCGGCGAGCGCGACGAGGACCGCGACGACGGCGCGGGCGTCGCCGGGCACTTCGCTCGCTCCCTCGAACCTGGGAGGCGCAACGTCCGCCGTCGGGGACGTGAACGGCCTCGGCTCCCAGTCGTCGGATCCGGCTGGCGTCCCGTTCCACTTGACCATGGTCCGTCCCGCGTGGGCCGTCGTCCAGGAAAAGCCGGAAGGCGAGCAGGGCGTCGACGTGGATTGCCCCGTGTAGTTCCCGTTCCACGTCCGGCGTCACCTCTCCCCGGATCGTGATCTCGAAGGTGGCATTAATCCTGTACAGGGGCGGCGTCTCGCCCTCGACCCGGACCGGGACGGGCTCCACGACGCGCGGCTCCATGAACCATATCCTGGTCCCATTGGGCCCGGCCATCACGGGGTTCGCTACGATTCTTGGGCTGGGCGGCGGCGACAGCGGGCAGCGGTGCTGGCCCGCGACGCCGAGGATCAAGGTCTGGTTCCGGCCGGGCTCCACCCAAACGAGTGGCGTGTCCATGGTGATCCACAACGCGCCGTCGGCCTGCTGCGCGGCCGCAAGCGGCTGGAGGGCGGCCAGCACGAAGGCAAGCACGACGCACGCCCCAGCGGCGGGACCTCTCACACCGTTGAACCCATGGCCGGCCGTGATAATCCTTTTGGGCGGGCGGCGCACGAATGGCCGCGCGGACGGCGCCCGTCGGCGACCTACCGCCTTCGCTGCGCCACCGACACGCCGACGCCGATCAGGGCCAGGAGGACGAGGACCGCCAAGGCGCCCCACGCCTGTCCAGGCGTGTGGGACTGGCCCTGCCATGTCGACGACCCGTCGGGGCTTCCGGGTTCTCCGGCCGCACCCGTCTCCGCGGCGGAGGGGAGCACGTGGATCGTGAGCGTGTCGGACTTCGCGACCTGCCAGCGGTAGCTGCAGACGCCGGAAGTGCCGCTCCTGCTGCCGAGCCACGATACGTTCCTCCAAAGGTCTTGGGCCGGCGAGACCTCGCTGACGAGGTAGAGGTCCATCTCTTGGTCCATCCGGTACAGGGTCGGATCGGCGGTATCCTGCTTGGCGGCAGGCGAAAGCGGGTTCGGTCGGAGGACCCACGGGGCGGGCGATTGGGACGCAAAGCCGGTTCCGCTTGCGGAGAGGTGCGCAGGTCCAGGCGCCGAGCCGCATCGAAGTTCGCCCACGACGCGCAGTTTCAACGTGACGTTTGCCGGCGCCTTCAGCTCCACGAAGGTCTGCGAAAGCGTAACGCGGAGGTCCCCGGGAGCCTGCTGGAACGTGCTGCCGGGCGGCACGCCACACAGGACAAGGGCACCCACGGTGGCTGCAACGAGGAATCGCTGAATGAGTCGCCGAGGCGCGGGGGGAGGATTTCAACTTAGCCCCCGCCATGATTCTCCACTGGAACCCGGGGCCTTGGAATCTCGAGCCGGTTCCCTTCGACACACCCAACCTATTTAACGCTGGAAAGACGGTTTTTCACTGATGCTAGGCCGGTTCCGGACCTTCCTGTTATTCTTAGTCTTCCTCGTACTGATGTCGGCCGTCGGTTGGTTTTCGGCGAGCTTCTGGGGCACCAATCCGCTCGTTTCCCTCCTCATCTTCGGCACGCTCGCGGGCGCCCTCAACTTCGTGTTCTACTTCTACAGCGACAAGATCGTCCTCAAGAGCTACGGCGCCCGCCTCGTCACGCCGCAAGAGGCCCCCCGCCTCCACCGCATCATCGACAAGGTCGTCCTCCAATCCGACGTGCCGAAGCCACGCGTCGCCATCATCGCGAGCCCGAGCCCGAACGCGTTCGCCACCGGCCGCTCCCCGAAGCACGCGGTCGTTGCCGCGACGGAAGGGATCATGCAGCTTCTTGACGACGAGGAGCTCGAGGGCGTGCTCGCACACGAGATCAGTCACGTCAAGAACCGCGACACGCTCGTCATGACGATCGCCGCGACCATGGCGGCCGTCATCAGCTTCGCCGCGCGCATGATGATCTTCGGCCGCGACCGCGACGTCAATCCCCTCGTCGCCATCGCCGTCCTCATCACGGCCCCCATCGCCGCCATCCTCGTCCAGCTTGCCATCAGCCGAAGCCGCGAGTTCCACGCCGACCACACGGGCGCCAAGCTCGTCGGGAAACCCTGGGCCCTCGCGAGCGCCCTCGAGAAGCTCGAGCACGGTGCGCGCGTGCGACCCATGGGGCGGGGAAGCCCGGCGACGTCGAGCCTCTTCATCGTGAACCCGTTCCGCGCGGGGGCCATGGCGGGCATGTTCTCGACGCACCCCCCGACGCACGAGCGCGTACGGCGGCTTCGCCAGATGCGGTTCTAGGGGCGCCTGGAGATCCCGGGGCTCCCCGGTCAATCCGAATCGGGGCGTCAAGCGACACGAGGGTCTAACGACCCCGGACGCGCCGTGGTCACCTGCCGATGCAGTCTCGCGCATTGTACGGACCATCCGGCCGAGGCGCCATCGTCGTCGGCGCGCCCCGGCACATGATTGTGCGCGGGCTTCAGTCTCAAGGTCCGCCCGCAACGCGAGGCGCATTCGGACGGTGGCGGTTATCGGCAGATTCCAGTCGAGGCATCCGAAGCGGGCGACGGATTGCCGGAGAACAATCGGACAACTGGGTCGACGCGTAACCCCGACGCAGACAGGTCACCGGGATGTTCCAACATCCGAACGCGGACCCCCATCGACCCGGCCGCGGTGCCGTCCGTGCGACCTGCCAGGTTCGATTTCTCACCCGTCGCGTCAAGCGCCACCTTGATGGGGGACTGCTGCGTACGTGACGCGAAGGCGCTCCGGAACCCGTTTCCGTCCAAACCGCGCACATCACATCGAGCGGTAACGGAAGCGCCGCCTCCGCCGTGGGCACTCCACCCGGCGCGGCGCCGGGCGAGAGGCGGCCGGCGAATGAAAGCACGCGATGAGCGTCCCACCGATCGTCGCGCGCCGGCGAGAACTCACGAACAAGCCGCCCCGTCCCCCGTGGTCCAGCTGTACGGCCACACCCAGAAGTAGGTAAGCGGGCTCATCCTCCACCCAAGAAGGTCCAGGTTCAGAGGAAACTCCCACATCCAGGCGAGGTAGGCGTAGTCACCGATGGTTTGCATCGTCACTGTGAGGTCGGCCTGCCCGGCCTTGCGGGCGATGACGGAGACTTGGGCGTCGACCGCGCTACGACAAGTTCCCCGCGTGGTGTCTCCGTCCATGGCCAAGGAGGTGGTGGTCTCGCTGCGGACCCCTCCGAGAGCACCAACATATCCGGGCGGGTAGGGCGTCTCTCCGGTGGACTTTCCGCCAACGTAGATGATTCCGGAAGGGGGCGCGCTCGACCGCTTGGCCGTCACCGTCCCTGTGCCGCCTGACCGGGCGTCCCTGATCTCAAATCCGCATTCCCGGCAGGGCCCCGCACGTGAGTCGTAGAAGGCTTGGCGCGTCTCGCCTCCTCGGACTTGGGGCTCCGCCCGCGCGATTCGCTCCGGGGGGCACAACCGGCGTGGCAATGGGTCAAACTGAGATGGCGGCTGGGCCTCGCACTCGTGGTACGCGATTCCGACGCGGAACGACATCGCCTGCACGGCTGCCGGGGGCGTCGCCATCACGTCTTTCCCCACCGCAAGCAGGAGCACGAGCGTCCCGTCCCATGGTTCTGGGCGCATGACAAAGTGGGTATGTGCAGGCCGTCCATCACTTGGACGCTCACACGACGTCGGCGAATCATCGCTCACCTTGCTGTCGAACAAGTATGTATCGGCGGCCGTGGCCTTCTTCAACGTCCCTTCATCCAGCCAGAAAGCCAACGTCGCGTAGCGAAGGCCGGGCGACATTCCGCTGGATCGGATCCAGGGACAAATCATCCAACCATCATCCTGGAATGCGGCGTCCTGTCGCACGGGAGGCCTCACCCACATGTCCTTGCTCACGTTAAGCGCGACGAGCATCGTCGGCTGGCCCTCCGGCATCGTGATGTGGAGGACGTGGTCGTGAAGGTCTACGTCGAGCGAGCTCGGGAGCGTGGGCTCGGCGCCGCTTGGGTCGTCGCGCGGCGCGGCGGGCGCGAGGCAGCCGGCGACGATCGCGGCGACGGCGACCGTCGTCGCGAGCCTCACGTCGTGACCTCCGCGTCGCGCACGAACCACTCGTCGATGACGCGTCGCGCTTTCGTTTTCTGGGCAGGGGAGAGGTCCCCTTGCGCCTGCAAAGCCTCGACGAAGTGCTGCCGCTCCCACTCGTCCACCCGCGCGTCCTGCAGGAGCCGCTGGAGCTGCGCCACCATCCCGTAGGGCAGGAACTTGAGCTTCTCTTCGATGGTCCCCAGTCGTAGGCCGCGCCGAAGTTCGTCGACGCGCCGCTCGAGGAACGACGCGTGGGCCTCCTCGATCCGCTTCTCGAGGAACGCGGCGCGGGCGGCCGAGCGTCGCTCGTTCAACATGGCATCGCAACCCTTGGGGTCGGCGGCAAGGCGCTTGCCATCATGCTCGAGGGCGCGCAGCAATCGATGGAAGCGTCGGCGCTTGCGGCCGGCGCGGAGGATTCCGAAGAAGGCGATGACGCCCGTGGCTAGAAGACCCAGGAGGAAGAAGGTCGTCTGTTGGTACTCGTCGTCAAAGGGCGCATTCAGGATGTTGATGGCCGGGTCGTGCTGGCCGACGTGGAACGTGATGGGGACGCTGGCCGTCTGGCCGGCGGCGTTCCTCGCGTAGAAGCGCGCGCGGGACTCGATCGCGGTCGCGTACACGTGCCGGAGGTCCGGCACGGAGGACCAGTCGCCTACCTCGCCGTCGCCCCAGTCCGCTCGGAACTCGGTCGCGGCGCCCAGGGGGGAAGGCGGCGTGCCGCCCATCCCCACCACGACCTCCTCGCCGGGCCGCGGGTACAGCGACGACACGGCCGGCGCGGGCCGGAGGGAATTCGATGCCTCCCCCAGAACGGTCAAGGTGCCTCGATAGTCGATGGCTACAACGAGGCCATCGTCTGCGATGATTCTGGCTTCCGCGGCAAGCGGGTGCGTCCACTGGACGCGCCCCGAGCGTGCCTCCACCACGTAGACGACGGAAGGCGAGCCGCGGCCGCTCGAAGCGACTCCGATGACCGAATCACCGGCCACGACGAGGCCGCCAGGTTGCCAGATGGATTCGATTTCCAACGCCGCGGGCCACAGAGCCTGGAAGTTGCTGTCGAGAGCCGACAGCGTGTGCCCCCGAGCCACGAAGAGCCTGCCGGCGGCCCACGCCATCCCCGAGCCGCGGTCGGCTCCGTCATTGGGGACCTGGTGCAGACCCGCGGGCGCACCGCTGCTGAGGTTGATCGCGAAGGTCCGGAACGGCTCTTTGAAGTAGGCGGTGTCGCCCGCGATTAGTGGCGGGGAGACGACGGAGCCGGCGCGGTCCATGCTGCCGGTGAGACCGCCGTATGCCCACTCCCGGCCCGTGTTCGTGTCCACGCTCCAGGCCTGGGCCAGGCGCCGTGTCGTGATGCCTGCGTCGTCCTGCGTCGATTCGAAGGCCCTGCTGACGAGGTGGGCCGTGACCACGGCCTTGCCTTGCGAAACTGCGAGCCCGGCAAGCTCGAAGAACTGCTGCTCGGCGCCGGAAAGCTGCCCGGCATCATCCGTCTGGGAAGGGGTGCTGACCCATTCCAGCGCCTTGGGCCCCGCATTCACCCATGGGCCCCGCACCGTCCCGTTCTGGGGGTCCACGACGTACAGCCGAAGCGCACGATAGGTACCGGCCGGACGGGCGCCGCTGGCGACATACAGCCGGCCTTCGGAAAAGACCATGCGATCGCGGATCAATGAACAGAGGCCCACCAAGCGGTCGGCTCGCGCGGCATCGCCGACGTAGGGGCCGGCCCCCGGCTGGATTCCCAAGGGGATGGGTTCCTCGAAGGTCGCGTTGAGGGGGTCGAAGGCGGTGACGTAGCCACCGACCAACAGGAAGACGCGCCTGCCGTCGCTGGCCAACTCCGGGGTAAAGCATGAGGTGCCATCCGACTGGAGCGGAGAAGCGTAGCTGGTCAAGTTGCCTGAACCCAAGTCGATGCGCGTCATCGTGTACGCCGATGAGGTCGTGAGTTGGGACGCGAAGTATAGGGGGCGATAGTGCGCGACAAAGACCGACCCGCCCAACGCGACGGGTTCGGACATGATGTCAGAACCGAGCCGGGGGATGCGGACCTGAAGCGCCACGTCGTCCCAGGCCGGGGCGCCGGCCTCGACCCGCCCCGTCTGCTGCGCATCGTGTCCCGTCATCAACCAATCCGCCGACGCCGTCGGCGCGAGAAGGACGGCCGCGAGGAACGCGGGGAGGATCCTCATGCCCTTACCGCCGCGTCCCGCGCGAACCAGCCATCGATGAGCCGCTCGACCTCGACCCTCTGCCCCCTCGTAAGCGAGGTCTCATGCTTGAGTGCCGAGAGGAAATGCTCCCGCTCGTATTCGTCGATCCGTGCGTCCGCGAGCACCTTCTGCAGGCGCAACACCATGCCGTGCGGGAGGAACTTAAGCTTCGCGTCGACGGCGCCCAGGCGGAGGCCCCGACGCAGCTCGTCGACACGCCCGACGAGGAACGAGGCGTGGGCCTCCTCCAGCCGCTTTTCTAGGAACAGGGAGCGGGCGCGCGCCTTCCGCTCGGCGAGCATGGCGTCGCAGGCGTGGGCATCGGACTCCAGCCGCTTGAAGTCGGATTCGAGGTCCTGCAGTTCTGCGTGAAGGCGGCGCCGCTTTCGCCCGGCGCGCAGGATTCCGAACAGCGCGGCCGCGGCCGTCGCAAGAAGACCCAGGACGAAGAAGGTCGTCTGCTGGTACTCATCGGCGAAGGGCGTGTTCAGGATGTTGACGGCGGGGTCGTGCTGGCCGACGTGGAAGGTCACCGGAATGCTCGCGGTCTGACCGGCGTCGTTGCGCACGAAGACCCGCGCGGCGTGGTCCTTGGCTGAGGCGTACGTGTGGGTCAGAAGGGTGCTGGGCTGCCAGGGGGATTGGCCGCCGTCGCCCCATACGGCCATGAACGCCGTGGGGGCGCCTTGAAGCCCGGCGCCGCTGCGGGAAAGTTCGACGCGGACTGCTTCCCCCGGGCGCGGGAAACGTGTTCCGATCTGTGCGATAGGGCGAAGGGAGGCCGGGGTCGTCCCAAGCACCCGGAGTCCGTCGTCGTCCCGCACGGCAAGCAGGCCGTCCGAGGCCGCGAGGCGCAGGGGCCCGTTGTTACCGAAGTCATGGCTCCAGACTACGTCGCCGGTCGTCGCATTGAGGGCCACCAGGCCGCGGCTCCCGCCCGGTGCCGGGGTGACGGGGCCCACGACCAAGTCGCCCGCCAAGAGGAGGCCGCCCTCGTCCCAGTACTGCCCGTCCGGGAGTTCGGTGCGCCACATGCGACGCAGGTCGGCCGAAAGGCGGAAGGCCTGCTGGCCAGCGCCCACGACGACCCCATCCGCGGAGGCTGCCATGGCCGTGCCCACGTCGGTGGATTCGGTCATCGCGTCGCTCACCGCATGGGGAGAATTCTGGCCGCAGGCATGCACCGGGCACGAAATGACTCTGCCCTGGCGCATGAACACCCGCTGGCCCCCGATGAGGACCGGTGCGGGCCGCAGGATCGGCGCGCCCGTAAGGGAACATCCCGGGCCCAACCACGTATTGAAGTGCCATTCCTCCTGCCCGGCTGGCTGGGCCGCGGTGACGTTGAAGGCCCAAACGTCGAAACCGTCCACGGGCCTGATGCAGCCTTGGCCCCACGCGTCATCCCCTTTCGGGCCAGAGCGGGCCGTTACGACCGCCAACCCGTCGGCCACGGCCAACCCGAGGGGGACCAGGCCGCCTTCATCCCCCAAACCCAGCACGCCAACCGGATTGGCCGACACGTCCTTTGCAAGCTGGGTCGAGGGGGTCCAGGGCCCCGCGACGAGGGCGAGGGTCTTGGCGTCGTAGGCCCACAAAGCGATGGCCCCGGGCGTGGAGCCAACCCTTGATGCCAGGGTCCCGCAAGCGACGTACACCTTGCCGCCCTCGACCGCCAGGTGGGAGCAGTCCAGAGCCGGCGTCTGCGTTCGCAACGTTGCCGCCGCCGGTAGCGGCAGAAACGCCGTCCGGTGCCGGAGAGCGCCGTCCGGGCCGAAGGCGAGCAGTTCCTCGTCCGTGGAAACGAAGATGGAGTCCCCGTCGCTGGCGAGGCCGGGCGTCCGATAACACTGCGACATGGCGAAGGGCGCCAAGGCCACGAGGCGGCCGTCGTCGACGGACATCGCGTACAAGGCGTGCGGCATCTTGCCTTGGGTTCCAATGAAACACGCGGATCCGGGCACCACGTGGGTGGCGTACACCGTTCGGTTCACGATAACCAGGGACCCGGCATCATCCGCCGTTCCCACGTGGGTGAAGTTGGCGATGAACGCGACGTCATCCCAGCGCGGTCCGGATTCCGCGCGGCCGGTGCGGGCGGCATCGTGCCCCTCCTGGAGCCAATCCGCGGCCGCTGTCGGCGGGACGAGGAAAATCAGGAAGACCAGCCACGCCGCCCTTTCCACGCCAACCATCCGCGAAGTCCGCGGCGACGTTTATAAGGGTTGGCTCAGAATGATTGCCATCTCCAGGGGCGAGTTGGCGGCGCTTCGGCCCGCCGCGCCCCCTGTCCCCGGCGGCAAGTTCGGGTAGGGCGGTTGCAAGAGACCCGGCGCCGGACCCCCACGCGAGTGGAATGCCCCCGTCATTGAGATGGAGAATCCCAGCCGAATCAAGGTCGGCCCGGCGCCGCGGAACTGGCAACGAGGGCTTCCGGTTCGAGGAGGACACCCAATTCTCCGCCGCCGGCCACGTAGTCCTTGCTGCGGCCCTTCACGAACGGCCACCGACGATGCGCGCACGTCGCCGATCGACCGGTCCTCCGACCACCATGGGGGCGCAGGAGCGGCGAGTCCAGCGAGGGCTTGTGGGCTCTCCCGGTCGGCGAAGGTTTCAGCGCGGTTCGCGGCGATGGCCGTGGGCCACCGGTGATGTTCCACCGATTCGGATTGACTTCTCCCGGCGCAAACGTTATCAAAACGGACCGTCCCTGCGACGCCCGTGGTGGGCGTTTCAGTACGGTGGGCGTGCGTATGCCTCGTGGCGCTGCTTTTGGCAGGCTGCCTCGACGGCACGACGAAAGACAATGTGGGCAAGCCCTCCGCGACCGACGAGCCCGTCTCTGAAACCACCGGGGCCATCGAGGTCCTCGTCGTGACCTCCGAGGTCGCGCCCGTCCCCGGGGCCCAGGTCGTCCTCAACGACCTCGACCAATCGAAGCTTGCTGACGAGGCCGGCCGCGTCCTCTTCTCCGGCCTCGAACCCCGCGCCTACACGATCGTGGCGGCGAAGGCGGGCTATCGCGCGCTCCAGCCGCAGGGCAAGGTCGTCTCGGTGCTGCCGGGCGAGATCGCCCAGGCGAAACTCGTCCTTGAACCGGTGCCGGTCGTGACGAGCGAGAGCTCCTACCACAAGAGCCTCCCGTTCCGGGGGTTCATCTCGTGCAGCGCGGAATGGATCCGCGTCGCGACCCTCGTGAACCGCACGCAGTGCGGCAAGGGCGTCAACGTGGGCGGCCAGACGGTGGGCGCGGACCCGAACGAGAACGCGAGCCACCGCTGGACGATAGAGAACGTCCAGATCCAGACCATCATCCTCGAGGCGGAATGGCTGCCGACCATCGCGACCCTCG
>JACPAO010000015.1 GCA_016180755.1 Methanobacteriota archaeon
GACGCGGACAAGATGCTCACGGGCGCCCTGAAGACGCACTTCGCGGTCGCCGAGAACTACCCCCAGCTCAAGGCGAACCAGAACTACCTCCAACTCCAGGACGAGCTCACCCACACCGAGAACAAGGTGAGCTTCTCGCGCCAGTTCTTCAACGACAGCGTCCTCACGTACAACAACGCCGTGGAGTCGTTCCCCGGGAACCTCTTCGCGGGCATCTACGGACGCAAGCAGCGCGACATGCTCACGATCCCCGAGGCCGAGCGCGCCGTGCCGAAGGTCAGCTTCGCCTGAGGGCCGCGCGTGCAGCCGCCGCTCATCGACGAGCAGGTCCGCCGCAACAAGCAGAAGACGGCGCTCGTCTTCGTCCTCATGGGCCTCCTGCTCGTCGGCGTGATCGGCGCGGCCGGCGTGCTCCTGGCCCTCCCGTGGTACGTGGCGCTCGGCATCGGCGTCATCGGCGGCGGCATCTACCTCCTCATCACGAGCGCCTCGAGCGTCTCGGCGATCCTCGCGGCCGCGCGCGCCCGGCCCGCGAACCCGCAGATCCGTGAGGAGAAACTCCTCACGTACCGGGTCGAGGAGATGGCGATCGCGGCCGGCATCCCGGCCCCCAAGGTGTACATCCAGGAGAGCCGGGACATCAACGCG
The DNA here is from genome assembly GCA_016180755.1 of Methanobacteriota archaeon. Classification (GTDB taxonomy): domain Archaea; phylum Thermoplasmatota; class E2; order JACPAO01; family JACPAO01; genus JACPAO01. The sequence continues at coordinate 649 of JACPAO010000015.1, forward strand.
TTCGCGACCGGCCGCAACCCCAAGGAGGCCGTCGTCTGCTTCACGACGGGCGCCCTCGCCCAGCTCAAACAGGAGGAGCTCGAGGGCGTCGTCGCACACGAGCTCAGCCACATCAAGAACTACGACGTCCGCCTCGCGACGATCACGATCGCCGTCGTCGGCATGATCGCCCTCCTCGCCGAGATCGTGCTCCGGTTCACGTTCTACCGCGGCGGCCACCGCGGAGGCGGCGGACGGGGCGGCGGCCAGGCCGCCCTCATCCTCCTCGTCATCTCCATCCTCCTCATCGTGCTCGCTCCGATCTTCTCCCGGCTCGTCTACTTCGCGATGAGCCGGCGACGCGAGTACCTCGCCGACGCGACCGGCGCCATGCTCACGCGCAACCCGGAGGGCCTCGCGGGGGCACTCAACAAGATCCTCCACGACGCCCCGGACGACCCCAAGGGTTCGCGGACGATCTCGAGCCTGTACTTCGCGAACCCCTACCTCCGCCGCCACCGCGACAACATCTGGTCGACGCACCCCCCGCTCGAGAAGCGCATCGCCATCCTCACGGGCCGGCCCTACCAACCGGCCGAGCCCCAGGCCGGCCGGCGAGCCCCGTAGCCTGGACGGGCGGACGCGCCGCCTCCCGGTTCATATAGACTCCCGGCAACCCTAAAAGGCGGCCCCAGAGCGAAAAACCCGATGCTTGAGCGGCCCCACAGCGATCGCGCTTCCCGAGCCAAGGCTCGCCATCATCAACGCGTACACAGGCATCGCCCTCGCGTACTGCGCCGGCTTCGGGGTCCTCTTTGCCACGGTGGCCGACCACGCGTTCCTCGCGGTCGTCCATTTCGTCGCGTTCACGGTCGTCCTCGGAAACTACCTTGCGTTCCTCCGATGGAGGCGCGACACGCCCGCGACCCACATCATCCTCAGCCAGGGCACGCTCGTCGTGACGTCGCTCTTTGCGACGGGCGGCTGGGAAGGGACCGGGTTCCTGTGGCCGTTCGCCTACCTCCCCTACGCGTTCTTCCTCGCAAGGCCGCGGGTCGCCCAGGCCTGGGTCGGGATCCTGTTCGCGGCCTGCCTCGGCGTGACGGCCTTGGTGGCGGCCGGCCTGATTCCGGCCGCCTACTCTCCCATCGCTACGGCCAACTACTACGCCGCGCTCGTCATCTTCGCGGGCTGCATGTTCCTCCTCCAGGCGGCCGTCGTGAAATACGCGCGCCTCGCCAAGGCGAACGCGCGGACCGCGGCGGAGCACAAGGCCCATGATGCCGAGAAGCAGCGCGAAGTGGACCGCCTCAACGAGCTCAACGAGTTCAAGAGCACGTTCCTCAACATGGCGGCCCACGAGCTGGGGACCCCGCTCACCCCCCTCAAGCTCCAGGTGCACCTCCTCAAGTCCGACACCGAACGCATGACGCCCGAGCAACGCCAGGGGATCCAGATCCTCGACCGCAACATCAACCGCCTCCACCAGCTTGTCAAGGACATGATGGACTCCGCCCGGCTCCAAGCGAGCCGCCTCGGCCTCAAACCCCAGGACGTGGACCTCTCGGCGATCGTCGTGGAATCGGTGGAACCGTTCCGGCACGCGGCCGCTCAAGCCAACGTGGCAATCGACGTCGGCACCCTCCCACCGATTCCCATGCGCATCGATCCCGACCGGATGACGCAGGTCGTCGTGAACCTCGTATCCAACGCGCTCAAGTTCACACCCGCTGGCGGGCGGGTCGTCGTGCAGACGAGGACCGCCGACGGCACCGCCTACATCGAGGTCGCGGACACGGGCGCCGGCATGACCGAAGCCCAGATGGAGCGCCTGTTCACGCCGTTCACTCAGGTGCACGATGTGCGGGGCCGCAGCGGCACCGGCCTAGGCCTCTACATCTCGCGCGGCATCGTCGAACTCCACGGCGGACGCATCTCGGTCGCCAGCCGCGGCAAGGGCCTGGGAAGCACGTTCACGGTGCACTTGCCCCTGCAACGGGCGCCGGCGCAGCCGACCGCCTCGCCGGCCGACGCACACCCGACAAACCCCTCGATAGTCACTCATTAAATACGCTCCCGCCGTGAACGTTGACGGTGGCGACCGACCCGATCTGCGGCATGTTCGTGGAGGACACGCCGCAGGCCCTCTCACACAAGCGCGGCACGACGACCTTCTTCTTCTGCAGCCAATCGTGCCGACTCGAGTTCGTGGCGCCCGCCAAGGAGGTCCTCAAACTCAAGGTGTATTCCTTCGCGAGCTTCGCCGCGGGCGCCATCATCCTCGCCCTCATGTTCTTCCGCACGACGCTCTTTGGCCTCGTCGGCCGCGCCGCGCCCAACCACGAGACGACGAACCTCATCCTCCTCGCGCTCGCGACGCCCATCCAGTTCGTCGCGGGGGGACGTTTCTACCTCGGGTTCCTGCATGCCCTTCGCGCCCGCGCCGCCAACATGGACACGCTCATCGCGCTCGGCACGACGACCGCCTACGCGTACTCGGCCGTCGTCGCACTCGTCCCCCACCGTTACGGGACGGACACGTACTTCGACTCGAGCGTCCTCATCATCGCGTTCATCCTCCTCGGGCGGACCCTCGAGCACACGATGAAGTCCCGCGCCACGGATGCGCTACGCGCCCTCGTCGGGCTCCAGCCGCGCGTCGCCCGGCTGCGCCGCAGCGGCGTCGAATACGAGGTCCCCCTCGAGCAGATCAAGGTCGGCGACGAGTTCGTCGTCGCCCCGGGCGAACGGATCGCCACCGACGGCCGCGTCGTGGAGGGCGAGGCGCAGGTCGACGAATCCCTCGTCTCCGGCGAGAGCCTCCCCGTCCACAAGCGCGCCGGCGACGACGTCGTAGGGGCGAGCGTCAACACGAACGGCCGCCTCGTCGTCGCCGCGACCCGCGTGGGAAACGACACGCTCCTTGCGCAGATCAAGGACCTCGTCGAACGCGCCCAGTCCGGGCGGGCCCCCATCCAGCGCCTCGTCGACGCGATCAGCGCCAAGTTCGTCCCGGCGGTCCTCCTGATCGCGGCCGCGAGCGCCGTCGCCTGGTACCTCGCGGACGCCCCGCTTCCCATCCTTCCGGGCGCCGCCCCCGTCGCGAAGGCGGCCATCGTCTTCGTGGCCGTCGTCATCATCGCCTGCCCCTGCGCGCTCGGCCTCGCGACGCCCGCCGCCCTCCTCGTGGGCGTCGGAAAGGGTGCCGAACACGGCATCCTCGTGAAGGACACGGCCCAGCTTGAGCGCGCCGCCCGCGTGAAGACCGTCCTCTTCGACAAGACGGGCACCCTCACCCAGGCGAAGCTTCGCGTCACGGACGTCTTCGCGGTCCCCGGGCCGGCGCGCGACGAGGTCCTGCGGCTTGCCGCCTCCGTCGAGGCGGGAAGCGAGCATCCCATCGGGAAGGCGGTCGTCGCGGCCGCCCTCGAGGCGAAGGCCAAGCTCGCGAAGACCGAAGGCTTCGAGGCCGCCTCGGGGCGCGGCGTCCGCGCGATGCTGGGCGACCAGCGCATCGTCGCGGGGACCATGGCCTGGCTCGAGATGAACGGCGTCAACGCGGGCCCCTTGGCGACCGAGCTCGACCGGCTCCAAGCGGAGGGAAAGAGCGTGATCGCGGTCGCGCGCGGGTCCGAGGCCCTCGGCCTCGTCGCGCTCGCCGACACCCCGAAGGAAGGGGCCGCGGCGGCCATCGCGGCGCTCCACGCCATGGGCATCGACACCGCGCTCGTGAGCGGGGACAACGCGAAGACCGCGCGCGCCGTCGCCGACGGCCTCGGGATCCGCCGCGTCCACGCGCCCGTCCTCCCGGCGGACAAGGCCCACCTCGTCGAGATCGAGAAGAAGCACGGACAGCTCGTCGCCATGGTCGGCGACGGAATCAACGACGCCCCCGCCTTGGCCGCCGCCGACGTCGGGATCGCGCTGGGAAGCGGAACGGACGTGGCCCGCGAGGCCGGCGGCCTCATCCTCCTCAAGAACGACCCGCGCGACGTCGTGAACGCGATCCACCTCGCGCGCCGGACCCGCGCGAAGATCTGGCAGAACCTTTTCTGGGCGTTCGTCTACAACGTCGCCCTCATCCCCGTCGCCGCGTTGGGACTCCTCGACCCCATCCTGGCGGGCGCCGCGATGGGCCTAAGCAGCGTGACGGTGGTCGGCAACAGCCTCACCTTGCGAGGGTTCAGGCCCGCGCTCGAGTCGCACGGCACGACGCGCGCGGCGGCGGCCGCGCCCGCGAAGGCGCCCGGCCCCGCGACCGCCAAGCCCCTTCCGATGGCGATGCCCATGATGCAGGGCGGCTCGGGGCCCGAGACGGACCCGGTCTGCCAAATGAAGGTCGACCCGACGACGGCGAAGTGGACCCACGAGCACGCCGGGAAGCGGTACGTCTTCTGCTCCGCACGCTGCCACGAACTCTTCTCCAAGGAGCCCGCGCGGTTCCTCACGTAGGCCGTCCTAGGCGCAGTAGCCGGGCGCGGTGCGCAGGGCCACGTCGGCGCCCGGATACTGGTACCGGATCCGAAGCACCTCGACGAGGTTCCATTCGTCGCGCCCGTCACGGACCACCTGCTCGAAGCGGCCGGTCCACGTCGCATACAGCCGGTCGAGCTTCGCTTCACCGATGCGGACCTGCGTCCCGTTCGCCACGTCGACGCGGGCGAGGACGAGCGATTGGTTGAACGTTGAGCGGACCTCGAAGGTGCCGTTCGGGCTCCGAAGGAGCTGGGTCAGGCTGGAGCCGCCGGCGGTGAGGAACCGCGGACTGTCCCTGATGATCGACGTCCGGTTGTACTCGAGAAGGAGGATGGCGTCGACGGGCGTGGGCGGAGGCTCGCGGTCCTGCCAGTCGATGATGTGGACGTGGGGCGGGTACGTCGAATTGAACCATTGGCCCACGGCGCAATGGTCGCCAAAGCGGGCGTCGATGCGCTCGTGGCTTGTCGTGTTGATCCAGAATTCCTCTTCCGCGACGATGAGCAGCGCGCGGTCCTCCACGAGACTGTCTGCAAGCGGCGTCGCCTCCGTGACCGTCACGGTGACCGTCGGGGGGCTGGGGCCCGCGGGCGCCGCGCAAGCGGAAAGGCCAACACAAAGGACGACAACGACAGACGGCCGCACCGAGGGCTATCCGCCCGATCGACAATAAGGATTCTTCCCGGAGGAGAACCCGTGGAAAATGCGGGCGGGACTATCCGTTGATGGCCGATGAGTCGAGAGTAGCGCAATTATGCCTTGGCTCCATGTAGCGTTTCATGGGCCACCTTCCCGACGAGTTCTACCCGCGCCGCACAATCGCATCCCTCGACCTGATCCCGTCACCCGACAACCGGGCCACGGTCCACAGGTACCTGGATGAGCGCAAGGCGAACCGCATCAAGGTGGCGACCCTGGCGAACGAGGCCAACGCCATGCTGCGGAGCTACTCGAAGGACGGTAAGGTCACGGTCACATCGCGCCCCGTTACGCTCTCGGATTCCACCCTGGCCTGCCGCGTCATCATCCTGCGATGTTTCTTCAAGTGGCTGCGGGGAGGGGACGAGTACCCGCCAGAAGTCAAGGGCATCAAATCCAACCGTCCGAGGGAGGATTCGATTCCCACAGACAAACTCCTCACGGCGGATGACCTGCGGGCCCTCTTGCAGGCCCACCCATCGCCCCGCGACAAGGCCCTGATCGCGGTCCTTCACGATTCGGGTCTGCGGGCAGGGGAACTATGCGCCCTCAACATCGGCAGCGTCCAGTTTGACGAGCATGGTGCAGTGGTCGTCCTTCCCAAGAAGGCCAGAGGGCTGAAAACCGGCGCGCGCCGCGTCCGCCTCTTCGAGAGCGCCCCCTATCTGCAAGCCTGGTGGGAGAGCCATCCGCGCAAGGACGAGCCGGACGCCCCTCTATTCTACACCGCGAGCCGCCGAGCACCCGGAGCTCGAATCACGCCGGGAGCGCTTTGGAAATTCTGCTCCGACGCCTCCAAGCGAAGCGCCCTCCGCAAGAAGATCCATCCGCATCTGTTCCGACACAGCGCCGCCACGGAACGGGCTCGTCAAGGATGGCGCGAAAGTGAAATGCGCAGCTATTTTGGCTGGGCGAGAGGGAGCGACATGCCGTCCACGTATGTTCACCTCGCCGGGGAAGACTATGAGCGCATGGAACTTGAGCGGCGCGGGCTCAAGCAGACGGCCCCGGAGGAAAGGCGGGCGCTTGCCCCTCGGACCTGCCCGATGTGCAAGGCGGAGAACCTCCTTACCGCTTCGTTCTGCCAGCGTTGCAGGCATCCCATCAGCCCGACGGCCGAAGCCGCGATGGCCGAGCAGCGACGGTCGGACCTCAAGGAGGAGCTTGCCCGGATGGTGGCGACGCACCTGAAGGAGGAGATCGCCCAGCAGGTGCGGTCCGCGATGGAGCCTTCCCCATCGGCCGAGCGTCAGGACGCGGAACGCCGGGGTCTTCAGGATCCCAGAATTGGCGTACCGAGTCGACGGGTCCTCGAAATTTGAATGGCGCACCCAGCAGTTCAACCTTCACGACGCGCCGCGGCATGCGTAGGTCGCCCGGGTCGTGTAGCACCAGGCCCTGCTGGATAGCCCCGCAAAGATCTTCGACCACCAGCTGGCCCATGCCGCCACGCTGAACGTTCTGTTCTTCGATCCCAATCCTTGCAGTCACCTCCGCCAACAATTTTTCAAACCAGGATGTGGCGGGTACGCGCTGAGGGATGCCCGCGGTGAAGACGTCCCTGACCCAATCCTTGCCAAGAATAATGGTGAGTTGCCAAAGCTGGATCAGGGCGTTGATCGCGCGTCTCGTCGCCCGTCTTTTTTCATCGTTGAATCGTTTGAGGATAAGTTTCCGCTCGTGGAGGGCCGCAGCGCGCTGCCGCTCGGCCTGGCGCGATCGAGTGTCTCGCAGCTTGCCGCGCACGATCGCTTCCGGCAGGGGTTTGAGATTCATGCCTGCCCGAAGGCTCTCCATCTGCTTGGCTGTCAGTAAGAAATCATTTCGTGTGCCTTTCTTCCATTCTCGACCATTTTTTGACAACAAAACGCCTCCTTAGGACGCCATAGATAGGTCCTTGGCATACTTCTACCCATGGCTCAAGCGACCGTGCACGTTGATGGGGAAGCGTTGACCGAGCTCAGGAAGGCGATTGTCGAACGGGAGGGGACCCTTTACGGCCTGCTCCGCAAGGAAGCATCCCGAGCCCTGGCGGAGCGTGCCGCCCAGATCCGGGCAGACGCTAGGGGGGCTCGCTGATGGGCGCTGCGCTCGACTGGTACGTTTCGAACTTCTGCCGCAAACAGAGACACGACCACGGGGAGCCCGGACAGGTGGCCTGCCTGATATCGAAACTGGCCGAGCTGCAAGGGAAGGGAGGCCAAGGCGAAGCCGATCGAAATCCGAAACCCCTCCAGGAGGTCGTGCGATGACAGATCAGGCGGGAAACGCTTCGAAGGCGGACGGGCGGGACGGTCCGGACAACACGGACGGCCCGGCTGCCGCCAAACCGAAGGCCAAGAGGAAGGAGCGGAGCAAGGAGAGCCCTGCGGATCCTGGCCCCCTACCAATCCTCTTTCGGATCGTAAAGACCGTCCAATGCTTCCATTCCGCGCTCGGAAACCCATACGTTTCAGTCAAGGTCGACCAACACTGGGAGACCTGGCCCCTAACATCTGGAAAGCTCCGGTCCTGGCTCGGCCATCGGTACTACGAAGAGGCCCATAAGGCGGCGACGCCGTCATCCTTGCAAGCCGTCCTTGAGGATCTCGAATACCGAGCCACGGTCAAAGGGCCCCAGCTGGCCGTCAACGTCCGAATTGGGAGCGACAGGGACCGGGTCTACGTGGACTTGGGTCGAAGCGACTGGCAGGTCGTTGAGATCGACGATCAGGCATGGCGGGTGATTCGAACATCCCCGGTTCGCTTTCGACGCCCAAACTCGTTCGGCGAGCTTCCCATTCCGGTCCGAGGAGGCAAGATCGAGGAGCTTCGACCGTTCTTGAACGTAGGAGATGGCGACGACCAAAATTGGCACCTCGCGGTGGCCTTCCTTCTTAGTGCCTTCAACCCGACGGGCCCCTATCCAGCACTTGTCGTCACGGGCGAGTGGGGAGCGGCGAAGAGCATGACCTCGCGCGTGCTGAGGTCGCTCATTGACCCAAACGGCTCACCCCTCCGCGGGCTCCCCCGTAGCGGCGAAGACCTCGCGGTCGCCGCGGAGAACTCATGGTGTCCTACGTTTGATAACGTATCCGCGATTCCCGTTTGGTTGTCCGATGAAATGTGTCGCTTGACCAGCGGAGGCGGATTCGGAACCCGAAAGTTCTACACGAACGACCAGGAAAGCGCCTTGGACTACTGTCGCCCTCTCATGATCACGGCGCTGGTCAACCCCACCGAGAAAGGAGATTTCTTGAGCCGACAGTTCGAAATCGCGTTACCGCCGGTCGCCCCCGAGACTAGGAAACTGGAAAGGAAAATGCAGGCGGAATGGGTCGTGGTGCGGCCTCGGATCCTGGGCGTGCTTTTCGACGCCGTCTCCATGGCCCTCCGGAATCGGGACCGAAGCCCGCCGAAGGTCCTGCCAAGGCTTGCCGACGTGGCGACCTGGATCTCGGCGGCGGAACCCGGCATCGGTTTACCGGCAGGAACCTTGCTCGGTGCCATGCTTCGACACGAAAGCGACCGCCTGTGGGCCTCGATGGAGGAGGACGAGGTCGCGTGGGCGCTGTGGCAGTTCGGGAAGGGGACGCCCGGAATCACGAAGATGACGGCGTCGGCCCTCCTCGCTGCGCTCATTGACGCGGGAACGATTACTTCGCAGGACCTCGTCCAGAATCCTGCAAGGTTTGGAACCAGGTTGCGCCTAGCGGCGGCCACGCTCCGCCTCATGGGTCTCCATCTATCGTTTCATCGGCTGAACGATGAAAACCGCACCCGCGAGGTCCACATGCGTTACGTGCCACCCGGTCCGTCCACCCCGTCCACCCCGTCCAGCCCGTCCGGGCCGCCTCCCCCGCCCTCCAGGGACCTATTCAAGACCTTTGTTGGAGGCCTTCCACGGTCACCGGTATTGCCGCTGGACACTGACTGGGGCGCCTTCCTGGATCGGCTGGGGCCATAGGTGCAAAGGAGCGGGCAAGGTCCATCCACTCGCGCTGCGGGACGCGGGCCTAGCGATGTTTAGGTTGTTAGCAACGCGAGCCACAGTTTCTTATCTGGCAGGCAGATCAAACTTCGGGTTGAGAGCGATGCCCTACAAGGACGCGGACGAGGCCCGGCTGGCCGACCGCCGATACAAGGCTCAGGCACGGGCCGGTCTGTCCAGCCCAAGGCTTGCCTTGCTACCCGAGGATACACGGCGGGCGGTGGCTGAGAAGGTTCTCACCCTCCTTGGAGAGGAAATCGAGCACCTCCGCGCTTCCAAGTGGGTGGCCTGGGACGCTCGGGCAAGGGCAATCGGGTACCTCTGCTCGGTGACGCTTCGGGCGATTGAGGCCGCTGGAGGGCCACCCACAGTAACCTTCCTCATCCCGGCCGGAGAGGGTGACGTCGGGAGGCCCGTCGCGCCGTCCGCCCCCCCGAGCCTATCGCCCACAACCGCCTTGGCTTAGAGCTGCCGTCCCGTCGGGCTTGTCCACACCTCGGCTCCAGGCCACAGCTCCGCCTCCATCCCTGGACCGCCGCCCGGCTCACCTTGAGCGCCTCGGCGACGACGGGGGTCCTTACCCGTTGTCCGTGGCCTCGCGCCAGAGGCGTACCGCGTCAAGTTTGGAGAGGATTGCGTGCATGGGAAGGTTCAGCGAGTAGTGGTTCTCCCGGAACGTGTCAATGACGAACAGTCCAGCTTCAATGGCCTCAGATGTTTGGTGCTCGCCCTCGGCGGTCTGGGGAAGCTGCTCGACGAGCCTTTTGGTGGGGTCGATCCACAAGCGGATGGCGAGCCGAAAGGCGGAAAGCGCCAGGATGACGGCCAAGACGATGGACGCGATATCCAGCCACGTTACCACGTCGGCAGCCGCTGGCCTGGAGAGCGCAAGGACCGCGATGACCGTCAGGTAGAATGGCGCCAAAACGACGAGGCCCCATCGCATCAAGGAGATTACGGTTCGAGTTTGTGCGACCGCGCCTTGTGAGGGGGCCGTGCCAAGTTCGCTGGCGCGCGTGCGTCGGTCGAGCTTGTTGGCGCGCGGGTTGCGCTGCCACGTATCGAACGCGGCGATCGGATTTGTGATTACGCGAACCAAGGTACTCTTGGGAAGGAAATGCGGGACCAGGGCGAGCACGGCAGACAAGGCGAAGCTCACCAGAAAGACCCACGAGAGGACGCCGAGGATGCCTTGCCGTCTGACGAGGATGAAGGCGGCTGCCGTCAGCGCGCTGGGGATGGCATTTGTCAAGGCCAAGGTGCGGGCAACGCGCGGTGCGCCGAACTGGTCCAGGAAGCGACGTATGAGGATCATCTTGGCGCCCTGGAGGTGCCTGGTCGCCGACGGCACGGCATTGTTGTACACTGCATCCAAGGCAGGGGCGGCGAGCCAGATGAACACGGCGCCCCCGAGGCCAGCGGCCCACCCCAAACCCCGCGGGCCCAGAGCCAGAAGTTGCTCCCGAGAGAAGGCGACGAGGCCGCCAACCGCCAGGACCAGGCCGACCGCGATTCTGCCGAGCATCGCGTATTGGCGGTCCAGGCGATCGATGTAGGCAGGCAGGTTGGCTGCCCGCCAATCGTTTCCCATCACGACGTGCAGGCGTCTGCCTGATAATAGGATCGTCGCCTGAGGTCAGGGCACCGCCCTAACCGAGTCCGCGCCGGGCAGCCGGTGGCACCGTAGCACCGCCTGGTGATTGAACATCCCCCTCCGCGCCGACTCCTCGTCCACCCAGGTCATCTTGTTTTCGTACCCGCATCGGCAGCTCCAGATCCAGGCCATGGAGACCTCAACGGCATGGATGGACCATCTCGGCTTCGGCCACGTGGGTGAATGTCGACAAGGCCATCCCCGGATCTCATGTACTGGCGCTGTTGTTTGGCCACACATGGCGTTTCGGCAACGGTCCCCGATTGGGCTCGGGATGCGACGGCACTTCGACGAAGAAGAAGTGAGAATCTTGGAGCGGCATGACTACCGGTCGTTCGCGACCAAGTACGGTTTGGCGGCATCCACGGCCCGCCGGTATGCACACTTGATGAGAAACCGCGCGCTCTACTCGTTGGATATCACTCGCCCTGGAACCCCGCGGCACCCAAGGCGCCGAGGAAAATTTCTTCCGACCAACGACGGTTGACGCGGTCATGTCAGCGTCACGGGCTCCCGAGGAATTGAAGGCGCGGCTCGGTGTCAGCCTTTCCGATGCGCTACTGCTCCAACGCGCGCTCACGCACGGATCAGTCAATCAGACGGGCCGCCCCGTGGTCAAGACCAACAGAGAACTTGCCTTCCTGGGCGACGCAGTCATCGAGCTCGCTATCCGCGACCGCGTGTTCAAGGACCGCCCAGACGCATCCCTTGAGAAACTTTCGATTACGTCGGACAAGGAGGTCCGGAACACGAGACTGGCGGAACTGGCCCGGACAATCTCCTTGGAGGATTATGTCGAATTCGGCAAGGGACAGGGGAACGCAAAGGACAAGGACTCGGTTCTTGCGACCGCCCTCGAGGCCGTTTTTGGAGCCATCTTTTTCGAGAAGGGCTTCAGCGCGGCAGCAGATTGCGTTCTGCGAATTCTTAGGCCTGCCCAGACGTGAGGGCCCTCCGTTTCAGGATGTCTCGCTTTACTTGTTGAAGTAGTAGAATTCGTCCGCGTCAACGAACGACGGCGGGTCAAGCGGTGGGTGGACGAGCGGAGCGATCTGGGGCCGCTGGCCAGGCCTACGGTAGGCGTTCCTTGACCCCGGAGGGCCGTCTAAGGTTCATGGGGCGCGCCATCGTAGGCGCCTGCCGCGCTACCCGTACGAATACTGGTCGACGAGAACGTTGCCGGATGCGTACAAGTAGCCGGTGTCGCCCGTGTTATTCCACACGAAGCCAGATTCTCCCCAGTAGAGCTCGCTTCCGGAATTGGTGCCTGATCCGGTGAAGACCTTGATCGTGGCTCCCGGTGCGAGCTCGAAGCCGCTTGGGAAATTGTAGACCGCGGGGCTGGATGGGGCGTTGTCTTTCAGCTTCCATCCCGTCATGGTCACAGAGGAGGAGCCGGTGTTCGTGAGCTCTGCCCACTCTTCGTTATACCGGGTGCCGTCGGTTCCCGGGGGATCCGCCTCGATGTGCGTGATCTCCACCGCGTACGTTTGGGGCGGCTGGGAACTGGTCGGGGTCGGGGAGGGGCTCGGGCTTGCCTGCGTCCAATAACTGGCTCCCGAGGCGCAATAGTCCTTGGTTTCGGGTGGCGCCGGTTGCACGGTTAGGGCCGTACCGTCCGTCTCGAGGGTGATGTCGCCGAGCCGATGGGTCGCGTAGATTTTCGCTCCGGCGGCCTGGATGCGGCACATGGCAGCGGGCGTCGGGTGGCCGTAGGAGTTCTCCCCGAAGCTCACGACCGCGTGTTCCGGATCCATCTTCTGAAGCCATGCCGTGGAGCTCGCGTAGTCGCTGCCGTGATGGCCGCCCAGGTAGACGTCGCACTCGGTGGCCAGCGTCAACTGGCGAAGCTCGTTCTCCTCGTCGGCTTCAATGTCGCCCTGGAAGCAGAAGTCGACGCTGCCAAAGGAAAGCCGGACCACGATGCTGCTTTCGGCGATGCGGTCCCAGCTGGAGCCTTGGAAAGTCGGTGGCCACAGGATCTGAGCCTTCACACCGGCAGAGGTGGCCGCGGCGGGCATGGAAATGAGCTCGCCCTGGTGGAAGAGCACGTCGTCCGGGATAGAAGGGTCATCTTGGAGCACGTGGAGGGTTCCGCCCTCCGCTTGGACTTGGGTTCGGAATTCCCCGTAACTTCCCGCGGCGTCGCTTCCTTGGTACCACGTGTCGTAGAGGTGGCTTACGAAGTAATCCTCGAGGATCTCCTCGCAGCCGCCGACGTGGTCCTGGTGGCCGTGCGAGGCGATTAGGGCGTGGATCGTGGAGCCCGGGAGCATGCCCATCTCCTCCCGAAGGAAGCGGTTCATGGGGTTGTAGGTCGAGCTCTGGGCCGCATCGCCGCAGTCGTAGATGATCACAGAGCCATCCGCGAGCTGCCAAATGGTCCCGTCGCCCTGGCCGACGTTGACGTAGTGCACTCGTAGGAGGCCAGTCGGGAGGGGCGTGGCCGACGAGGTGGGGGCGCCCGTAGATGTCGAGGGGTGGGGGACGACCGCGGACGTCGGGGGGGTTGGTGCGGAGGAGGAATCGGGCGTGGGACCCGCGGCGCAACCCGCGAAAACGGCGAAGGCCAACAGCAACACTATGACCGGAACACGAACGACGTTCACCTACCCTTACGAGCAATCTTTGGTGCCCGCCACACAAATGGGTTTCGGTCGGACGGACGGCAAGGCACAGATTGGTCGTGGGAAACCGGCGAGGGCCCTACACTCGCACCTTGATACGCGGGTGTGGGTCCCCGTTGGGGCGTTCGGTTCGGCGCCAATCCTGGTCCCACCGCACGTAGAAGTGCAGCGCATACGAAGCCAGCTCGTCGAGGGTCATGTTGTTTTCCTCCATGAGGCGTTCGGCATGGCGGCGCGTCGTCTTGTTCAATACGAGGGCCATGAGCGCGGGATCGACTTGATGCTTCTTAGGAGATTGCCTTTTGGGCGTCGAACGCCATCGTGCTCCGGTACTAGGAGGCGCTCCCCTGCTCCCACACGGCTGCCATTTGGTCTAAAGGCACCCATCGCCGGTGAGCGTCGATCGGTTCTTGCGGCACGCGTCTAGCCACGCGTCGAACCTTAACCCGGCTGCCCCTTGCCCTTTTTGGTAACCACGCTTGCCGTTGGGGGGCGCCCCCGCGGCCGCGGAGGTATTCCGAGTTTGGATCGGACGCTGCCAACGGCATTAGGCGAAACACCGAACGCGCTGGCAACCTCAACGTTGCTCGCGCCGCGACGGAGCATTTCCGCCCATGCCTCGTGCTTAGCCCTGCGCTTCTCTTGGAAGTGGTTCGCAAGGTCATTCCGCCGCATGAATTGGGCAACGGCGGCTTTTGAGATGCCGAGGCCGTCCGCTGCCTCCTGGAGCGTTCGGGATCGTCCAATGAAATCGACTCGTTCCTGTACGTCCCGCGGTTTCATTCTTGGCTCCAGGTGTCGCGACCTCGGCGGCAGCGATTAAGGTTGTTCCTGCCGCGGACTTGGGTCGCAGAAGAGCGGACCCGCGATTGCGTGAATCGGCGTCCGGAGGACGACACGGCTATTGCGCGATTGAACGGTGCCCTATTGTCGATATCGCTTCCAGCGTGCGCCCGTCCTTAACCATCGTCGCCTGGAGATAACCGTAGTGTTGCCACGCGAAGGGAACCTCCTCGGGGGCCAGTACGGGAACGATGAGCCGGATACTGTTCGAAATCACCTGGGTATGGTCTTGAGGAGCAACATAGAGGGTGCGATTGTAAACCTCTTGTGTCTCGTCGCCGAGCAGGATCATCAATGTGCCGCCAAAACGGAATGAGTCGCCGTATTCGTCTCCGTCTGTTCCCCAGATCACGATTTCGCTGTCGTCCTGATCCGTATGGTCCTTGCT
>JACPAO010000016.1 GCA_016180755.1 Methanobacteriota archaeon
AGCCTCCCACAGCGACGGGGACGTCATCTCCGCCGGCGCGCGCAACCCCACGGCCTCGAGGATCGTCGGCGCGACGCTCCCCAACCCGCCGGCGGAAAGCGTCCTGCCGCGAACGGAATCGTGCGCGAGGATGAACGGCACCCGAGACAGCGTGTGGGCGGTCTGCGGTTGGCCGCGGTCGTCGAGCATGGTCTCTGCGTTCCCGTGGTCGGCGGTGATCGCGAAGAGGATCCCCCGCTCCTTGCAAGCGTCGGCGATCCGTCCGATGCATTCGTCGGTGACGGCGACCGCCTTCACGGTGGGCCCGAGCATGCCGGTGTGGCCCACCATGTCGGGGTTCGCGAAGTTGAGCACGATGAGGTCGAACGACGCGTCGGCGAGGCGTCGGAGCAGCGCGTCGGTGATCTCGCGGGCCGACATCTCGGGCCGGACGTCGTACGTGGCGACCTTCGGGCTCGGGACAAGGAGCCGCTCCTCGCCCCCAAACGGCTCCTCGCGGCCTCCGCTGAAGAAGTAGGTGACGTGCGCGTACTTCTCCGTCTCGGCGATGCGAAGCTGCCGCAGGCCTAGCGTCGCGTAGAGTTCCCCGAGCGTCTCCCGGGGATGGTCGGGCGGGAACGCCACCTTCACACCGAACGCCTCGAAGGTCTTGTCGTACTGCGTCAGGGACACGATCCGCAGGTCGAGGCGCTTCGTCGGGAAGTCCTTGAACCGCGGGTCGCCGACGGCGCGGACGATCTGGCGCATCCGGTCGGGCCGGAAATTGTAGCCGAGGACCGCGTCGCCGGGCCGGAGCGCCACGGCGCCTTCGAGCACGGTCGGCTCGACGAACTCGTCGGTCGTGCCGCGCGCGTAGGCGGCCTCGATCGCGGCCGGGGCGTCCTTCGCCTTCTCGCCCTCGAGCTCGACGAGCATGCGGTACGCGCGCTCGGTCCGGTCCCACCGCTTGTCGCGGTCCATCGCCCAGTAGCGTCCGGCGACCGTCGCGACGCGGGCGCCCGACTTCCGGATGAGGGGTTCGAGCCTCGTCGCGAAGCCAAGGGCGCTCTTCGGGGGAGTGTCGCGGCCGTCGAGGAAATGGTGGACCCAGACGCCTTCGACGCGGGCCCGCGCGGCGACCTCGAGGACGCCCAGGAGGTGCCGCTCGTGGCTGTGCACGCCGCCCGGTCCCAGGAGGCCCATGACGTGGAGCGCGTGGCCGCCGCTCTTGCAGTAATCGAGGAGTTCCCGGATCGCGGGCGCACGGCCGAGCGCGCCGGTCTCCACGGCCTTGTTGATGCGGACGAAGTCCTGGTCGACGACGCGGCCGGCCCCGATGCTGAGGTGGCCCACCTCGGAGTTGCCCATCTGGCCGGCCGGGAGGCCGACCGCGGGGCCCGAGGCCTCGAGCTCCGTGGAGGGAAACTCGCGGGCGAGGCGCGCCATGTGGCGGGGCTCGGCGAGCGTGATGGCGTTGTGGGGCCCCGCGGGGGCGACGCCCCACCCGTCGATGACGAGAAGGAGCACCGGGAGGCGGGGCCGCGCCATGGCGGGCCGCCCAAACCCGTTCGCGTTAAAAGCCTAGGCGCACGCGAGCCGAGGCGATCGGGCGCACTTTGCCGGCCCGGGTGGCCGGTGGATCGCACGCGGTCCTTGTCGCGCGCGCGGCGCGCGCTTCGAAACGCGTCCTCCCACTCCCTACTTGAGTCCCCTCGTAATCAACGAAGCCGTCTGATTTACCTCAAAGTCAACCGAAGAAACGTTCCTTACGAACGGTCGGCTGACGACTGCTTTTACAAGGTCAGAACGCATGAAGTTTTCCATCGCGGCTTTGTCTTTCCACAAATAGAAACCTCCAAACGTGTTTTTCTTTTCGTCTGCCAACCAAGTTTTTGAAACCAGGCCCGGAACTTTCGCCAAGATTGGTGCATCGGGCTCTACCATTTGCTTAAGGTATTCCGCTTGGGAGATGTCCTTTAGTTGGTAGGTGATCAGTTGTGCGTGCATGATGGCTCCTCCGGTAATGGTTGTCAGGCCAGGCACCGGGATTTAGCCTTTTTCCCAGATTTTCGCACGCCGCCCCCGACGACACGCCGCGGGATCGAAATGGCTGGCGGCGCAACAAACTATTAGTGGCGCTACGGGGCCTCGCGGGCCGATGCGCGCCTTCTGTCTCGTCGCCACGATCCTCGTCGCCTCCGCCGGATGCCTCGCCGCGACGGAGACCGCGCCGAAGGACGCCGGGCCCGCCCCGGACCTCGCGCCCATGCACGCCCTCGTCGGCGCCACGGAGCCCCTCGACCTCGTCGCGCCCGCCTTCAAGCTCCTCGGCCGCGTGAGCCGGGCGGGCCCGCCGAGCGGGGCCGGCGAGCCGAGCATCTGGGCCCACCTCGACGGCACCGTGTACCTCGCCTTCCCCGGCTGCGACAACGGCAACGAGCCGCCCAACACGGCGCTCACGCCGAGGACGCCCTGCCGCAACGGGCCCGTGTACCGAAGCGACGACCAGGGCGCGACTTGGAAGCGCCTCAACCGGGCCGCCGACGGCAAGCTCGACGACAAGGGCCCGAGCGCCAACGGCGACAACGAGGTCGCCGTCGACGCCGCGGGGACCGTGTACGCGAGCAACCTCGGTGCGGGCGGCATCCAGGTGTGGCGTTCACTTGACCGCGGCGCGACGTGGGAGCACAAGGGAAACCTTACGCCGAAGACGCACTTCGCGGACCGGCAGTGGCCCGCCGGCGGCAAGCCCGGCCACCTCATCGTGACCTGGATGGGCGGCAAGACCGCCCAGGGGCAGACGCCCCGCCGCTCGGTCGCGATCAACACGACGTTCGACTCCGGCGAGACCTGGACGGGAATCACGTACGTCGACGACGCCATCGGCTGGCTGGGGCCCGTCGCCTTCCATCCGAACCTCACGAGCGCGTACATCCCCTACACGAAGCGGGCCACCGCGCCCGGCCAGTTGCCGACCGAAGGAGCGACCTTCGGCCTCCACCTCGCCGCGACCCACGACGGAGGCCTCACCTGGACGAGCCTCGACACAAAGGTCCGCATCCGTGCAAGCGGGACCGGCGGGCACTGGTCCGGCGTGCTCATGGCCCCCGCCCTCGACGTGACCGGCGACGGCTCCATCGTCTACGCCTGGAGCGAGGACGTCCTCGACCCGACCGGCGCGACAAGCAACGGGGCGCGCGTCCGTCTCATGGCCAGCCGCGACGCGGGCCGCTCGTGGACGGCGCCGGCCACCGTGAGCACGCGCACATCCGCCATCATGCCGTGGGTGACGGGCGGCGCGGGGGACCGGGTCGCGATCAACTACTACGGAAGCGACACCGGGCTCGACTCCGACATGGTCGGCCGCTGGGACGTCATGGTCGCCATGGTTGACGACGTCGCGGGCGCGCCGAAGGCCGTCACGAGCGTGCTCGAGCGCGACGTGCACTTCGGCGGGCTCTGCTCGCGCGGAACAGGCTGGGTCCCCGCTCCTCGTGCGGTAGGCCGTCGGAGCCACATTCACCCGCCCCCTCCCATTTGACATTAGCCGTGTCCGCCTAAGCACGGGTTACGTTCGCGATCCTCGACGCGAACCCAAGGGGTTCGATGGAAAAAGCATCCGATGGAAACGCAGTGCAGGATTGGTTCTCCCGCGCGTTCCACACGAAGAAAAGGGGGTCTACGCAAACGCCGTTACCTGAAAACCGGCGGACGTGCGCACACGAAACCGGCGAGTGGGTGGTCATAAACGCCCGATGACTCCGCCAAGCCCAGGAACGTTGGGATGGGCACAACGCTAAGCTCCCAGAGCCTCGTTGCCGCTTGGGAACAGTTCCTCACCGACTACTACAAGGGGCGCATCGAGGAGGCCGCCCTCAACTACCCCGACGCGCGAAGCGTCGAGGTCGACTACAACGACATCGACCGTCGCGACCCCAACCTCGCCCAGTACACGCTCGACCATCCCCGCGCCTCCATCCAGTCGGCCGAGGACGCCGCCAAGCTCATCGAGGTCCCGGTCGAGCCGCGGCCCTTCCTCCGGATACGGATCCGGAACCTGCCGCGCGTCAACCGGTACATGATCCGGAAGCTGCGCGCGGAGCATCTTGGAAAGTTCGTCGCGATCGAGGGTCTCATCAAGAAGGTCGTCGAGGTGCGGCCGAAGCTGCGCGACGCGACCTTCCAGTGCCAGCGCTGCGGTGCGGTCTTCAACGTCGTCCAGGAAGAGCAGGTCCTCACCGAGCCGAAGTCCTGCGACGAGGGCCAGGGCGGCTGCGGCCGCGACGGCCCGTTCAAGCTCCTCACCGAAGAGTCGAAGTTCGTCGATAGCCAGAAGATCGAGATCCAGGAGTCCCACGAAGACCTTCGCGGCGGCGCGCAGCCCGAGCGGATCACCGTGTACCTCGAGGAGGACCTCACCGGCCGCCTGTACCCCGGCGACAGCATCGTCATCAACGGCATCTTCCGCGCCCAGCAGCGCCGCCAAGGGAGCCTCAAGCTCGCCGAATTCATCAAGGTCGTCGACTGCAACAGCTTCGAGGTCCAGAAGTACGAGTTCGAGGAGATCGACATCCGCCCCGAGGACGTGCCGGAGATCACGACGATCTCCAAGAACGCGGACCCCTACCTCCTCATCCGCCAATCCTTCGCGCCCGAGCTCTTCGGCATGGACGACGTGAAGGACGCCCTCATCCTCTCCCTGTTCGGGGGCGTCGCTAAGGAGTTCAAGGACGGCACGCGCATCCGCGGCGACATCCACGTCCTCCTCGTGGGGGACCCGGGCGTGGCCAAGTCCCAGAGCCTGCGGTACCTGTCGAAGCTTTCGCCCCGGTCCATCTACACGAGCGGCAAGGGAAGCAGCGCCGCCGGCCTCACGGCGACGGCGGTCCGCGACGAGTTCGGCGAAGGCCAATGGAGCCTCGAGGCGGGCGCGCTCGTCCTCGCGGACAAGGGAATCGCGTGCCTGCACCCGGAATCAGAAGTACTGGTGGACGGCCTTCCCGTCGCCGTGCGCGACCTCTTTGACGAGAAGAACGTCGAACACAGGACCATCCGTGGGCGACCGATCGAGCTGTCGCCCCTCATGCGGACCACGGCCAACCTCGACGTGGACCAACTCCGTTCCAGGGAGGCGGTCGCGAACTTCGTGACCCGCCGCCCCTACAAAGGAGAAATGGTGCGAGTCCGCATGGCGTCAGGCTTCGAGACCCGCCTCACGCCCGACCACCTTGTCCTCGATGGGCGGACCCTGGAATGGAGGCCGGTGGGCGATTTCCAACCCGGCGAAGCAATCGTGGCGATGCAGAAATTGCCGTCGCGTACCGAAAGCCCGCGGATTCTCGAGGTCCTGCCGGCGGATTGGATTGTTCAACCGAACGAGGGCGAGAAGGCGTTCCTACGCGAAAAGGTCGAGGAGCGCTTTTCGTCGCTCGCCGCGGCATGCCGGCACTATGGCCTTCGCCGCGAAGCACTCTCAGGAAAGGAAGCCCTTCCCATCGGGGGGTTCCGCGACCTTCTCCGGGATCTGGGCGTGTACGAGGAGTGGGCGAGCCGTCCCTTCGCGTTCGGCCGCTCCAAAGGCACAGAACGCCTGCGCGTGGGCCGGATCACGCCAGAGATGGCGTATGTGTTCGGTTTCCTGTACGGCGACGGTTACGTCGCCTATAATTCGCGTCGTGCCGAAATCAGGGTTGGCCAGTCCGTCGTCCATGACCGATACACGCGTGCGTTCGTCCGCGCGGCGAGCTCCCTCTCGGACCGGCCATGGCACCTCGACACGGTTCAGTCGTCGGCGACGATCCGGGGGAAGGCGGCCGAATCGACGGTGCGGGGCATACGCCGCGGTTCCGTGGTCCTTGCCGAGATCTACCGCTGGCTGACCGGCGACGCACTCGCGAACCTCCTGAACCTCAACGACGATGCGATCGCGGCGTTCGTAGCCGGGGCGATGGACGCCGATGGATGCATCAGTACTCGACGTGACCGTCGAGGCTTCGAGAACGTCCTCGTCTCGTTCGCCCCCTCAAACTCGCGACGAAACAATCTTCGTTTCATGCTGGCGCTGCGGCGGCTCGACGTGTTCTCGCGGGTCCGCGCCAAGGGCAACGTCGAACACGTGGAGGTCTCCGCTCGCGACGACGTGGCGCACCTCCTTCGCTGGATCTCGCCGTTAAGCGCGAAGGCGAAGAAGGTCCCCGGCCGATACAGGGACATTTCGGCGCGGCACGAGCAGGTGCCGGCGACGGTGGCCTCCGACATCCTTCAACGCGCAGATTACGACGCCTCTGGGCTCGTGGCGGAGGGCACCTGGAGCACATTCCATGGGCTTCGCTCCGGAAAGCGTCGCGCCTTCAAGCACGGAATCAAACGCATCCTCTCGTCCCGGCACGTGCGGCTCGCCGAGCCGGACCGGCGGCGCATGGAACGCCTTGAGGCGCGTGACTATGCGTTGGACCACATCGAATCCGTGGCGCGCGAAGCATACGAGGGCTACGTCTACGACCTACGCGTTCCGCAAGGAGAGAACTTTTTCTGTGACGGATTAGGGTCCCATAACTGTATTGATGAAATGGACAAAATGGAAGAGACGGACCAGTCCGCCATGCACCAGGCGATGGAACAGCAGGAGATCAGCATCTCGAAGGCCGGCATCTCCGCGACGCTCAAGTCGCGCTGCGCCGTCATCGGCGCGGCGAACCCGAAGACGGGCCGGTTCGACGACTTCACGCCGATCGTCCAGCAGATCAACATGCCGCCGCCTCTTCTGTCGCGCTTCGACCTCATCTTCTCGATGCGCGACAAGCCGAACAAGGAGCAGGACCAGCTCATCGCGAAGCACATCCTGGGCACGCACCGGGCGGGCGAGGTGCACGAGCAGCGGAACCGTTTCCCCGAGGGATCGTTCACCGAGGACCAGGAACGGCTCCTCATGGCGCGGATCCAGCCGGCCGTGGAGGAGAAGCTCCTTCGCAAGTACGTCGCGTACGCGAAGCGCAACGTCATGCCCGTCATGACGGACGACGCGGCCGAGAAGATCAACACGTTCTACCAGACGCTGCGGAACCAGGCGACGGGCGTCATCGGCATCACGCCCCGTCAGATCGAGGCCTTGATCCGCCTCACGGAGGCCTCGGCGCGGATCCGCCTGTCGAACACGGCCGACGCGACCGATGCGGAGCGCGCCATCCGGATCTTCACGACGTACCTCAAGACGGTCGGCTGGGACGCCGAGGCGGGCGCGATCAGCATCGACATCATCGCGGCGGGGGCCTCGAGCAGCCAGCAGGACCGCATGCGGCGCGTCCTCGAGATCATCCGCCGGCTCCACGGCGAGTCGGGCGGAGAGGGCGCGAAGCTCGGCGACATCGTCCACGAGGGCCAGTCGACCGTCCCGCCGATCACGGCGGAGAAGATCGAGGAGGCCATCAAGATCCTCAAGGAGCGCGGCTCGGTCTTCCAGCCGCGCGCGGACCGGTTCGCGCCGTTGTAGGGCGGCGCAACCTAGAAGTGCGGGCCGCCACGTGGAGCATGCGTGGCCGGGCGCATCGTCCAGATCAACCGCTCCGGCGGCGGGGTCCCGAAGCGGCCGCTTCCCGTCGCGCGGATCACGCCCTCGGGCGTCGAGGGCGACTGGCAGTCGGACCGCCGGTACCACGGCGGCCCGCTGCAGGCGTTCTGCCTGTTCGCGAAGGAGCAGCTCGGAACCCTCGCCGCCGAGGGCTACCCGTTGGGGCCGGGATCGCTCGGGGAGAACCTCACGACGGAAGGCGTCTCCTACCGCGCGGTGCGGATCGGGGACGTCTACCGCGCGGGCGACGACGTCGTGTTTCAGGTCACGAAGCCGCGGGTCCCTTGCACGACGGTCCAGGTCTACGGCGAATCCATCATCAAGCGCCTGTGGGGCCCCGGCGTCCCGTGGGGCGAATCGGGGTTCTACGCGCGCGTCGTCACGGGCGGGACCGTCTCGGCGGGGGACGCGTTGACCCTGGAGCGGGGGGGCCCGTTGCCGCCCCCGTCGAGCACCCAGAAGCGGACGCTTTCCGAGGCCGACTTCGCGGCGCCTTGAGCCGCGGACCGGACGGGGGGGAATCCTTATCTGGAATGGCGGACCATCCGACGGTTGCGTGTTCCGCGTCAAGAACTACCGGCAAGGCCGGGAGAAGGTCCTCGCGGCGTGCGACGAGGAGGTCCTCGGACGCCAACTGAGCGAGGGCAAGCTCCGCCTCCACGTGAACCCCGATTTCTACGACGGGTTCCCGGCGACCGAGGAGGAGTTCGAGGCCCAGATCCGGACGTGCACGATCGCGAACCTCGTCGGCGAGCGCGTCGTGGGGCTCGCGATCCGGCTCGGGTTCGTCGCGAAGGAGAACGTCATCCGGATCGAAGGCGTGCCCCACGCCCAGTGGGCGCTGTACCTTTAGGCGCTGGCGGAAGCCGCTACGTCCGCATCAGTTTCGCGGCGACGAAGGTCGAGACGAGGGCGAGAAACAACGAGACGCCCACGATGATGCTGTCGTCGACGTTGAGGTACAACAGGTTGAGGAAGACGAGGACGACGAGCCAAAGGAGGACCGACGCGAGGAAGAGGAGGACCCGCGTGACGGTCTTCATCCGGATGACGAGTTCCGTTGGCGCGACCTCCGGTTGACAATACGAGGCGGGTCCGATTTAAGGGTATGGGGTTTGGTCGCCTCGGCCCGAGTACCAAACGGGTTCGGCGCGGTCGAGTCGGAGCCGGACGCGTTCGCCGAGGCGCAAGGCGCTTGCGCCGCGGAGCTCGACGTGGAGGAGCGCGTCGCCTCGACGGACGACGATCGTGGTCCGGCTTCCTGCAAACTGCACGGCCTCGATGGTGGCGTCGCCGTCGGGCGCGGGTTCGACGCCGAGCTCTTCTTCTCGCAGCATCACGGTCGCGCCGTCCGCCGCCGGCCCATCGGGTCGAAGGATCCCCGCTGCCGTCTCGTGGAGGCCGTCCCGGTTCCGCCAGGACGGAAGGAGATTCCGGCGCCCGACGACCCGAGCGGCGGCGAGGGTCGCGGGTCGCCGGAACACGCGCTCGCTCGGGCCACGGTCTTCGATCCTGCCGGCCGTCATGACAAGGAGGGCGTCCGCCATCGCGAAGGCCTCCTCGTGGTCGTGGGTGACGTGGAGGGCGGTCGTGCCCCGGTCGCGCAGGATCCTGCGGACGTCGGCCCGCAGCTCGAGCCGCAAGGAGCGGTCGAGGGCCGAGTACGGCTCGTCGAGAAGGAGCACGCGGGGGTCGGCGGCGAGGGCCCGGGCGAGGGCGACGCGCTGCTTCTCCCCGCCGGAGAGGTGGTCGACGCGCCGAGGGCCGAACCCTTCGAGTCCCACGAGCCGCAGGAGGTCGGCGACCCGGCGGGACGCGTCGGTCGCACGCCGCAGGCGGGGCGCGAACGAGACGTTGCGTGCGACGTCGAGGTGGGGGAAGAGGGTGTTCTCCTGGTGGAGGAGGACGAGGCCGCGCCGCTCGGGAGGGAGCCTGGTGATCTCGTCGCCGTCGACGAGCACGCGCCCCGACCGGGTGGGATGGAGACCGGCGAGGGCCTTGAGGAGCGTGGTCTTGCCGCATCCGCTGGGCCCGAGGAGGACGTGGACCTCGCCGGACGGCAGGTCGAGGTCGATGTCGCGAAGGAACGGTCGGCCGTCGACGTCGGCGTTGAGCCTCTCGACGACGAGGGCGTGGCGACGACGAGAAGAAGGAAGGTAAGGACCTCGGCCTGTGCCCGGTACGAGGCGCCCGGGCGCGCGAAGGCGTCGAAGATCGCAAGGGGGAGCGTGAGCCATTCGGGGCGTCGCAGAAGGAGCGTTCCGCCGAACTCCCCGAGCGACGTGGCGAAGGCGAAGATGGCCCCGACGCGCAACGCCGGGCCGAGGAGGGGAAGCTCGATGCGGAGAAACGTCTGGATTGGGGAAGCGCCGAGGGTCCGGGCGGCGTCGCGGAGGTTGGATTCGATTGCGTCGAAGGTCGGGGCGAGGATACGGGTGACGAACGGGAACGCGACGAGGGTGTGGACGGCGACGATGCGGAGGGGGTGGGCGCGAAGGTCCCAGAGGGGCTCGCCGTCGAAGGCGACGAGCATCCCGAGGCCAAGAAGCACGGGCGAGGCGCCGAGCGGCGCCAGGAGGAACGCCTCGCCGAGGCGCAGGCGCCGCGCGGACCCTCGGAAGGCGAGGAGCGAGAGGAGCGCGAGGGGGACGGCGATGGCGGTTGCGAGGATCCCGAATTGCAGCGAGTTGAGGATGGCGCGGCCCACACTGTAGGAGCCAAGGGGCGCCTCCCGGGTGGTGAGGAGCCGGACGCCCTCGATGCTCCAGGATCCATCGTACGTGAACGCGGCGACAGCGAGGGCGAAGGAGGGTCCCATAAGGAAAAGGGCCGTCGGCACGAGGACGCTCCATCCCCAGGAGGGAAGCCTCGGCCGTTCGTAGGCGGGCGGCGGGCGGAACCGGGCCTGGGCGCGTCTCTGGAAATGCACGTAGAGCAGCAGCGCGGTGAGCGTCGTCGCGAGCTGGAGGACGCCGAGGGCGGCGGCGCGGTCGTAGTGGGCGACGATGGACTTGACGTTGTCCCAGATGAGGGTCTCGATCGTGCCCACGTGCTCGCCCCCGAGGAGGACGATGACGCCGAAGCTCGTGAGGCTGAACAGGAACACGAGGGCCGCGCAGGCGATGACGGCGGGTAGGGCGAGGGGCAGTTGCACGCGGAGGACGGCGGCGGCGCGCGTCGCACCGAGCGTGCGGGCGGCATGGGAAAGTTCGGGTGGGATGCGTTCGAGCAGGCCGCCGACGATGCGGATGACGAGGCTGAGGTTGTAGTAGACGTGGGCGACGAGGATCGCGCCGAGCGGGCCGGCGGCCCCGAGGAGGTCGACGCCGAGGACCGAGCTCGCCCCGACGAAGGAGTGGAGGGCGACGGCGACGACGAGCGCCGGCAGGACGAAGGGAGCGGTGAAAAGCGCGCGGAGCGCGCGCCGGCCCGGAAATTCGTAGTGGGCGAACACCCAGGCGAGGGGGAGACCGGCGGCGAGCGTCAGGGCCGTCGACAGCACGGCCTGCTGGAACGTGAAAACGAGGCGGTTCCGGTGGTAGGGGTTCGTCCAGAGCTCCCCGAGGACGGCGCGGGGATCGCTCGCCACCAGGCCGAGGCGCACCACCTCGAGGAGAGGAAAGAGGAAAAGGAGGAGGATGAGGAGAGCGGGAGCCGCCCCCAAAAGGATGCGCCAACCGGCGCCGCGCTTCATGCGGTCTCGGATTGGTAGAGCGTCTCCCATTCGGTCACCCACCGGTCGAGGTTGGTGCGGAGGACGGCGGGCGTGAACGTCGCCGGCTCGAGGTCGTGGGGGTCGGTGGCGCTCGTCACGAACTCCGACGGTAGGACGACGTCCTTCACGACGGGGTAGACGGCGTTGTAGGGGGCGTTCAGGATCTGGAACTCGTCCGTGAGCATGAAGTCGATGAACTTCTTCGCAAGATCGACATTCTTCGAACCGCGAAGGATCCCCATCGTCTCGACCTGGGGGAAAACGCCTCGCTTCGGTTCGAGGCTCACGCCGGGGACCGTCGGGGTCCCGAATAGGACCTCGGCCGCGGGGCTCGTCGTGTAGGAGACCGTGATGTTGCGGCCGTCCGGTGCCTTCTCGTCCCAGTGGCCGCCGCCCGTGTAGTAGTAGACGTAGGCCTCGGTCCAGTCCTTCGCCACCTTCGTGCCGTTGTTGAGGAGGTCGCGCCAGTAGTCCTTCCAGTCGTAGGGCGCGCCGTCGGGGAAGGTCCCGATGGAGGCGAGGAGGAACCCGAGTCCGGGGCTCGAGAAGCGGGGATCGGGGACGACGAACTTGGAGGCCCACGGCTTGGTGGCGAGGTCGCGAAGCGTGGTGGGGAGCTCGTCGGAGGGGGTCCGGTCCTTGAGGGTGATGTCGTAGTTGACGCTGATGTAGCCGTATTCGCAGGGGGTCGCCCAGAGTTCGCCGTCGACCTTGAAGGTCTCGAGGTCGATGACCTCGGTGTCGATGCGGCCGATGTTGGGACTCGTGTAAGGCACGAAGAGGCGCTTCTCGCGCACGCCCTTCGTGAAAAAGAGGGCGTTGTCGACGCCGAAGAGGATGTCGGCGGGCGGGTTCCCGGCGCCCAGGAGGGCGGTCTTGAGGGCGGTGCCGGCGTCGCCGCCTTCGATCTTCACGAGGCGGGCCCCGGTCTGGTTCTGGAAGGAGGACTGGATGGCGTCGAACTGCGGGAAGGATCCCTGGTCCAGGATGGTGAGCGTGGGCTCTGCGTCGACGAAGAGGCATCCGGCGGCGAGCGCCGAGGCCACGAGGGCGGCAATCATTGGGTTCGCGTTCATGGCTGGTCCTTGGCTCCGCTCAGGTGATCGAGGATGCGCCCCGCCTTCCCGACGACGTCGATGGCCGTTTGCCCGAGCACGTAGAGGGCGGGTTCGATACCGAACGCCCCCGGGTCGACGACGGCGTCGGCGGGGGGCGCCTTGGGGACGCGGACGCTGAGGTCCGCCCGTGTCCGCTTGAGGACCTGCAGGCGCAGGCCGGCGGCGCGCGCGGCCCGGCGCACGTCGTCGCCGAACCGCGTGTTGAGGATGGCCGCCTGCTCGGGCTGATGGCGTCGGATCTTGAGGAGAACTTGGGCGAGGTGGCTCGAGGAACCGAGCTCGGGAGGGCTCGCCGCCTTGACCTCGTGGCGGATCTGTACGAACCTTCCGGGGAACGCGGCGACGTCGCGCGAATCGCGGGCGTCGGGCAGCGCCATGGCGAGGTTGGCGCGGACCTCGGGCATGAGGTGGCGGAAGGGCATCCGCCGGATGCGCTGCTCGGCCTCGGCGAGGCTTGCGAGGACGGCTTCGGCGCGGTTTTGGGCGCGCGGTTCGTCCTGGCGGAGGCACTCGGTCAGGCCGGAGGCACGCTTGAGCGAACAGGAGAGCCCGGCGTCGCAGAGGCTCGTGCACAAGGGGCACCAGGCCGGTACGCGGCCGCGCGATTCCTCGGCGAGCGCCACGCGGACGGAGGCATCGACCAGCTCTTCGACCATCTTGGGCGACAGGACGGTCTCCCCCCGTGGCGGGCGGCGGAGGTACTTCGAGACCATCGCCTGGGAGACGCCGAGGTGCTCGGCGATCCGCTCCTGGTGCAACCCTTCGCGGACCAGCCGCCGGGCGGTCTCGGCGCGAAGCAGCGGCATGGCTCGGCTGATCGCGTTGAAGCAGGCGGGTGCGGCGTCCATGACCTAGTTGTGGGAAAAGAACCAGGTATTAAACCTCGCGTCCGGTGGGAGCACCAGGTTATACGCGGCGGCGAAGGAGCGCGGCGGCGGCCATCGTGAGGAGGGCGAGCGGCGCCGCGAGGTCCGGGGAGCGCCCAGCCTTGGGCCCGGCGATCCCGAGGATGTCCAGGCTGACACGATCCCGCAGCTCGTACGTGTGCTGCAGGTTGACGACCGAGAGCGAGAAGTCGTACGCGCCCGCCCGGAGGCTCGCGTCGCCGGGGACGGCCCAGACGACGCGGACCGTCTGCGGCTTGAGGGGATTCACGACGAAGAAGAGCGGCTGGGGGTTCCCGACGTCCGAGGGCCCCTCGCGGAACGTCATGTTGAGCGAGAACGCGTCGAGGTCGTAGGCCCCGAACGCGGAGGCGAGGGTCGTCACGATGAAGTAGTGGCCGTCGCGAAGGACGCTCAGGTGGTCGAGGACGCGAACCGGCTGGGCGACCGGGAGGATGAGCCGGTTGGGGAACCGGATGCCGGACCGGATCCGCCAGTCGGACTGCGTCACCTCGTCCTCGCCGTTGCGGGCCTGGTACCACTGCACGCTGAGCACAAACCCGTCCTCGGCGGCGATGGTTTGGTTTCGGATCGTAAGCGGAATCTGGAATTCGTACGCGTAGTCGTTCCCCGGCAGCGAGACCACGACCGGCGCGACGCTCGCGCCTTCGGCGATGAGGGTCCCGAATCCTGGGTGGCGGCCCGTCTCCAACCGGGCCACGACCGTGAGCTGGGGGATGGCCCCCACGCCGCCCACGGGCAGCGTCGTGGCGTTCGTGCCGGGGACCGCGTGGGGGGAAAGGTACCAGTAGGCGGTCGCGCGGTCGCCGACGAGCTCGACCGGGTAGGCGGGCGGCCCGTCCTGGTTGTTGGCGTGCGCGTCATAGCTCACAAACGCGGGCAGATGGTACATGGTGAACACGTTGTTCTGGAAGTTCACGGCGCCCGTCGGCACGCGCACGCTGGGCGTGAGGTAGCCCCCATGGACGTCCCGCTCGCGGGTCATGTCCGGGGGCACGGTGTTGAGGGGGGCCCGCTGAAGCGCATCAAGGAGGTGGGCGTATAGGATAATGTTCGTGGGGCCGTTCGTGAGGTTGCCGTCGTTCACCTGGCTAGGGAGGCATTCGCGGCTGCAGTAGTTCACATGCCCGGCAGGCGGCTGGGCCTGGGCGACGGGGACGAGCAACAATGCCCCCACGAGTGCGGCCGGCCAGACCCGCATGCGCGGGTGAGGCCCTTGCGGGCAGTTAACGTTTTTCGTAATCGGGACCGTCACTTTCGAAGGACCGCGAAGAAGTTGTCGGGCTCCTCGCCGGCGGCGATGGCCTCAGGCCACACGCGCTCGATCCGCCCGTGCGCGTAGTCGAGTTCCCGACGCCAATCGTTCCAACCGAAGAGGTGGATGAACCGGGGCTCGTCGTGGCCGTGCTGGGTCCAGCGGACCCACGCGTCGCCCTTCTCGACCGGGCGACCGTCGACCGGCGGGCGGGGCTCCTTGCCAGGCCCGAACCGGGGCTGGTCGCGACTCCAGACGGAGAGCAGGAGCCGAGCGCCGGGACGCAGAACCCGAACGAGTTCGCGAACGACCGCGATGCGTTCCTCGGCCCCGCGAACGTGGTGGAGGACGGCCGCCGCGATCCCGGCGTCGAACGTCGAGTCGCGGAACGGGATCCGCTCCACGGCGGCCTCCACGAGGTCCGCCCGCTCCGACTGGCGGCGCGTATGGTGCAGGAGCCTCCTTGAAAAATCGAGCGCGACGACGTCGAGGCCGGCCTCGAGCGCGACGGCCGTGTGGCGTCCGTTGCCGCAGCCGGCGTCGAGGATCCGGGCGCCTTTCGGGACGGCGCGAAGGAACTCGACGACGGGCTTCCATGGTCGGCCCCGGGTGAGGTCGAAACTATCCGCGATGGCCTCCCACGTCGCCCGGTTCTCCCGTAGCTGGCGGACGTCCATCGACGGTCCACGAGGCCGTGCCAACATAAGCTTTTACGGAGGGCCCGACTTTCGCCCGCGGATGCGCGGGCCGGCGGACCTGTTCCAGCGTGAGTTGCTCATCTTCGTCGGAAAGGGCGGCGTGGGGAAGACGACGACGTCGGCGGCCGTCGCCCTCCGCCTCGCCAAGGAAGGGCGGCGGACGCTCCTTGTGACCGTGGACCCAGCGAAGCGGCTCAAGGACGCCCTCGGCGTCGACGTCGGCCACCGGCTCAAGGAGGTGAAGCCGAACCTCCACGCCATGATGCTCGACCCCGAGAAGGTCATCGACGAGTACTTGCGCGAGAACTACCCCGACCAGGACATGACGCAGAGCCCGTTCTACAAGTACATCTCGAACTACATGCCCGGGATCAACGAACTCCTCGCGATCGGGAAGCTCATCGAGTTCCGTCAGGAGAAGCACTTCGACACGATCGTCATCGACACCGCGCCCACCGGACACGCCCTCTCGTTCCTCACGACACCCCTCAAGGTCCGCGACCTGTTCCGCGAGAACGCCCTCCTGCGGTGGACGATCCGCGGCTACTCGTTCTACCAGAAGTTCGCCAAGGGCGGCCGGGCCCTCGGCAAGGTCTTCGGAGGGAAGAAAGGCGCGGACGCGCCGAACATCGACATCGAGAAGCTCTTCCGGGACATCACGCAGCACGTCGGCGCCATCCAGGAGCTCATGGCGGACCCGTCGAAGACGAACCTCATCGTGGTCACGCTGCCGGAGAAGCTTCCCGTCGAGGAATCGATCGAGCTCCACCGGTACATCTCGAAGGAGCTCAAGATCCACATCGGCTACATCGTCGTCAACAAGGTCCAGCCGGACGTGCTTCTCGGGCTCACGAAGGACGTCGACAAGCTCGCGAAGGACCCCGAGTCGCAGCGCCGGGCGTCCGAGGCCCTCGCGGCCCACGATTTCGACAAGAGCCTCATCCCGGCGCTACTCAAGAGCGCCGAGTTCAACCAGATCCGCCGCGAGATGAACCTCCAGCACATCGAGGACCTAACGAAGCGGCTTCCCTCCGTGACGCAGATCCACCTGCCGCTCCATCGGCGCGACATCGCCGGCCTCGAGCGCCTGGAACTGTTCGAGGCCGAGTTCTTCAAGGGCCTCGAGCGCGTGGCGCCGTTGCCGCGGGCCCGGTGACGCCGATGAAGGGGAAGCGGGTGGTCCTGGGCCTCTGGCTCGTGAACCTCGCCTGGACGCTCGCCATGGTCGCGACGCCGCTCGCGCTGCCGGCCGGCACGGTGAGGGACCTTCACGGCCACGCGAACGTCGTGGACCACGATTGGAGCCGGCTGCCGTGGGTGGCGGGCGTCGTGTACTTCCTGGGCGACCTCAACTGCCACCAGATCGCAGCGCGAAGCTGGGAGCTCGGAGGCAACCAGATGCCGGTCGACGCCCGCATGGCGGCCGGGTTCGTCGCGGGCAACCTCGGGATCGCGCTCGCGTTCCTCGTGCCAACGCTCCCCTTCATCCGTGACGAAGCGCCTCAGATCCTTCCACGGCCTTGGCGGGCACGCCTCGATTCGCCCCGACGACGGTTGGCGGCGCTGATCGCAATGGCGGCGTTCGCCGCGGCGCCCCTCCTCCTCGACGTGGCCCTGCAGGGGGGCGGCCTCTACGAGAGCACGAACCTTCGACGGGCCTGGACCGGCGCGCTCTTCGGGCTCGGCGTCGGATACCTCGTCGCGGTGTTGTTCGACAGCCTCATGGCCCCGGCGCCCGACGCGCCCGGAAAGGGATCACCGGCGTAGGCGGGGCGCGATCGCGACGGCCACGAGGACGGCGATCAACGCGAAGGCGACGCCCGGGGCTGGCGTGCCGGTCGACGTGTCCTTCGCCGATGCCCGGCTCTTGAGGGAGGCGGCACGCTTGGCCTCCGCCTCCTTCTCCGCGTCGGGGTGGTATTGGCCGTAGTCGGCCGTCATCGCGACGTAGAGGCCGGTGAGTCCGCCGACGCGGGCCTCGGTCGTGAACCCGTCGAGGAGCTTGTCCATCCCGCCCGCCATAAGGGAGGCCGTCGCCAACGTGTCCGAAGGCTGATGGTAGTGGGGCCACTGGTTGTCGTGGCTTCCTTGGACGCGCATGCCGGGGATGCCGGCCGCGATGAACGGCACCTGATCGCTGCGGCCGTACTTGTCGTCGCGGGCCTGGACGAACGTGTCGGGAAGCTTGAGGAGCGAGTAGGCGACCTCGCGGACGAGCCAGTGGTAGCGGAGGTTGCGGTGCTTGACGTCGTCCCAGTCGTCGCGCTGGGGAAGGTTGCGGTAGCAGCCGTAGCTCGGGCAGAGCGTCGCGTTCTCCTCGGAGAACGGGGCGGTCCGCAGGTTGAGCACCGCGTACTCCATGAGGTCGGTCGGCGCGCCCCAGGTGACCCACGTGTTGTAGGCGGGGTAGTTGATGCCGACGATGTCGTGGCTGTTGCCCATGAGGATCGTGACGGGCGCGTCCTTGTCGAGGCCAAGGAGGGTCTTGGTGGCGCTGTGGTCGGCGACGAAGGCGCGGGACCCGTAGAGGCCCCACTCCTCGCCGTCCCACCAGGCGAAAACGATGGTTGCGGCCGGCTCGATGTTGAGGGCGGTGAACGCGCGCGCGAACTCCTTGACGGTGCAGATGCCGCTCGTGTTGTCGATGGCCGCGCCGCCCAGCGTGGCCTCTCGGGTGTCGTAATGGCCGCCGAAGACGACCCACTTGGTGAGGTCCTTGCCGGGCAGGACGCCGATGATGTTGTTGCCGCCCGTGGGCAGGGCGCCGCTTCCGATTCCCGGCCCGCCGCTGGTGAAGTGGACGACGTGGCTCTTGAGCTTCGGGCTTACGGTCGAGAAGACGTTCCCGTATTTCTTGATGAATTCGCCCTGGGAGGGCGTGCCCATGACGCGGTACAGGCCGATCGGGTCCGTCGTGATCTTGTCGATGCAGTCGTAGACGTTCCGGCCCTTGATTTCGTCGGACGCCTTCTTGAGGAGGTCGACGAGCGCGGGGTCGTCCTTGGCAAAGGCACCGGGGGCCTCGACCGGCGATTCAGGTTGGGCGGCTGTGACGGACGCGAGGAACGTCGCGAAGACGAGGACGGCGAGGAAGCGGCGCATGGCACGAAAGGCCACGCTCCAGGTTAAAACGGTTGTGTCCCGCGGGCTAGGTTCCACGACGCGTCTTCGCGAGGGAAATGAACGTCCAACGGAAGGGGTCGCGCAGGGCAAGCCATCACGTTCCGCCGTTGCGTTCGTTCACGATGCGCGGCCGGCCCCGAAAAAATGCCCCAAACCCCTAAATATCAGGCCTCTTTTGGGCCGGGCAAATTCTCCGAGAAACGGCTCAAACTTTCGAACGGAGACCGTGCCTATGAAGGAAGAAATCCTGGTCAAGTTGCGCTCGGCCGAGGAGCAGAACGCCCAACGCGTCGCCGCCGCCAAGGAGCGGGCGTCGGAGCTCTTGAAGAAGGCCAAGACCGAAGCGCAGGAGCTCGTGGAGCGCGCCCAGGAGGACGCCCGCCGCGACGAGCGACCAGCACGTCGAGAAGGCCCTCGGCGCATTCGAGAGGAGCCTCTAGGATGTTCAAGCCCGTCCCGATGGCGAAGGTGGCGATCGTCGGCCCCAAGGGCAAGCTCGCCGACACGGTGGAGACTCTCCACCGCATGCGCCTTTTGCACATCGAGGACTTCGACGGACAGGACGAATTCTTCGACCTGGGCACCCCGCTCCCTCACGGCTCCAAAATCGCCGAGCGCCTCCTTCGCGTGCGCGGCGTCATGAAGGGCGCGGAGATGACCCCGCCCCCGGACGCGCGGCCCTTCACGATTCCCAACCTTCTTGCCCTCCAAAAGCTTAGCGAGGTCGAGGACGAGCTCGCGCGCCTCGTCGAGGACCGCGGCAAGCTCCAAGACGAAGGGAAAGGCCTTGACGAGGAGGCTGCCGTCCTCCGACGGGTCGCGAACCTTTCCGTCCCCACGAAGCTACTCTCGGGCTACGTTTCGCTCGCCTCCGTTTCAGGCTTCGCCCCCGCCGACGCCGACCTCGCGGCCCTGAAGGCGGTGCATCCGCAGGCGGACTGGATCGAAAGCGAGGAGGTCGAGGGCCGGTTCCTCGCGGCGTTCGCCCCGAAGGCCGCGGAGAAGGAACTCAACGAGGCCGCGGGGCGCTTGGGGCTCGTCCCGTTGGAACTGCCACCCTCCGACGCGAAGCCCCGCGAGCGACTCGACGAGATCGCGGTCCGGCGCGCGCAACTCCAGTCCGACCTCGACGGCCTCAACGAGAAGGTCGCGAGGATCCGCGAACGACACGCGGCCGCGTTCTTCGCCCTCGACGAGTACCTCGCCTTGGAATCCGACAAGGCGACGGCCCCGGTACGGTTCCGGACCGGCCCCAACAGTTTCCTCATCGAGGGGTGGATGCCGCACGACGCCTACGCCCGGATGGAGAACGCCCTGGGCCGTGCCACCCAGAACGGCGTCTACGTCACCCGCACGACGCGCGCGGCCCGCAGCATGGACGCCCGCGGCCACGGGCCGGCGGACGCCCACGATGCCGAGCACCACGGCGGCGGCCACGAGAAGGCCCCGGACGACGTTCCCGTCATGCTCCGGAACCCCAAGCGGAGCGGACCCTACGAGCTGCTCACCGACACGTATTCGCGCCCCAAGTACACCGAGCTCGATCCGACGCTCTTCATGTTCGTCGGCTTCCCGTTCTTCTTCGGGCTCATGCTCGGCGACGTCGGGTACGGAGCGATCCTCCTCGTGATGCTCGCGACGGGCGGGTTCAACTTCCTCTACAAGATGTTCGGCTTCGAAAGCCGCTGGCACCTCAACCGGATCTTCTTCCACTGCGCGGCCTCGAGCATCGTGTTCGGGCTCCTCTACGGGGAATTCTTCGGCCTCGAACTCTTCGGCGAGGCGGGCGTCGTGTCCCACTACCACACGAACTTCGGCCCGATCCCCTACCCCCTCTCCCGGCTCCATGAAGTGAAGCTATTGCTGGCCTTGAGCCTCCTCATCGGCGTCATCCACCTCTTCGTCGGCCTGGTTGTGGGCATGCGCAACAGCGCCGCCGAGCACGGCATGGGCGACGCCATCAAGCACCGCGGCAGCTGGCTCGCCATCCTCCTCGCCGTCGCCCTCGCCGGCTTCGCCGTCGTCCCGAGCACACTCGGCCTGGGCGAACCGCACGCCGCCGAAGGGACGGGCGCGGTGGAGACCTACCAGGCCGAAGTGCACAAGGAATCCTCCTCGAGCAAGCTCCTCCTCTACGCGGCCCTCGTCCTGTTCATCGTGGGCGTCGTACTCCTCGTGATGGGCGAGGGAGGCATTGCGCTCCTCGAATTGCCCTCCATCATCTCCAACCTCCTATCGTACACGCGGCTCGTCGCGATCGGGCTCTCCGGCGTCGGCATCGCGCTTGCCGGAAACGAGATCGCGAAGATGCTCATGGTGAAGGGCTGGGGCGGCATCGCCGGCGCGATCATCGTCCTGTTCTTCTTCCACAGCATGGGCGTGCTCCTAGGGATCCTCGGCCCGGCCCTCCACGCCCTCCGATTGCACTACGTCGAGTTCTTCACGAAGTTCTACCAGGGCGGCGGCACGCCCTTTGCCCCCTTTGGCGCTCAACGGAAATATACGATGCAGGAGGTGAAACAAGCTTGATGCGGAAAGTCCTATTCACCCTCGGCGGTCTCTTCGCGCTCGTCTTCATCGCCGGAGTCGTGTCGGCCCAGGAGGTCGACAACAGCTTCACGGTCGACGCGGCGAAGCAGACGACGAAGGGAATGATCGCCCTCGGCGCCGGCCTCGCGGTCGGCCTCGCCGGCCTCGGCGCCGGCCTCGGCGAACAGGCGATC